>DKJQ01000375.1 GCA_002454845.1 Ignavibacteria bacterium UBA6688
TCCGTCGAACGGCCGGAGGCCTACGGATGAAGCCGGCGTAGCGGGCTACTTCTTGGAAAGGGCCAACGATAGATTAAGCACGGATCCCAATTGGTAGATGCTTTCGCATCTATTTGTGATAAGCCTCCGGCCCTTCGACTTCGCTCAGGGTGCCGGGCCTTTTTTTTGAAAACAGGACACTACCAACAGGGGTAGCGGTCTTCAAGCCCGCGGATGGAACGACCGGTGGACTTCCTTGAGATATTCCCGGTCGATGTGCGTATAGATTTGTGTCGTGGCGATATCCGCATGACCGAGCATCTCCTGCACCGCACGCAAATCGGCCCCCCCTTCAAGCAAATGGGTTGCAAAGGAATGTCGGAAGGTGTGCGGGTGGACTTCTTTCTTCACGCCGGCCATTGTCGCGTACTTCTCCACCATGTCCCGGATCGCCGCGCGGGACAACTTTCCGCCACGGAAATTCAAAAACAGGATATCATACGATTTGTCCGGTTTCGCAAGGTGAACCCTTCCGTGGCGTTGGTACTTCCTCACCCAGTCCATCGCGGAATGGCCGATCGGGACCAGGCGTTCCTTCGCCCCTTTCCCGAAGACCAGGACCAACGCTTCCTCGAATTTCAAATTCATCTGGGTCAGGCCGGTCAGTTCCGAAACCCGGACTCCTGTTGCGTAGAGCACCTCGAGAATGGCGCGATCGCGCAGGCCGAGCGTTTTTCGGGAATCCGGTTGTCCGAGAATCGCCTCAACTTCTGCTATGGTAAGGACACCCGGGAGCGGCTTGGTCCGTTTTGGTGCGTCGATCTCCTGGGTCGGATCATCGTCGTGAAGACCCTCACCCACAAGATAGCGGTGGAACCCGCGGACGGCGGAGAGTGTACGCGCGATTGTCCGGGCGGAGAGGCCGGACGGGTGGAGTGCCTGGATGAAACCGCTGACGTGCGACGGGGTGATCTGTGCGGGGGAGTGGACGTCGTGTTTTAGCAGGAAGTCGCGATACTTTTTGAGGTCGAACCGGTAGGAGGCATCGGTATGAGTACTGACCCCTTTTTCGAGCCGGAGGAAATCGAAGTAACCCTTGATGTGACGATCAAGCTCCGTCCTCTGTTCGGGTGACGGGATTGGGAGCTTCGTGCGTCTCATGCCATTACTTTGTCTGATCCCGCGGGGAAAGGGCGCTTAACAGAGCGCCGACAATCAGCGTTGCAGCAACGCCGATGATGGTAAACCACGTCCACGCAACCAGCTTCAGCGAAATCACGGTGACCATAACCAGGATTCCCGCGACAAATCCTGCAAGCGCATCCTCCTGCGTTGGACGCTTGAACAAGACGCCGAGGAGGAAGGTACCGAGCAATCCGCCGTACGTAAACGAAGCGATACTCAGGGCCAGCTCCACGACCGTCTGGCTTGTGTTCATGAAAAACAGTGCCGAGCCCACCAGCAAGCCGGCCCACATGACGGTGACCACGCGCGCAAGGAAGAGCTCGCGTTTCGGTGAAACGTTCGCACCGAAGTACGGCTTGTAGAGATCCATGATCGTCGACGATGCCATCGAACTCATCGATCCGGCAAGCGTCGACAGCGCTGCGGCAAACAGCCCGGCGATGATAAACCCCGACACTCCGGGAGGAAGCCCCTCGATGATGAAGCGGGGAAAAATCTCGTCCGCCCGCGTCAGGCCGAGGCCTGCGAGCGTTGCCCCCTGGTAGTGACCGTAGAGGAGAAGTCCGACCACCAAAAAGAGCGCGAACTGAAAGATAATAATGATGCCGCTTACAATAAGGGCCTTCTGGCTTCCCCGCAGCGATTTCGTGGTGAGTACCCGCTGAACGATCAACTGGTCCGTTCCGTGCGACGCCATGGAGAGAAACGCCCCACCGAGCAGTCCTCCCAACAACGTATAGGGCTGACTCCAGAATCCCTCTCCAAACCCGGGGTTGAAGATGCTGAACTTTCCCTGCTCCATCGCCAGACTCGTAAGCCCGGTCCATCCTTCGGGATGCTGAGCAATCAGGATGATCCCCGCAAGCAACGCCCCCCCGATGTAGACGACCATCTGGATTGCATCGACCCAGATGACCCCGCGGACACCGCCGATGTAGGTATAGGCCAGGGCAACTCCGGCAAGAATGACAATGGCGAGCGGGTAGTCGATATCAAGCACGAACTTCAGGGGAATGGCCGTGGCGAACAAACGGACGCCATCCGCCGCCGTGCGGGTGAGAAGGAAGACCATGGAGGAGAAGCTGCGCGTCTTTGCGCCGAACCGGGTCTGCAGGAACCCGTATGCGGTGGTCAGCTCTCCTTTATAGTATGCGGGAAGGAAAATGATGCTGACGACGATACGACCGAGCAGATATCCGAACGTGACCTGAAGAAAATTCATGTTCGTAAGATACGCGAGCCCGGGGATACTGATAAAGGTCAACGTGCTGGTCTCTGCCGCGACGATGGAGAAACAGACGACCCACCATGGAATATTGTCCTTCCCGAGGAAATAATCCCGGGCTGATCCTTGCTTGCCGCCGCGCCAGATGCCGAAGGAGGCGATAGCGATGAGATAGACGGCGAGAACGACGTAGTCCAGCGTGGTAAAGCTCATGGTCTGCTCCGGTTCTGGAAACGGTCGGTGGCGGAACGGTAGAGAGTGTCAGGACTTCAGAGCTTTGGCCACGGTGTCGTGGATGCGGAAGGCGCGATCGAGACGGGAAATACGAATCAGGGAGAGCACTTTCTTCTGCAAACCGGCCAGCTGCACCACTCCCCCATTTTCCCGCATCTTCCGCTCGGCGATGAGCAGCGCGCTCAGCCCGCTGCTGTCGCAGAATTCCACTTCGGTCATGTCGACAACCAGGTTCTTTGTGGCAGGCGTGCAGAGGAGAAGGAATTCGCCTTTCAACTCGGGCGAAACGCTGGCGTCCAGCTTCCGTTCCTTGATCTTCAGGATGGTGGCTTCACCGTTTTTCTTGATTTCAAATTGCATAACATCCTCCTCATGCCTTGAAAGAGAACGACGGGCTAAAACATTTCCATACATTTGATCAACATCGTATAGGCCTGTTGGAGTGACAGGGCCGGAGCGGCTTTCACCTGAAAATTGTAAAACTCGTCTGCGTGGGGTTTCGTGAAACTGACACGCACAGGCGCCTGGGATGCGCGGCAAAGAAACGCGCTCGGCAGCGAGAAGCCGAGATTCAGGTCGATTGCCACGTCGAATGTACTCTTTTTCAACTTTCGAAGCAACTCCATGCGCGGTACGAACCACATGGTAAGATCCTCCGCGGAGTACGTCACGAGCGTGGAACCCTGATCACCTGCAAACGGCGCCGCACTCCATCGGGGTGATACCAGCGTGATACTGCCCGTTTGAAATTTTTGCCGGAGTTGCTCGACCACGCCCGTGACGGCCCCATCGTCCTGGGCTGTTTCAGGAAGGAGAATCAACGCGTTTCTTGCGGAGGAAAGAACGTCGTTAAAATGGACTATCGGGTCTTTCGCAGATCGAAAGTGCATCCGTGCATACCACGTTCCCGCTTTTAACCGCAAGTGTTCAAACATTCGTGTCTGCTTTCATTTGACTCAAGAAAACCTCCATCAACCGGTGATGGATCGCCGTTTCGGCTGCCAATTCCCTTACTGAACCAAACGCACAAATGCCTTCTCATCGAGGGTCTGGACACCCAGCTCGCGGGCCTTCTCGAGCTTCGAGCCGGCCTCCTCGCCCACCACCACGTAATCCGTCTTCTTGCTGACGCTCGAAGTGACCTTCCCCCCCATCGCTTCGATTTTTTGCCTTGCCTCCTCGCGACTGAACCCCGCCAGGGTACCGGTCAGGACAAAGGTCTTGCCGGCAAGCGACGCGTTGTTCCCCCCTTTTTTCTGTTTCTCTTCCAGTTGAACCTTTGCCTCACGAAGCTTCTGCACAATTTTCCTGTTGTGGCTCTCCGAGAAAAACCGCTCGATGCTTTCCGCTATCCTCGGACCGATTCCCTGCACCTGCTCCAGTTCCTCCTTCGGGGCCTCCATGAGCTGGTCGATGGAAGTGAATCGGCTGACCACAAGCCTGGCCACCCCCGCCCCGACATGGCGGATCCCCATGGCAAAGAGGACGCGGGCGAACGGTTTCTTCTTGCTCTCTTCAATGGCGTTCAACAGGTTCTCAACGCTTTTTTCCCCCCACCGGTCAAGCTCCAGTAGCTGTTTTTTCTTCCCCGCAAGCTTGTACAGGTCCGTGTAATTCTGCACGAGCCCCAGTCCGACCAACTGATCCACGATGGCTTCGCCCAGTCCCTCAATATCCATCGCGCCCCGGTGGGCAAAATGCTCGATGCGCCCCTTGACCTGCGCGGGGCATTCGCTGTTCTCGCAATAATAGTTTGCTTCTTCGGGCGGACGAAAAATTTTTGAACTGCACACCGGACACGTTTTCGGCATGACAAAACGCTTGCTCCCGGCTTCACGTCGTTCCGCAAGCACGGCACTCACCTTCGGGATCACGTCCCCCCCTTTTTCCACCACGACGGTATCGCCGGTACGGATGTCCAGGTCCCGGATATAGTCTTCGTTGTGAAGTGTGGCGCGGGAAACGGTCGATCCACCGACAAACACCGGTTCGAGCTCTGCGACCGGCGTGATCGTCCCGACCCGGCCCACCTGCAGCGTGATTCCCTTCAACGTTGTCGTTGCCTTGCGGGCGGCAAACTTAAACGCGATCGCCCAACGGGGACTTTTGGCGATCGACCCGAGGCGCTCCTGCTGCCGGAGCAGGTCGACCTTGACGACGACACCGTCGATATCGTACGGCAGCTCCTCACGACGCTCTTCCCATGCCTTCCAGTATGCCGTCACTTCCCCGATCGACCGGCAAAGCCGGGCTTGGGTACTGACCGGAAAGCCCAGTCCCCGAAGGAGTTTCAGGTTGTCAAAATGGCTCTGAAGCTTGAACCGTTCGGCGCGAAGATAGTAGGCCATGAAGCGAAGGGGGCGCGTGGCAACGACTTTCGAATCCTGGAGTTTGAGCGTGCCTGCGGCGGAGTTCCGGGGATTGATAAACGTTTTCTCACCGGCCAGCTCCCGTTCTTCATTCATCCGGCGAAAGTCCTCCCGTTCCATGTACACCTCCCCCCGAACTTCGAAATCGGTCAACCCCTTCTTCTTCCCGAATACCCGGAGCGGAATGGAACGAATCGTTTTCAGGTTCTGCGTGATGTCGTCCCCTTGCACCCCATCACCCCGGGTGGCACCGCGGACGATCACGCCCTCCCGGTAGACGAGACTGACGGCAGCTCCGTCGAACTTCAGTTCGCAGACATATCGGAACGGCTCTTTCCCCAACAGAGACCGGACACGTCGATCAAAGTCCTGCAACTCCTCCTCGCTGTAGGTGTTGGAAAGGCTGAGCATCGGGACGGCATGCGATACCGTGGCAAATTCTTTCGTTGGCTGCCCGCCGACGCGCTGGGTGGGGGAATCCGTGCTGGCAAGCTCCGGATACTTCACCTCCAGCTCCGTGAGCTCACGCATCAGCCGGTCATATTCTTCGTCGGCAATGGCTGGCTGGGCAAGTACATAATACCGGTAATCGTGTTCGCGGAGCTTCGTGCGGAGGGCTTCAACGTGCTTGATCGTGGCGGGGGTGGCAGGCATGGCGGAGAGGTTTTTACGGCTGCGCGTGAATTCCGTCATCCGTAATAAGGACACCCCGCACGACTGCTCCTTTCCTGCCGAGTGCCCCGAGGTCTTTTCCGTTCAACCGGAACGTGGCGTTACCGGCGTTGCCCATGGAGATCACAAACTGTTCCCTGGCAGCCCACGAACGTTTTCTGTTGGGGGCGAACAGGTATTCCCCTTTACGGTCCTCATCGATGAGGATTGTCATCCAGACGGAATCCAGCGTCGTGATCTCCAGCCGGAGACTGTCGGATACGGGGGAACTCATGGGGAGGGTCGCAGGCCTTGCCTGTTCCTCCGGACTGGTTGCCGCTTCTGTCTCACGCACCACGGAATCGAACGGTACCTCCCGGAGGGTTTCCGGTGGCACCGAATCCGCCGTCGGGTATGAGAAATAGGCCACGGCCAGAATGGCAACGACGGCCAGACCCAGAAGAAACAGGTCGCGATGCTTCAGTTGACCCAGGAGTGGCGGACGTTGTTTGAGCGCGTCGGAGGGGGCGGCTGGCGCCGGTCTCGACCGCGCGATCCATTGTTCCGCCGCGCTTCGGATCTCGCGATTCTCCTCGTCGTACCGGCGAATCGCTTCGTCGGCGTCGAGGTCGACCGCTTTTGCGTAAGCCCGGAGGAATGCACGGATGTAGGCCTGGGGGAGGATCGAGAACTTACCGTTTTCGATCGCTTCGAGAAATTTGTGATTGATCCGCGTTGCGTCGGAAATGGCCGCGAGCGTTATCTGCTTTTGCTCACGGGACGTGCGGAGTTGTCGACCGAATGTTTCGAGACTCATGACTTAGTGCGTGGTCCGATCGCGTGGTTACAACCGCGGCGAAATCGTGGTGGTGTCACAGGAAAATATTGTACCTACTCAGCGCCGTGAAACAAGGGAGCATTTTTTTACCACCGATGACACACGGAGGAACGCCGATAAAGGCACCGTTCATGGTATCTCACGGGGTGAACACGCTGAACAGTTATAAAATATTACTGATTATTTGGGCGAGTTGCAAGAATGCCGGAGAAGGGCAGGCCGGACCGGGGGGGATCATCGGAGGGTCATCCGTTTCGCTCGCCCCTCGTCTCCAGCGCAGCGCGCACGGTTTGCGACAGCTCTTCCAGTTGATACGGCTTCTGGAGGACACCGTCCACGACCTGACGGAGGGGCGATCCGTCCAGGCTTGTGTTGCTGTAGCCGGTCGAGATGACGACGCGGATCTCCGGTTGAAGTTCTTTCAGCTTGTAGAAAGTTTCGCGCCCCCCCATCACCGGCATGTTCATATCGAGAACGATGAGGTCAAATCGTCTCTTTCGCTTCAACAGCTCAATCGCTTCCTTGCCGCTTTGCACCGTCGTCACTTCATATCCCAGATCGCCCAGCATCCCGCTGATGACCTCTCCCACGTGCTCCTCATCGTCAACCACGAGGACCCTTTCCTTCCCGCGCACCAGTTTTCGTTGTTTTACACTCCGGTGCAGCTTTTCCTTGTCTGTCAGCAACGGAAAATACATGCTGAACATCGAGCCTTTCCCGACATCGCTCTGCATGGTGATAAATCCTTCATGCGAATTCACCACCCCGTAGACCACCGAGAGTCCCAGGCCCGTCCCCTTCCCCTGATCCTTCGTTGTAAAGAACGGTTCGAAAATATGCTGCTGCGTCTGCCGGTCCATACCTATCCCCGTATCAATGACCGAGACTCCGACAAATTCACCGGACCGGGATTCCCCGATCGGTTTCTGCGGCAGCTCGTCGAAGTTCAGGACCTCACTCTTCACCATAATCGTTCCCCCCTCCGGCATGGCATCCCGGGCGTTGATCAGGAGGTTCAAGAGAGCCTGTTGAATCTGACCGTCGTCGCCGTTTATGACCGTGAGCTCTCCCGCGAGTTCCGTTCTGATCTCGATCGCTTTCTCAACGCTTCGCTCGAACAGGTGGAGCGTTTCTTCGATGATATCGTTCACGATGACAGGGCGGAACTGCGTCGCCCCCTTCCGGGCGAACGTCAGCAATTGCCGCGTCAGTCCGGCCCCCCGCTTCGCCGCGGTTTCAATGATATCCGCGAATCGAAACCAAGGGTCGGTTTTCTTCATTTTCCGCTTCATGATCGCGGTGGAGCCGAGGATGGAGGTCAGGATGTTGTTGAAGTCATGGGCCACTCCACCGGCCAGGTTTCCGATACTGTCGATCCGCTGAGCATGGAGGATCTTCGACTCAAGTTTTTTCTTCTCCGTGATGTCGCGCGCGACGGCGCGCATAAAGAGAGGTTTTCGCTCTTCCCCGTAAATGATGGACGTATTGACGCTGACATCAATCAACTCGCCTGCCTTGGTCACCATCTGTTCCTCGAGACCCGAGACCTCGTAGTTGTTGTCAAAAATCTCTGTCAACAGCCGTTGAGCGTCGGGGGCGTACGTGCCGGGGTACAGTTTCAGTACCGGCTCCCCGATCAACTCGTCTTTTCTGTAGCCCAACCGGTCGGCCTCGGTCTGGTTGCAACTGACGATGATCCCGTCGCGGTTGACGATGTGATACATATCGGGAGAATGCTCGAAGAGATCCATATACCGCTCTTCCGATTTGCGGAGCCGGTCAAAGAGACCGGCATTCTCCAGGGCGACTCCGATCTGGTTGGCGATGGCAGCCATGAGATCGGTCTGCTTCTGCGTGAAGTTCTCGGTGTCACTGCTCGCCACCACGATGACGCCGGCAAATCTGTCTTTCATGAGCATGGGGACGGAGGCCCATGCGGCGACGTCGCCATACTTCCATTCCGTGCCTTTCTTCCCTTTTTTGGTCCTCTGTTCGATGCGGGGCGCGCGGACCCAACCCAACGACTCATCGTCGACCATGGCCCCGGGCTTGATGATGGCCGCGCTTTGCCCCTCCTCACCGCGCATCGCTTTCAGCGAAAGCCGGTTTCCTTCGACATGGTAGATCCAGGCAAAGTCGACGTCGAGAAGCCGTTTCACCTCGTGGAGGGCGTTCTCCAGAACATAATTGATTTCCACCGAGCGGTTCACGGCCGCGGCAATAGTGTTGATCGCAATCAATTCCTGCTTCTGTTCTTCCAGCAGCCGCCCGTAATTCAGGGTGAAGTAGACGATAAGGAAGCCGAAGATCCCGACCGTGATGACGCTGACGAAGACGTACCATTCCAACGGGTAGTCGCCGAACACGCGCACCATAAAGATGGTGACCATTGCCACCACGACCGCCGTGGAGGCCACCACCTGTCCCTGCTCCACCGGGCCGAGCTTGGGACGAAACCGATTCATTTTCTTAAAGCTGAAGCCCATAGGAGTAGAGTGATTGAGTCGGTAAAAAAATACCATGCCGCCGCGAGAATTGCAAGAGCATCGGAACAGGCCCGGAAGGCCGGGGGCAACGACCCCGGTTGAGGAGGGGAGCGTTTAGCGGGGGAGGAATTGTTTCAGGGAGGAAAGCAGATCCCCCCGCTCGATCGGTTTCGTAATGCAACCAGCGGCTCCAAGTTCCTTCGCGACCTTCTTTGCATGAAAGTCGTCGATCGCGGAGAGGAACACCACCGGTGTGGCGGAGAGCCGGGGAAGGGTTTTGATCTTTTCGAGGAGGTCGAAACCGTTCATGTCCGGCATCCGCAGATCGCTGACAATCAGATCCGGTTTGAACTTCGCCAACAGATCCAACGCCTCCACCGCGGTCGCGACCCCCTTGACGGTATACCCTTCGCTCGTCAGCAACTGGCTGACGAGCTTCAACCACGCCGGTTCATCATCGATCAGCAGGATGTGTTTTTTCATTTCTCGTCTCTTTGAAGGGTTGGACAAGGTACGAAGGCCGGGAGTGGGAAGCAAGACATCCATCCACACCCCGGTCACCCCGCGAGAAGGTAACAAATCTGCGCCACCGCCAATCCGACAAACGTCCCCAGAACACCCCCTAACACAGCCATCAACAAGCCGACAGGGGCGAGCGAGCTCTGGTAGACCGTTGCCACGATGGGGGCGGTGACAGGCCCACCGATATTTGCCTGGCTTGCCGTGGCCATCAGGAACAACGGCGCGTGGAGATACTTTCCGGCGAGAAACAGAAACGTTGCGTGAATGGCGATGATACAAACTCCCATCAGCAGGAAGAGCGGGGCGTCGAGAATCCCCTCCAGGTCAGCCCTTGCACCGATGGACGCAAGCAGCAGATAAAAGAATGCGCTCCCCACCGTCGAGGCACCGGCATACTCAAGCTCGGAGAGCTTTGTCAACGAAAGAAGAATGCCGGCCGCGGTGGAGAGAATGATCGCCCACCCGAACGAGGTGAGCACGGCGCCGACATCCGGCAGGAACAGGCCGAGCTGCAGCATGGCATACCCGACACCGAACCCAACGGCAAGCATCTTCAGAAGATCGACAAACCGAAGAGGGCGTCGTTTCTGATTGTCGAGTTCTCTCATACGTTTATTGAGACCGTCGACGATCGAACGGTCCACCTTGTTATGGGCATCCAGCCGATCCTGAAAGACCGCGAGCGCAATCACGATCCCCATCCAACCGTACCCCACCACGGTGTCGACCACAATGATCGGCCCCAGAAGCGAATCCGGCGTTCCAATGCTCGATGCCACGGCCACCATATTGGCGCTCCCTCCGACCCAGCTTCCGGTCAGTGCACCGACGGCCCGCCAACTCTCCTCCGGGAGCCAGAACTGGAACAGGGCAAACGAAACGATCGCGCCGACGGCAATGCCGGCGGTCCCTATCAACATCGTGAGGATGGCCTTTCCCCCAAGTTTTGCCAGGGCCGGCAGGTTGGCGGAGAGTAGCATGAGAACAAGTGCGGTCGGCAATAAATAGAGCCGAATCCAATCATACAACGGCTGACTTTGCGGAATGATACCGACGTTGGATGATACCATCGGGAGAAAGTACACCCAAATGGCAGGGGGGAGATATTTGAACAACCAGGGGAGAATGTTCTTTTCCGCGATCCAGTGAAGGATCCCGATGAGGACGATCAGGTAAACGAAGATAGCGGTCGAATCGGTTATCAGGGGCAAGGCGGATCCTTCGGGGGGGAGGGCAGATGGCATCTATCGGTTCTCCACCTCGGGGATTTGCGCCGCGGCGATGATGCGCCGGGCCCGGACGAAGCTTTTCAACAAGCCTTCAGCATAATGCGGCGCCGAGGGATCGAAACTGTTTACGCGAATCCACGCGCCGCCAGGGGCATGGATGAATTCCTTGTTGGCAAGATAAATGCCCACGTGCGTGATCCGTTCCGACTGCTCCCCCGAGGCCTTACGACCGAAGAACAGCAGATCCCCCTTGTTCAAATTGCCGAATTCTTCGGTCACGGCGACCTCTTCCCCCATCGCCGCCTGCTGGTTGGCGTCGCGGTTGAGCTCGAACCCGTTCAGGCGATAGACCGTCTTCGTGAAACCCGAACAGTCCATCCCCTTCGGCGAAGTTCCGCCCCAGAGGTACGGGACCCCCAGAAACATTTTCGCAACTTTTTCCACGTTTTGCGGAGTCAGGCGGCGCGACGCCCGCCACCGTGCATACTCTTCAACGTTCGATCGCTCGATGAAACCGGACCGCCCGTCGGGTAACGCCACTGCGACCCAGGCTCCCCGGGTGCCGTTCATCTTCATCATCGCGCCGGCCACCACATCGCTCACCGGCAATGCGCCGGCTTCCGGGCGTTCCCGGACGATCCCGAAATGAGCTGTCGTCATGACTTTCTTAGCGGCCGTCCACGCATCCACCCCTTCAGCCGTCGTCATGAAAAATGCATCATCCTCAAGCCAGCCGAGGTACTGGTCGTGTGATTGGACATAGTACCATCCTCCCCGCTTCTTCAGCAATTTCACCACCATGCCCATCATCACCTGCGTCGAGAGCTCCTGCGCCTGACCCGGGATGCTCCGGACATTCGCGACGCTGATGGTAACGATGCCATAGAGGTTCGAACCGAGTGCAGGGTCGGGCAGGATTTTGATGCTGTCGAGAAGTTCTGCCGAACCTGCTTCCTTCAAGGCTGCAAGGAGATCTTCTTTTGCCATCGGGTTGTCGACTTCCCCTTTTACCACCAGGGCGCTTCCGTAGCGTTCCCATGTGATGTCGAAAACCGCCACGCGCCGGTCGGGTGCATATTGTTCTTTCACAGTTTGGACCGTTGCCTTCAGGAGAACGTCCCTGTCATCAACGGGGGCACAGGAAATAATGAACAACACGAGAAGGGGAAAAAGGAGTTTTCCGGAGTTCATACGATTTCTCACTTCATGGATGGATTGTTCATGAGGGAAAAATATACGGCATTTCGAACGTTCATTCAATCTTCCTTTTTTGCCAGCCTGATGCGGCGCGCGGCAAGTGTTGCGTAGGCCCTTTTCTTTTCATATCCCACAAAGTACCTTCCTGACCGTAGGGCTGCAAGACATGTTGTTCCGCTCCCCGCAAACGGGTCAAGGACGACATCCCCCTGAAAACTGTAGAGTTGGATCAAACGACTGGGGAGTTCAAGGGGAAACGGGGCCGGGTGTCCCACCCTCTTCGCAGATTCCGCCCCGAACGTCCAGATGCTTTTGGTCGATTCCAGAAATTCATCGCGGCCGATCGTGCTTTTCTTCCCGGCCCCCGGCCTTCCGAAACTCTCTTTCGTGAAGATCAAAATGTACTCGTGGACATCGCGGAGCGTCGGGTTGGAAGCCGACCGCCAACTCCCCCACGCCGTCGACGGCCCCGCACTCCCCGCCTTGTTCCAGATGACCTCTCCCCGCATCAGGAAACCCAGGTCGAGCATATCCTGCATGATGTAGGCATGGAGCGGGATGTACGGCTTGCGGCCGACATTGGCGACGTTGATGCAGGCGCGTCCCCCCGGAACCAGGACGCGGTGGGTTTCACGAAAGACCGAGCGTAGCAGGTCGCGGTATTCCGGGAGTGTAAAGTCCTCGTCGTACTCCTTCGAAACATTGTACGGCGGAGAGGTGATCATAAGGTGAACGCTTGCATCGGGGAGTTCATCCATCGTTTCACTGCTTTTGCAGAAAACGCGGTCGAGGTGCTCGTCCGGAACGGGGTTTTCCCCGACGGTCGCGTCCCGCAACGGGGTCCGGTCCTGATACAACCTGCTGTCGTAAAACCTGGAGGAATCGTGACTGACTCTACCGCCGGTGCCGAAGCTCGATGTGGATGTGGCGGTGCGTTTTCTTTTGCTCACTGGGGTCCCGTAATGCTGGATGGACGATAAACCGATGCGGGATGGAATCTACCTGTTCTTGGCGGGAACATCAAGGGGAGAGGAGGGATCCAGTCTCTGTTGGAGCCAGAATGACAGATCTGTCAGGCTCTCTTCGCTCATGGTGTGAGGAATAGGGTACTCTTTGTAGGTGAGATCTGCTTTCGTTGCCGAGAGAAATTCCTTCGCCCGTCTGCCGTACGTCACCGGGATGACGGGATCATGCGTCCCGTGACCGACGAACAGGGCAAGCGCATCGAGGGCGTTCAGCCGGAACTGATGTGCCATGTGTTCGGGAATATAACCGCTGTGCGCGATAACCCCCCGTACGAGATCCGGACGGGAAAGGGAGAGGGCGAACGACATCACGCTTCCCATGCTGAAGCCGAGCAGGAACACGCGCTGAGGATCGACGGGGTATCCTTGCTTCAGATCCGTGATGAATTGCAGCAGGCGTTGATAGCTTTCCTCAAACTGGCTCTGTTCCGGCGTCCCGACTTCGATAATTTCGTACCAGGTATGACCGCCGTTGGGGAAGGCAAAGGGAGCCCGGACACTGGCGATGAACAATCTCGGATCAAGATAGGAAGCGAGTCCCAAGAGATCGTTCTCATCCGTCCCCCGGCCATGGAGAAGAATGACGGCAGGATGCGGTCCGGCGTTGGCAACACCGGGCTGGACGATCTTGTGGAAAAGCGAGGAGCTGATGGTTTCCATTAATTGTTCTTCGCCCCCTGGTCGATCCAGCGCCGGAACAACTCGATCTCCTCGGGTGTCAGCTTGATGCGCCTTGACGGCGGCATGACGCGACCGAAAGGAGGTGCGGGAAGAAGTTTCTGATACAGGTTGCTCTTGCCGGCATTTCCGGGGATTACCGCTTTGCCATGCCTCCCCTCCCCCATCACATCCTCGTACGTTTCCATGAAAAGACCGCTCGGATGGTCTGCCTCTTGTGAGTGGCACGCGGCGCAATATTTCTTGATAACGGGGAACAGGTCTTCCGCGAAGGAAACCTCCGATCCCTTTTTGCTCTGCTGATCGTTTTCACCGTTCGGTCGGCCGATCAAGAACGCGCTCAAACACAATCCCAGAATCATCATGACCGGTCGTGCCACTTCATCTCCTTAAGCAGGTTTCGAAAAAACTCCTCATGGGAACAGCGCATTCCCGGACCCATGTTCCATGTGCGACTAAAAGCGGTCTCAAAAACAAGCAACACAGTCATTGCGAACTCTGCGGCGAGCAAAACACAACC
>DKJQ01000302.1 GCA_002454845.1 Ignavibacteria bacterium UBA6688
AGTCGGGGGAGGAGCCCTTCAAAAGAAAAATTGATAAGAAGCAGAACGCCGGAGAGGCCCAGGACTCCGCCAAGAAGAATCTTGTTCAGTCTCTTTAATTGTCCGGGCTCGAAGTTTTCCCGGAGCCTGACGAGGGAAACGATCCCGTACGCGGCGAGCACCGGTACGAAGATCTGTACCAGCACAAGAATCATAGACGGAATGCGGAACTTGTTGAACATGGGGAAGTACCGGTACATCAGATCATAGAGGATCGGGAGTTCTTTTCCGAACGCGATCAGGAGGGAAACTACAATCATCACACCGAGGAAGCGGACAAAGAAATCCCTCCGGTTGCTGATGAATCCCCAGATTGCCAGTAACAACACGATGACCCCCATATACTGAGGCGCGTGGGTAAAGGGTTGTGGTCCCCAATACGTGTTGATTCGTGTCGGCTGGTTATTGGAAAGCAGACCCTGATAATCTTGCAGACCGAATCCGTACCATGACGGGATGATCCAGGTCAGCATTTCTCCCGGAGCGAACGACCAGCTTGTGGCATAATCATAATCCAATCCCCCCTCTACTGTTTTGGTCTCCCCCTGTGAGGCGGACGCGACGATGGGGTTAGAACCCCGGATGGAGTAGGGGTTATATTCCCAGACCGACAGGTAGCGGTCGGAGTCCATTGCGAACGCGATGGCCGTTGCCAGTATGAAGAGAACCCCTGCCCGCACGACTCCCCTCCACGCATCCGATTGGTGGGTTTGGCCTCCCTCCACTTTTTTCCGGAAGAGGGATGTCAGGAGGAGAAAAAGCAAATAGATCCCGACGGTCAGGTACATATAGAAGATCATCTGCACGTGACTCGGGAGGAAGGAGAAATGGAGAAGGAGAATCAGCACCAGAGTCAGGGGGAAGCTGAAGCGCTCCCGCAGTTTCTCGATCACGAAGAGAATGTAAGGGAGGAATGCCACGACGGCGATCTTTGTATTGTGTCCCGTCATGACCCAGATGATGATGTACATCGAGAACAGGGCTGAGAATGCGGCAATGAATGCAGCCGCTCTATGCTTCACCCTGGAATACGTGAGCAGGTAAACGCCGGAGGCAAAAACAAAATAAAAGAAATAAACCCAGCCGGAAGGGGGGTTGAGCAGGATCCAGCCGAACGCCGTGCTGACGGCCCCCAGGGCCTGTGCCGTCAGGTCGAAGAGTCGCTCACCGGTGACAGTAAGGCTTCCGTACGCCGGCATGCCGCAGAAGATGTACGGATTCCAGAGCGGAAAGGTTCCAGCCTCCTTCGCATCCGCAAGGAGCGTATCGAAGCTGTGAGAGGCGATATTGTCGACGTCGAGGAAAGCTTTGCCGCCTGAGAAAATCTGGTTGAAGAACAGGAGCAGGCTCAGCAACAAAAGAAGGATTGCGACTGGATGCTGAAACCGTTCCGGGATATACTGTTGTTCGCTGCCGGAGGACTGCGACCGGGCGCGCTCTTTTCGTTCTTTGCTCATGGGATTGGAAGGGGGGATGCTTGTCGGCGAATAACGTTATCGAGCAGTACCGCGAGATTGCGGGTAATCTCTCTCCGGTCGTACTTCCTGATGGCTTCTCGATCCGGCTCGAACTGCCGGCTATGATAGAGAAAATTCCTGTAACATTCAACGAACGCGGCCTGAATGGCCGGGATGTCCCGGTTTGCGGCGACAACTCCCGATTTTGTTTCCCGGATCAGTTCCGCAACCGCGCCTTCCGGTGCAAGAGCAATGATCGGACGCTCCGCCCCCAGGTACTCAAAGACCTTTCCCGGGACAATCTCTTCGCTATGGTCTGCTTCATCGACGATCAACAATAACGCGTCGGCCCGCAGAAGCTCCTCCACGCTTTTACTATGTGGCAGGTACGGAATCACTTCGATCCGTTCCCGGAGCGATGAGTTCGCGAACATCTGTTGTACGTCTCCGCCAAACCGTCCGATGAACCTGAGCCTGATCGATTGCAGCTCGACCTCCCCGTCCGCCACCGACTGTTCCACCCCCCGCAGGAAGGTTTCCGGGTTCCGCTTGCCGTACATCGACCCGGTGTAGGTTACGGTGAAGATACGGTCGGTCCGGGGTGCGATGTTCGGATAATCTTCGCTGTCGAAGCCATTGGGTAGGTAAATCAGTTTCTCGCAGTCGATGTCCGGTATCTTTTTGATTGCGTCTTTTAGAATCCCTCTCCAAGCCGCTTCCACGATCGTGGCGCCTTTGAAGACCGAAGTTTCAAGGTACCGGTCAATCGCAGCGGGAAAAAACCATCGTTGGGGGGTCGAAAGGAAGCCGGTCCAGGGGTCGCGAAAACCCGCGATCCAGGGAAGTCCGGTTGCCCGACTCAGTTTTTGCGCGATGAGGGAGGTTGTGTAGGGGGGGGAGGAGGAATAAATGGCGTCGATCTTCTCCCGTTTGATGATCTCAAGCCCTTCGCTCACCGCGTAAGGATACCAGCCGATACGCGCATCGGGGATAAAGAAGGTGGACCGGATGAAACCCGCAAGCGATTCCGCGAAAGAAGTGGCGCGGGCCCCTTGCGGGATATTCTCTACATCCACGGGCGCGTTCGCCTGTTTGCCGGTGAATTTTCGATAAAGGCGGTATGGTTCGAAGATTTTTGTCCGGTAGACCGTTGCGTGGGCAGGGATCTCGTTCAGGAGCGACTCGTCCCGCGCAGGGTAGTCGCCATCCTGTACGGTCAGGACCACCGGCTGCCAGCCGAACTGCGGGAGGTACTTCACGAACTTCAGCACCCGCTGCACACCCGGCCCGCCCGAAGGGGGAAAATAGTATGTGACGATCAGGACTTTTTTCATGCTTCCGTTGAAAAACATATCACAGAGAGACACAGAGAAGTCACGGAGTTACGCAGAGGTTTTCTATTCTTCCCCCCGTGTCCCTCTGTGCATCCCCTGTGTTACTCTGTGTAATTCTTCTCGCGAAGGCTCAACCGGGCTTGCGGGCAACCACGATCAGCCCCGTGCCGGTCTGGTTGTCCGAAGCGTAGTCAAGATACATAAGAAGAAGTGTAAATGGAAACGTCAGAAGGTAATAGAAGGGGAGAAGAACGAAGAGGAATTTGCTGAGGTTCAGCATGAGCATCGGGTATTTGATCCCGAGGCGCCAGGAGGCGGAGCCCCACGGTCCGTACGTAAACCTGACCTGTTCAACGATGAACCCGGCTGACTCGAGCTTTATTCGAATCTCCATCACACCATAACCGTTGCGCGCATGTTCCCCGATGAAGCTCTCGTCGTCCGGTGAAGACGCGTCCGAGCCGCCGAGGTTGGAGGGGGTATTAACCAGGAGCCCCCCTCCCGGCTTGAGGGCGCGATGCAGGTTCCGGAAAACGCCGACATCATCCGGGATATGTTCCATGACATCGACCGAAAGGACGAAATCGAACTCGTTCTCGTGGTTCGGTTCGGTGAGATCTTCGACGGCGAAAGCAACGTTCTTGATCCCGGCGTTTCTGAAGAACCGTTCGCAATCGGCTATCTGTTCCTCCTTCACATCGACGGCAAGGATCGAGACGCCCGGAAACCGCGTCGCGCAATAGTATGAATACTGCCCGAAACCGCTCCCCGCATCGTAGAGTTTCCTGACGGCACGATCAG
>DKJQ01000244.1 GCA_002454845.1 Ignavibacteria bacterium UBA6688
GCGCACCGATGGCAAGAATGTCTGCTTTCATGGTTTTTGTGCTTCTGGTTCGTGAAGACATTGCAATCGTAGAGAGAAGAGAAAAAACCGTCTCTACTCAATGGTTTATGAATATACCGAAGGAGAGGAAGAAAGACAAGCTTCCATCATTGAGACTGCCTGCAGTTCGACATGATCGTGGATGGATCGTGCGGTTGTATGTCGCTGAAACATTCGGTACCTTGGCATCGTTTCTCGATATTCATACCTCGAACGGACGATGGAAGAAAAGAAAATCAGCACCGTAACGGAAATTACGCGTCAGATCAAGCTCTCGCTGGAACAGCGGTTCCCACGGGTCTGGCTTGAGGGGGAAATCTCCAATTGCAAGCACCATACATCCGGACATCTTTATTTCACACTGAAGGACGAAGGTGCGCAAATATCTGCCGTGATGTGGAGGAGTCGTGTTGCCAGCCTCCTGGTGCGCCCGGAGGATGGGATGAAGGTGATTGCCCGGGGTGCCGTCACCGTCTATCCACCCAGGGGAAATTACCAGATCGATGTCGATCAGCTTCAACCCCAGGGAGTGGGAGAGCTCCAGCTCGCTTTTGAACGGCTGAAACAGAAACTTTCCGCTGAGGGACTCTTCGATCCGGATCGAAAAAAGCCGCTACCCGAGTTTCCAGAAAGGATTGGCATCATTACCTCAGAAACAGGAGCCGCGCTTCAGGATATCCGGAGCGTTCTTTCACGCCGCTTTCCCTCACTTGAGGTCGTGCTCCGGCCCGCGAAAGTCCAGGGAATCGGGGCTGCGGAAGATGTCGTGCGGGCTATCGAGGAGATGAACCGGTACGGGAGGATTGACGTCCTGATTATCGGTCGTGGGGGAGGTTCGCTGGAGGACTTGTGGGCGTTCAACGAAGAGGCAGTTGCACGGGCGATCGCTGCGTCCGAAATTCCAACGATCAGCGCGGTCGGTCATGAGGTGGACTTCAGTATTGCTGATTTTGTTGCTGACCTGAGGGCCCCGACTCCTTCTGCAGCAGGTGAACTGGTCGTGCGGGACCGTACCGAGCTTCTTGAAGTTATTCGGAACATTTGCTATACTATGCGCACTACACTCGAAGATCGGGTTGCCGCAAGCAGGGAACAAGTAGGGACGATCCTTGCAAGTTATTCTTTCAATAAACCATTCGATCTCCTGCGCCAGAACGCTCAACGCGTCGATGAACTTGAACGAAGCCTTGTCAAGACCATCGTCCATCGGATGCAGAGTGCGACGCAGCGTACTGTCGCTGCGCAAAATCAGTTGAAAGCATTGAGCCCTGACAGAGTCCTGAAACGCGGTTATACGATGGTGCGCAAGGCAGGCCGGATCGTTTCGCATTCCGGCGGTCTCACCGCGGGCGATTCGGCGGTCATCCACTTCCATGACGGGGAAGTTCCAACAACGGTGAAATAATGAGCGCAAAGAAGGGATCGAAAAACTCTTTTGAGCAATCGCTCAAACGGCTTGAGGAGATCGTTGAATCCCTCGAAGAGGGGAATGTTCCGCTGGACGAAGCCGTTGCGCTTTATGAAGAGGGGATTCAACTGTCGAAGGATTGTGCCGGAACGCTGAAGGCGACTGAGCTGAAAATAAAGAAGCTGACGAAAGATATCAGCGGACAATTGGAAATTACAGACCTTGATGAGGCATGAGCGAGACGCAGTACAAGTTTCTCAATAAGATTAATTCTCCGGCCGATCTCCGCAAGCTGAGCATCAAAGATCTTCGGGTTGTGAGCGGTGAGGTGCGTGATTTCCTCGTTGATTGCGTTTCAAAAACGGGGGGACATTTTGGGGCTGGTTTGGGAAGCGTTGAGCTCGCAGTTGCCCTTCACTATGTTTTCAATACTCCCCAGGACAAACTCGTCTGGGACACAGGACACCAGGCGTATCCCCATAAGATCCTGACGGGCAGGCGCGATCGGATGTTTACCATTCGCCAGCTTCATGGCTTGAGCGGTTTCCTCAAGCGCACAGAGAGCGAATACGATGTGTTTGGTGCGGGCCATGCGAGCACGGCCATCTCGGCCGCCCTGGGAATCGCCACGGCGAGGGATTTTGACGGCAAAGACTTCAAAACTGTCGCGATCGTGGGGGATGGATCGTTGACAGGAGGGATGGCGTACGAGGCCATGAACAACGCAGGACTTCTCAAGAAAGACCTCATTGTTATCCTGAACGATAATCAGATGGTATCGCTTTCCTCGATCCACCCCACGCTCTGGTCCTTTCACAACTACTTCAGCGAAGCCCTCACGCATCCAACCTACAACAAGTTCAAGGCTAATGTGTGGGAGCTCACCGGCAAGCTGGATTCGTTTGGAGACCGGCTCCGCCAGGTCGCCCAGAAATTTGAAAAAGGGGTAAAGGCGGTCGTCACGCCTGGGATGCTGTTTGAAGCTCTCGGTTTCCGGTATTTCGGTCCTTTCAATGGACACAATGTTGTGAAGTTGGTTGAAATCTTCAACCATGTCAAAGACCTCAAAGGCCCCATCCTCATCCATGTCAGGACCCAGAAGGGGAAGGGGTATATTCACGCGGAAAAAGAAATTACCGGGATGCATGGCGTTACCCCGTTCGATAAGATTACGGGAATTTCCCCCAAAAAGGAGAACGAAGCTCCTCCTTACACGACAGTGTTTGGGCAGGCGATGGTTGAGATCTGCAGAGAAAATCCGAAGGTTGTTGGAATTACTGCCGCCATGCCGGATGGAACAGGCTTGACCATCCTTCAGCAAGCAATGCCTGAGCGCTTCTTTGATGTCGGCATTGCGGAGCAACATGCAGTCACGTTTGCAGCGGGAATGGCGACCGAAGGGTATATTCCGGTGGCGGCAATTTATTCGACCTTTCTTCAGCGGGCCTTTGATCAAGTTGTTCACGATTGTGCGCTGCAGGAACTCCCTGTGGTGTTTGTGCTGGATCGTGGGGGATTGGTCGGGTCCGACGGCCCAACACACCATGGAGCCCTCGACCTTTCCTATCTGCGTTGCGTCCAGGGAATGATCGTTATGGCTCCGAAGGATGAGCAGGAGTTGCGTGACATGCTCTACACTGCCGTGAGCTACAGGAAGGGACCCGTAGCCATTCGCTACCCCCGCGCGAACGCAGTCGGCGTCCCGCTCCGATCCGGTTTCCAGACCTTGGCAATCGGCAAAGCCGAAACCGTCAGAACGGGAACGGATGTGGCGATCCTCGCGATCGGCAATATGGTCCCCGCTTCCCTGAAGGCAGCAAACCTTCTTGTTCAGGATGGAATCCATGCTGAAGTGGTAAACATGCGTTTTGTGAAACCGATGGATGATGCCCTGATCCGGACGATTGCCGGTCGGTTTGACCATGTTTTGACGGTCGAGGACAACGTTATCCAGGGGGGCTTCGGTTCCGCAGTGCTGGAATCACTCGCCCGGCAAGGGTTGACCCAGGTATCAGTCAAGCTTCTTGGTCTGCCGGACTCGTTCATCGACCACGGCCAGCCCGCGGAGCTCTACCACATGGTAAACCTTGACGGACCCGGCATAGCGGCAAGTACAAAGGAATTCCTCACCGCGCGGCACGGCAAAGCCTCCTTCGAATTTGTTTCGACCTGACAGGTGACATCCCATCCATGGAAAAAGCACGTATCGCGGTAGTCGGTTTGGGCACGATCGGCCAAACGATTCACCTCCCCATCCTTTCGAAATTCCCCGATGCTGAAATTGTGGCCGTATGCGATTTTGATCCCGCAAAGGCTGAATTCGTTTCAAAGAAGTACGATATCCCGCGCTGGTACACCGATTTATCCGAACTGTTGAAGACCGAAGAGGATGTCGTCGGAATCGACATCTGTACGTCTACTTTTACTCATCTGGATGTTGCCATCGCGTCCCTGGAAGCCAAGAAGCATATCCTCGTGGAGAAACCGCTCGCACGCACGTACAAAGAAGCCGCGGAGATCGTGAATGCCGCCAAAAAATACGGACGGAAAGTGATGGTGGGAATGAATAATCGCTTTCGTCCCGATGCGATGATCCTCAAAAGCATGATCCAGGGGGGGGAGTTGGGGAAGATTTATTATGCGAAGGCTGGGTGGCTGAAAAAGCTGAGCACGTCGAATCCCTGGCTGACGCGGAAGGAGAAATCGGGTGGGGGTGTTGTGCTGGATCTCGGGATTGTCATGTTCGATCTCGCGTTCTGGATGATGGGGTTCCCCGAGCCGAAAGAAGTGGTCGCCGCAAATTATTCCCACAACACCCGGGGGGTGGAGGACTCTTCCGTTGTCTTCCTCCGGATGAAGAACGGAACGACGATGACCATTGAGTCGAGCTGGTCCTTTGAATCGAACGAGGATTTCTTCTATTGCGATTGTTATGGCACGGAAGGGAGCGGTTCCCTCAACCCGTTCCGGATCTTGAAACGGATGCACGGAAACCTGGTCAATGTAACCCCGGTATCCCATGAAACGGCCCAGACGCTGTATTGGAAGTCGTACGACAACGAGCTGAAGTCCTGGATCGGTTCCCTGCGGGGATTGCATCCTGTTATATCCACCGGCGAAGAGTCGATGGATCGAATGAAGATCGTCGATGCCATTTATCAATCCGCAAAAAAGGGGAAGAGCATCGCGATCAAATGATGCTCGAGGCTCTCATGGTGTTGTCGCTCATCCAGCCTCCATTGCCAACCGCTGTTCCTCCTGATGATTTCCAAAAATTGACGATCCTTTCTTCGAAATGAAATCCTCCGACCATGCCGGGTATATGCTACGGAGCTTGCAGCTCGCTGCGAAGGGAAGCGGACAGGTTCATCCCAATCCCCTGGTGGGCTGCGTCCTCGTTAAGGGGGGGAGGGTGGTGGGGGAGGGATATCACAGGAAATTTGGAGGGGCACACGCCGAGATCGAAGCTCTGGCGAAGGCGGGAGCGAGGGCGAAAGGTGCAACGCTGTAT
>DKJQ01000067.1 GCA_002454845.1 Ignavibacteria bacterium UBA6688
CCACCGTCTGCTGGAGCCGGCCATGGTCATCCTTATGCCGGAACTCATTCGCATGCGAATCGTACGTATAGTCCTTTTCCCAGCTCTTTGCGTTTCGTTGTATTTCCCGTAGAGCTTCGACAATAAATTCGACTTCCTCATTCGTCGTGGTGGGATGGATCGAGAGCCGCACCCAGCCCGGCTTGGAAGAGAGGTCTCCTTCATCGATTTTATCAGTGATCCGCTTCGATTGATAGCGCGTGACATGCAGCAGGTAGTGGCCGTAGGTGCCCGCGCATGAGCAGCCGCCCCGTGACTGGATGCCGAACCGGTCGTTCAGGAGACGCACGACAAGATTGTAATGGATATCGTCAAGATAAAAAGACATCATCCCCAACCGATTCTCAATGTTGTCAGCAAGCAACGTCAGTCCCGGTACCGAGCGCAAGCCTTTGAACAGAGAGCGCACAAGCTCTTCCTCCCGCTGATGCATCCTCTCCATTCCCATTTCTTCCTTCAGCGTGACAGCCAACGCCGCCTTGATCGCCGGCAGAAATCCCGGAGTTCCGCCATCCTCGCGCACTTCCACGTCCGGGATATAGCGGTACTCTCCCCACGGGTTCGTCCATAACACCGTGCCGCCTCCCGGCTGATCGGGGGATTTGAGACGATAGAGGCTCGAATCAAAAATCAGCACACCGGGGGCGCCCGGTCCGCCGAGGAACTTATGCGGCGAGAAAACAATCGCGTCTAATCGCTCCATCGGGTCCGGCGGGTGCATATCGATTTTCATGTACGGGGCGGACGCGGCAAGATCGATAAGGCAAATTCCCCCATGCTCGTGCATGATCCGGGCAAGAGTGTGGTAGGGGGTATGGATCCCTGTGACATTGGAGCATGCGGAGAACGCACCGATTTTCAGTTTGCGGGTCTTATGCTGTTCCAGGAGCGAGCGGAGATCGTCAAGATCGACCAGTCCTTCGTCGGTCGCCTTGATGACTTGCACGTCGCAGATCGTTTCGTACCAGGTGGTGTGGTTGGAGTGATGTTCCAGGTGCGTCACGAAGACCACCGGCCGCAACTCATCCGGGATGGAAAGATGGTCCTTCCACTGCTCCGGACATTTCAGGCCAAGGATGCGCTGGAACTTGTTGACCGCGGCGGTCATCCCGAAACCGGCGAACAAGAGCGCATCCCCGGATCCGGCGTTGACATGTTTTTTGATGATCTGGTGGGCAAGGTGATACGCATGCGTCATGGACGAGCCCGTGACGCTCGATTCGGAGTGCGTGTTCCCCACGAACGGTCCGAACAGGTCGTGAAGCTTCCGCTCGATCGGCTCGTACAGACGGCCGCTGGCCGTCCAATCGGCATAGAGGACCTTCTTCCGGCCGTACGGAGATTCAAATGTTTGATGCTGTCCGAGGATCTTGTTCCGGAAGGGCTCAAAGAAATCTTCGAGACTCCCGGATGCAGAGCTGGACGGAACCGTCGTTGGAGCCGCGGACGACATTGCTGCTACTCTCAGGTGATGAAATAATGGAACAAATCGCTCGGGTTCAAGATACACATCCCCATTCCGGAAAACAAGAACGGGCAGAACCCGCTTACTCCACCGACCTCCAGAACCCGATGGCAAGACAAACCCAGCCGGCGAGGAATGCCACTCCCCCAACAGGCGTCACAGCTCCGAACCACCGAAGCCCTGTCAGTGTGAGCAAGTAGAGACTTCCGGAGAAAATCACGATCCCCACGATGAACAACCAGCCTGCTTTGGAAAACAATGTGCTCATGTACTTATCGACCGCCCATGCCACGACAAACAGGGCCAGGGAGTGATACATCTGATAGCGAATCCCCGTTTCAAAGATCTGAAGCATTTCGGGCGACAGATGGTCTTTCAGCGCGTGCGCACCGAACGCCCCCAGAGCAACGCTCAGGAATCCCCCAACAGCACCGGCAACAATGAATGTTCGGGACATGGGAATCAATTAAAAAGTAAAAATTAAAAATGACAAAGTAGAAAGATGACAGATTGCAGATTGCTGATTGCTGATTGCTGACCGCTGACTTACCCCACCACCCATCACCCCCAACCTACCACCTTTCTTACTTCGGTAGATATCGTTTCGGGAATTTGGCGACGACCGTGTACTGAGGATCCACGATGTTCGCGACCGTGCTGCTGCCGACCTGGGAAAGAACCTGATAGGCCTCCCACCGGTCGAAGCCGTATTCCTTTTCAAGCCACTCGATCAACTCGACGTGTGCGAGCCGAAACGCGTCGATGAGCGGACGCGCACTTCCCGCCACCATGATAAACTCCCGGTCTTCGATGCGCGGCCACCGGATCGCCTTGTTCTTGATTACGTCGATCTGAAGCACCACATCGACCGTCGTCTCCAATCCGGTCCCGGCGATCTCGCCATGTCCCTGCAGAGCATGCGCGTCGCCAAAATAGACATACGCCCCTTCATGGAAGACCGGCAAGTACACGGTGGCTCCCTCACGTATCTCCGGGGCGTCCATATTGCCGCCGAAGTCGCCGGGCCAGAGTCCACCAAATGCCTCCTCACCCCGCGGCGCAACAGCAACGCGGCCCAGCATGGGGTTGAGCGGAACTTCGATGTTCTTCAGACGGCTCTTCGGGAGATCGAGCTTTCCGAATTTCCTTGTGGGATCGATACGCCAGAGAAACCGCTCGTCCGCGATCGGGGGATTCAACAGACGTACGCGCACATCCGTCTGTAATCCACCGAAGTTGGGGTTCACCCGCGCAGGAGCCAGATCATGGTTGGGAGTGAGTTTGAGGATTTTCACGACCACCTGGTCTTTCGTCGTGGCCCCTTCGACATAGATCGGCCCCACCTCCCCCGGCCACGCTCCTCCCTCTTCCGTGTAATATCCCCCCATCAGTGTCTTGCTGATGAGAACCGTTCCGGGTTTCACTCTGAGAACCGGCTCACGCACCTTGAACGCCTGCGATCCGGGCGTGGTTTGGATGAACCGGATGGTATCCTGGGAAATCGCGGCAACGGGGAGCATGAAGAGGAGAAACAGTGTGTGAAGGATTTTCATACTTTTCCTTGGTTGATGGGAGGGGGCGGGACCGAAATTCTTTCTACGTCGTTCGATGCACCATT
This sequence comes from Ignavibacteria bacterium UBA6688, assembly GCA_002454845.1. GTDB lineage: Bacteria > Bacteroidota > Ignavibacteria > UBA10030 > UBA10030 > UBA6688. The sequence continues at coordinate 3,123 of DKJQ01000067.1, forward strand.
GTCGGGGATGCCTGCGCCGTGGGCATGACGATCATCTCCGCTATCTGCACATGCGGAGGACGCGTCGCAGAGTAGAGAACGGCATCCGCAATGTCCTCCGGCGTTAGTGGTTGCAGGTTTTGGTATACGGTCTTTGCACGGGATTCGTCCCCGCGGAAACGAACAATGCTGAACTCCGTCTCCACCAGTCCGGGATCCACTGTGCAGACGCGCACGGGGGTATCGAGCAGATCCATGCGCATCCCCTTCGTCAGCGCGTCCACCGCAAATTTGGTCGCGCAGTAGACATTGCCTCGCGGGTACACGTCATGCCCGGCTATGGAGCCGATATTCACGATGGTTCCTTTGTTCCGGGCCACCATCCCGGGGATCACAGACCGACTGACGTACAACAGCCCCTTTACGTTCGTATCGATCATCTCCTCCCAATCCTGAACCGACCCTTCATGCAATTTGTCGAATCCACGGCTCAGTCCCGCATTATTGACGAGAATCTCGATCGCTTGCCACGCGGCCGGGAGTGCGGTGAACGCCGATTCCACCGCCGCATGATCACGGACATCAAGCTGAAGCAAAGATGTTTCTGTCTTGTGTTGCTGCTTCAATTCCGTCGCCAGGGTTTCCAGCTTGTCCTTGCGGCGTGCGGCGAGAAGGAGTCTCGCGCCATGCCGGGCAAACTCACGGGCACACGCGAGACCGATGCCGCTGCTGGCGCCGGTAATGCAAACAATGCTTCCTGAGAGAGATTTCATTGAGGGGTTCCGATCAGTGTTATTGCGGAAAGCGACTTCGGCGAGACTTCGACGAACTCAGTCGAGTCGCTCAGCCGAGCCGGGATTGGGGGAGCAAGGGATCGACAGCTAAAATACAAAGCGCTCGTCGGAATGTCAACGAGCGCGTTTTTTTACCTCTGCGCACCGGGCCCGAGCAGGATCTGCCCGGAACGCGTGCCGTTGTGCTCCCCTTCCTCAATCACGGGCAGGCCGTTCACAAGGACATAGTGAAACCCTTCGGCATAGGCATGGGGCTTTTCAAAGGTTGCCGCATCCTTCACTGTTGCGGCGTCGAAGATCACGATATCTGCCCACAGGCCGGGACGGAGCAACCCCCGGTCCGTCAGCCGGAACCTCTGCGCAGGAAGTGATGTCATTTTCCGGATCGCGTCCTCCAGCTTCAGGATCTTCTTGTTCCGGACATACTCACCCAGAACACGGGAATTCGTTCCGTACCCGCGCGGGTGAGGGACGCCGGAGCCGTACTCGATCACGCCGGCATCCGAGGCGACCATCGCGTAGGGATATTTCATGATTTTTTGGACATCTTTTTCACTCATCGAGTGGTACACCATGGACGCTCCCCCTTTCTCGAGCATGTCGAGAACGGTCTGGATCTCATTGTTGAGCGTCCCGCGCCGTTTCCAGAGACGATTGATCTGGGTGATGTTCTTCCCGTTGAGTGTGGAATCCCATGAACAGCGGGCGACATACGCATAATCCAGGCGGGTGAACCCTTTGTTGAGGATGCTGCGTTTTGCCTCGGCCGCAATCTTCTTCCGCGTTGCAGGGTCCTGCAACCGCGCCTGCACTGCCGCAAAACTATCGGCCAGGGCCCAGGACGGGGCAAGGATGCCAAGATTGGTGCTCGATGCGGGGTATGGGTACTGATCGACGTTGACGTCAATTCCCTCAGCCCGCGCCTTCTCCACGAGGGCGATCGTCTTGTCGCTTGTTCCCCACAGTTTCTTCGCGGAAATCTTGAAATGGGAAATCTCTACCGGCATCGACGCTTCACGACCGATATGAATTGCCTCGCTGATCGCCTCCACAACCTTCAATCCTTCATCCCGGATATGGGAAGCATAGACGCCGCCGTACTTTGAAGCGGCTCTTGCCAACCCGACGACCTCCGGTGTTTTGGAATACGTTCCGGGGATGTAGATGAGTCCGGTGGAAAACCCGACCGCGCCCTGCTCCATGGCCTTCCCGACGGAATCTTCCATGGCTTGTTGTTCTTCCGGGCTCGGTTCCCGCTGGGCCGCACCCATCACCGAACGCCGGACGCTGTTATGCCCGATCAAGGTACCGAGATTGATGGAAATCCCTTTTTCGCGCAGTTCTGCGAAAAACGCGTCAAGGTCCGTCTCCGATCCTCCACAGTTCCCCGTGATGATGGAGGTGACCCCGTCGTAGATGAAATTATCAGCAGTCGGGATACGGCGAATTCCTCCTTCGGCATGGGCATGGACATCAATGAACCCGGGCGCAACATACAATCCTTGTGCATCGATCACCCGTGCTGCAGAGGTCGCATCAATCTTCCCGATCGCTGCAATTCTTCCATCACGAATGGCAACATCGCCATCATACCACGGATTACCGCTCCCATCAATGACCCGACCGTTTTTGATGACAAGATCGTAGCGGGTTTGAGCGACGACGGTGACGGCAACAAGAAGAAGGGCAAGGTGAAAACCAAAGCGTGGGGACATGGGGATTCCTCTCAGTATTCAGCAGTCAGCGTTCAGCAATCAGCAATCAGCAATCAGCAGTCAGCAGTCTGCAGTCTGCAGTCTGTCATCTGCAATCTGTATTTTCTCTCTCCAATTTGGAGTTTGGATTTTGGAGCTTGGAATTTATCCTTCTATGTTCTTCCCCGCAAAATCTTCCACTTATCCACCACCTCGTCCTCCTTTACAACGTAATAATGGTCGAAGTTCGCTGCGGTGAGACAGGAGTGATGTTCGAGGATCCTGACCTTGTCCCCGACGGGGAAGAGACCTTCGATCAGCTTCGGCTTGTCGCAGACAACTCTTCCATGTTCCTGGGAAAGCGTCCGGACATGGACATGGGGGGCAAGCCGTTTCCGCTCATAGTTTTCATAGATAATTCCCATGTCCATGTCGTTACTGATGTGCGTCGGTCCGGCGTCTTTGGATAACGCGAGGGCGCCGGCATCCGTCAGAAAGTGGGCAGCGCCGGGCTGGTGGGAAATCACCGAAGCAAGCACCGTGAGAGCACAATCGCTGACGGAACAGCTTCCGATCATCGCCTGGGTATAGTCATAAAATGCGTAGTTGCCCGGCCGGACCTCCGAGATCCCGTTGAGGTTTTCGGTTACGGCCATCGCGGGGGTGGAACCAATGCTGATGAACGGGACCGTATACCCCTTTGCGCGCATCCGTTCCGCGAACTCCACCATGACGGAGCGCTCCTGCTCGGCGTATGGAAGAATTTCCTTTCTCGACTTTGCATAGTAAGAATAGCCGGAGTGGGACAGGATGCCGTCGAAGATCAGTGTCTTCGATTCGCTTAAAGCCCGAATGAGGTCTTCCGCAAGGGGCGAATCCGGGTCCACGCCGGCACGGTGGTATCCGCAATCGACCTTCAACCAGACGTGAATCTTGTCCCCGTTGACCCGGGAGATTTTATCGAGGTGCCATTTTGCTTCGAGGCTGTCGACCACCAACCGGAGTGTGGTTTTCTGGTTGAGCTCAGCGGCCCTCACGGCATAGACCGGGGGAATCGGGAACGCCCACGTGATGTCGTTGAATCCTGCTGCCGCGAACTGCTCCGCCTCGTAAAATGTCGAGACGGTAATGCCGCGGGCTCCCAGTTCCAATTGGTGGTTGGCAATCTCAATACATTTATGCGTTTTGATATGGGGACGAAGGGAGACGCCGAAGGAATTCGCCCGCTCCTGCATCCGGGTGAGATTGCGCTCGAGGATATGCTGATCGATCAGGAGCGCGGGGGTGGGAAGTTCGTGGATGGTCATGATGATCCGTTCAATAGTCGACAAGGTTTCGGAGTTTTTCGCTCAGTCTGCTTTGAGCAAGGAACTGATGCTCAAGCCTCGGGTTAAACGGCACGGGTGTTTCAAGCGATCCGAGCCGCATGACCGGCGCATCGAGAAAGCGAAAACACTCTTCCGTGATGGTGGCAGCGATCTCCCCGCCGAATCCGCCGACCGTCGTGGCCTCATGCAGCACGAGGCATTTGCCGGTCTTCTCCACGGAAGCAAAGACCGTCTCATGGTCCCATGGCAACAACGTGCGCAGGTCAATAATCTCCATGCTAATATCGGGAGTTACTGCGGCAATCTCCTTGATCCAGTGCACACCGAGTCCGTAGGTAACCACCGTTACATCCGTTCCTTCGTGGGCGACCCGGGCTTTCCCGAGGGGAAGATTATAATACTCATCCGGCACGTCTTCTTCCACGCTGCGATAGAGAAACTTGTGTTCAAAGAAAATCACGGGATTTGGTTCGATCAGCGCGGTAGTGATCAATCCCTTGGCATCGAACGGGGATGAGGGGTAGAGGACGCGCAGGCCGGGGACGTGGGTGAACCAAGCCTCATCACTTTGTGAATGAAACGGGCCCGCGCCGACGCCTGCACCGGTCGGCATGCGGACAGTGACGTTGACAGCATGACCCCATCGGTAGTGGGTCTTTGCAAGATTGTTGATGATCTGGTTGAAGCCGCACGCGACGAAATCGGCAAACTGCATCTCCACCATCGACGCCCTCCCGCAAAGGGAGAGGCCGAGCCCGGAGGCAAGGATGGCTGATTCGCACAAAGGAGTATTGCGCACGCGCTCTTTGCCGAACTCCTTCACAAAACCCTCTGTTACTTTGAAAACTCCCCCGTACTCCGCGATGTCCTGTCCCATCAGCACCAGCTTCGGGTCATGCTCCATCGCCTGACGGAGCCCGTCGCTGAGGGCATTCACGAACCGTTTCGGCGATCGCCGCTCAAGGTTCGGCTCCGCCAACCGGGACCGGGATTCCGCGTACACGTCCGCAAGTTCCTTGCTCACGGAAGGATCGACATCCGGTTCCCGCAATGATGCTTCCCATGTCTCGTCGATGGTCAATTTCAGTTTCGATCGAAGGTTCTGGATCTTTTTCTCCGTCAGGATTCCGATCTCGGTCAGGTACCGGCCGAAATTCTCCACCGGGTCCTTCCGGGCCCAGCGGTCCATCAGCTCCTGGGGGACGTATTTCACCCCCGACGCCTCCTCATGCCCGCGCATGCGGAAGGTCAACGCCTCCAGAATAACCGGCTGCCGGTCTTTCCGCATCATTGCGGCGATGCTCTGCACCGCATCGTAGACGGCAAGGATATTGTTCCCATCAACCTGCACCCCTTTCATCCCGTATCCGATCGCCTTGTCGATGAACTGCTTACATCGAAATTGTTCATTCGATGGGGTGGAAAGGCCATAACCGTTGTTTTCGATCAAAAATATAACCGGGAGCTCCCAGACGGCCGCCACGTTCAGCGCTTCGTGGAAATCCCCTTCGCTTGTCCCGCCATCGCCGGAGAAAACAAGAGCGATCTCATCCTTCCGGTCGAGGTTGCTGGCAAGCGCTATCCCATCTGCCACTCCCAGCATCGACCCCAGGTGGGAGATCATGCCGATAATGCGGTGTTCGGTTGTTCCAAAGTGAAAGGAACGGTCGCGCCCCTTCGTAAAACCAGATGGTTTTCCCTGCCATTGAGCAAAGAGCTGTTGGAGCGGCACGGCTCGGGATGTGAAGACCCCGAGATTGCGGTGGAGCGGGAGGATAAAATCGGTTGATTGGATGGCTCTCGTACAACCGACGGCAATCGCTTCCTGTCCATACCCGGAGAACCACTTGCTTACCTTTCCCTGCCGGATCAGGAGCAACATCTTCTCTTCGATCATGCGCGGCAGGAGCATACCCTCGTACAGGTCGAGGAGCGTCCGGTCGGAATGGTCTGACCGGTCGAAGCGGATGGCCTGGAGCGCGGATTCGGCTTGGGTGAGCATGATGATGTGTGGTGATGGAACGGAGAGAATGTAACGGGTATTCGCCTGAAGGGCAAGTTGATTAGCGAGAGGAGGGAGAAATACGCGCTGCGGTGTTAAAGGGCGGGCTCGGGAAAACTACTTTTTCTTGAAATAGATTTCCATGTCAAAAATATACCATGCGTTGCCGAACTTCAGCAACGTGAATTTGACTTCCTGCGAAAGGCTCGGGACATCGACCTTGACGGTCACTTCGGTCTGTTTTTCGGTCACCGTCGGTTCATCACTGTAGCTGAACGGCACCCCGCGCCAAAGCGAGACGAGTCCTTCCACGGAGCGCTGCATCTGCTCATAGTTGATGCGTTTGAGCGCGCCGGTTCCTTCCTCATCGGACATGTACTGACACATCGCCGCGAGATCATTCGCGTCCAGCGCCTCTTTGAACGCCTGGATGGCTTTCAAGGGCGTGTCGTTGCCCAGGGCGCTCACTGGCATTCCCGCCATGACCATGGCGAGCAGCAGGATCGACAGAATATTTTGTTTCATACCCATGCTTTTTTTCTCACACGCCCCGCGTTAGAAACTCCATCTGTTTCTTGCATGATCCTCATTGCTTCTGTGAAGCATCCGGGGATTCTTCCCCCGCAGTTTCCAACGTGCCGAGAAATTGCACCAGGGCCCCGAGAGCGAAGGTTTCTGGGGTTTGGTGGGGTCCCGTCAATTCTTTACCACTTACGTTCCTCACACACCAGGGACAAATTCCCTCGCGGGAAAAAAAATCCCGGTCCCCCTTTCCCTGCTCGATCGGTTCCCTCCAGGAGCCGTCAGGCAATTGCATGCGACCGCACTGTGCGCACATGATCGCAGAATTTTCCATAATATTCCCCTTTGCCATACGGTTGTTCTCTCATTGCCACCCCTGCATTATTCTCTCCATCCAAACACCGGGATGCGCCCCCTCCATCCCGAACCTTTGCTCCCCGCAAGATTTGTCGCGCGTTTAATCGACTCGCTGCTGTAAAAGACTCTGTGCCCCTGATTCCCCTTGCACTCTTTCTTTGTTTCCTGGTTGGGCGAGAGGAGCACGATCGCCCCCAATACGTCCATGTGAATATGAAACATATAGTCTGCAATGATAATGCCTTTGAATGCCGTTTTTTCATCCTTGGTGTGGATGTTCTCCACTCTTGCTTTCAGGCCCGCATTGCTGATCACCAGAATGCCCTCGGGGTTTTCTCCCAAGTTGGCTGATTTCCACGTCACTCCGGCCGCAAGCTCAACGTAGGTGATGCCACGCAGCGGGTACACCAGATTTTTCGGGTCGGTCACGTACTGGCTTCCTGCGGTTCCGTTCAGGGCCAGGGTCTTCAATGTTCCATTGTCATAACCGAGTGCCGCGTCGGGTGATACGGGAAATGCACCGCCCCATCCGTAGTTTTCTTCCACAATCGCCGGATGGTGAGGGAAATTCATCGCGTAGTCCTGGCTGTTCACATCGGTCCCCCCGATCATGGCGTTTTTCGTGTTGGAGAATGCGGTACCGGAGGAGACACCAAAGACGCCGGATTCCGGAACGAGAGTTCCATCCCACGTATAATCACGACCATCGATCTGCATGTCGCTGATCGTATTATCAAGAGGACCGTCTGCCGTGAAAGCCCCGCGCACGACGGGGGGAACATATCCGAAGTTCCTGTCCGTATAAACCACCACCACATGCGATTCCTCGCCGTAGAGAGCCGTTACCCACAACTTGATTGCTTCCTTCGGGACACCGTTCAGGTTGATGGTCGTATCGATGATCGTATAGGTTGCGCTGTAAGCCCCAACACCGCTGAAGAGATCCGAAGGGATGTTTTTGGGTTTTGCCACCCTCCACTGTGCGCTATCGGCCAATTCCGTCAACAAGTAGGAGATCGACTGGTTGGCGATATCCCTTGCAAGGGACATATTATAGTATCCCACCATGTTTTCCACGGCCCGTTCGGAGCTTTTATTCAGCTGCAGGTTCATCACGCTGAGGATCATCGATGCGCCGAGCACTATGATGAGTGATCCTTTTCCCACTTACCAGCCTCCCAGGTTCTTGGGTCGGAACATTTTCGTCACTGTCACAGGGATGAACAACGTATCGATCGGTTCGCTGGGTTCCATGGTAAATTGCACCTTGATCAGCCGCACGACATCGCGGTGGTGCGAGAACCGAAGTGAATCGTACCGCATCTCATTTCCTCCGGTATCGATATAGCTGAAGAAGAACTTTACCAGTCCGGGTGCGACATTCAGTGCGGAGTTAGCATTGACCACGCGGTAGAGCGGGAGGTCCCGCGGATTACCCGACTGGGGAAGATCCTCGCTGGTGCCGACCGTATAGCGGATGGAATCCGGAACGCCGGTGTCATTCAGATCGGCAGCGAACATGACCGCGAGCGATTCCGCCTTGACGAGGGGAGATCCCGAAGCACGGTACCCCGCCTTGTACAAATCATGCTCCAGCAATTTCGTCAGGTTCACGGCCGATTCCTGGGAGATCAGGTCGCGGCTCCGTTCGAACGCGGAGTTGGTAATCGTCGCGTTCAGCGTGAGGACGGTCAGCACAACCAATCCACCGATGATCATCGAGCCTATGTAGTCAAGAGACGTGTTCATGATTCCGAACCATCACTGATAAAACACACGCGAGACCGCCAGGGTATCCTGCATGCCTTCGGTAAAGACTTTCACTTCCACCTTTTTCGCGGTTGTTTGCGTTGTTGCTGCCTGACCGGTTTTTTTAGGATTCACATATTCGACGCGAATCTTCATGTCCAGAGAATCTTTAAATAACGGATTCCATGACCTTTTCTGCAACCCATGAAAATCGTCGATGTCGTTGAAAAACGGGTACCATTCGTTCAAATCTCTCCCCAATAATCCCGGGGGCGTGAAATCTGCCGGTTTCTTGGCAATCCCCGGCGGCAGACCCTTCGGCTTTCCCTTCCCGCCACCCGGTTGCTGTCCCGACACGGAACTGTCGCTTCCTGTAACGGCAAGAACGTTATCGAAGGCCTTAGCCTGGATTTCCTCCATGAGGTTTTCGGCTTCTGCGATGCAAGCGATCATGGCCTGTGTCTCGAGCATGTTTGAATATGTCCCGAGAATTGCTCTGTTTGCTGCGAGCGTAAGCACCGCAACGAGCGTTAATCCACCAAGCGTCAGAAGTGACTGAGATCCCATTTCTATTGATTAGTTTGTGGACAGAATTGTCCACAGGGATAAAGGGCAAGATGCGTGCCCAACATAGCGAAAAGAGTCCCCAAAAAAAGCGGGCTGTATCACAAGAAAAACGGGTTAAATCTCCTTGCCATCAGAAGAGTCAACCCGTGTTATCGAAAAATCATCTCAAAACGG
>DKJQ01000231.1 GCA_002454845.1 Ignavibacteria bacterium UBA6688
TCGCAATGACCTTGTTGCTTGTCAATGGTGTTGTTCACATGATCCCGAATTTCTTGAAGACAATTTGTTTTGCCCCTGCTTCGTTCAGGATGAGGACATTTCGGTTGACACGCTCAAACTCCTCGCCCGGGGTCCAACTCCCTTCATCGCCGCTGTTGGTGTACTTGTACTCCAGATACATCCCGGGAGGGAACCGGAGTTCGAGGGTCCAGATCCCATCCTTCTTCTCATCTCCATGGGTTCCGTCGTCATACATTCTGATCGTGTTCGGTGTCCAATTCCCCAACAGCTCATGATTGCCCGCGATAAAGATCGCGTGGGGCACGGAGACCTCACGGGCATCGACTTGAAAGAGGACTGTGACCAAGTCGGACCTGCTCTGCGCCATCGTTCCCTGGGGCCTTTGTTGCGCGGTTTCGCTTTCCCGGATGAGCGGCTCAAAGGTGCGGACCGGCATCCTACCCCCCGCCCGTCCGGCAAATTCATAGATATTGTTGAGATGGGTCCGGAAAGCCACGTCGAACGGTTTGTCGCCTGCGGGGGCGTTCTGATCGTTCCCGTACCACCAGAACCAATCGGATCCCTCGGCTGCATACATTGATTCCCAGGCCTGATAGGCGTACCACGCCGGTGTGTTTTTCCGGGGGATTGAAGCTTTTGGATCGGGTTGCTTCAAGCCAGAATTCGCCAGGTCGGTCCGGGCCTGCAGGAGATATTCCCACGCCCGATTCTCCTCCCCCTCCCCGATCCACGTATCATAATTTGCGTTGATCCACGACCCCGGCCAGAGCCGTTCAAGTTTGTCCATTCCCTTCACCGGATGCGGGGAGATCCTCCGCCCGGGATTCCCAAACATGTATTCCGCCATCGTCGTGGTAACGAGCCGACCATCGTTCTGCAACGTTGAGAGCTCTCTGTAGAGTGCATGGAGAAACACCTTGCCATCGTTATCGTTGCGGTAGTGTTCCCATGCATTCTCACCGTCGAGGATAACGGTCAGCAGACGATCCGCTTCCCCTTCCGCCGGCGCGTAGCGAAGAATATGTTCGATGAAATCATCCGCCGCAGCTTCGCCGGCGTATTGCTGATAGACAAATCCGATCTTATCCGAAAGCTCCGTATCCCGGAATACGATGGCGACGGAATTCTCCGTTCCATTCCCCCCCGGGATGCCGTACGGATAGTACTTTGGTTGCCCCTCCGGTTGGGATCGGGCAAGAATTTTCTCATCGGTTGCCACCCAACGGATACCGTGTCTGGCGAAGACGGAAATAATTTCATGCGCCACCGACCCTTCGGCGGGCCACATCCCCGTCGGTCGCGTGCCGAAGTGTTTCTCGAAAAACACGACGGCTTTCGCCACCTGCGCGTCGGCATCCATCGGAAAATGGAACCGCGGGGGTAAGGGGGCATGCGGCAACCCCGCTTTTGCGAGATCGCTGTCGTAAATCAACGGAAGAATCGGGTGGTAGTACGGTGTCGTGATCACCTCCACCTGTCCGCGACGCGTGACCGGGTCGTACATCAGCTTCTTGTGCATCGGAATGATCGCCGAAAGAACGTGGTAGGTTTCGGCGACGATCCGGTTGCAGTCATCTTCTGTGACGGTTTTCTTCAACCGGTAGGTTCCATCATCCACCCGCGAGATCAGATCGGTCAGGTCGACCGTTCGACCGGTGACGAGTCTGACACTCCCTTCGAGGAAGTCGGGATCAAAATACGCAAGGTAGAACCAAAACTTGATCTCCCTGAGCTCCTGCTCGCTTAGCCCTGCCGCTCCCACCGCCTGGAACCGATCCTTCAGGGCCTTGTACTCCGGAAACCGCCCGATCATGACATCGCTCAGTCCAAATGCGTTCCAGACATTGGTGAGGAGATGTTGTCGGTCCTTCTCATCGAAATTTTTCGTGTCCTTCAGGGCGAGGTCGATCCATGGATCCGTTTTTCCTCCGAACGCGGCGAAGTAGCGCCTGGCGCTGACCCGGTTCCTCTTCCGGTCGACGAACGGTTTCAGCCGTTGAACGTAATATTCATCAAGCTGCTGCAGCAACGAGGAGGTCAGGTTGACGTTGAAGTGAATGTCGGGATACTCTTCGAGGATCGACACCATGTCGTAGTAATCCTTCGTACCGTGGGTCCTGACCCAGGGACCCTGAAGCTGGTCGCTCGCCGGATCGAGGTAGAGGGGCTGGTGCTGATGCCAGATGATGTTGAGAAAGAGGGGCTTCCCGGACTTCGGTTCACCCGCAGAGGCGGAGTGTCCCGATGGCGGGGATTGAGCGGGCGCCAGGAACGCGAAGAAGCAGAGGAACAGAGAGCAACCGAACGTTTTTAGCATGCCCTTACCGAAGTAAAATGAGTTTGCGAATCGCCGTGAAGGCGCCTGCCTGTAGGCGGACGAAATAGATGCCGCTTGCCACGGTACGCCCGTTTTCATTTTTCCCGTCCCATACCGCAACGTGCTGCCCCGCCTCCACCTCTCCCTGCTTGAGCGTCGTTACTTCATGGCCGAGCAGCGTGTAGACCTTGAGGTTGATCGGGGTGCGGTGCGGCACGGAGTACTGAATCGTTGTGGTCGGATTGAAGGGATTGGGAAAGTTCTGGTGAAGCATGAACTGCGACGGAATGTTTCCCGCTTCCTTGTCTTTTTCGACGGAGACCAGGATTGGCAGGCTCACCCTCTTCTCGGAATCGGAAATGACGAGGATGGCGCTGCCGTAGGGGGGCAACGAAAGCGGCAGGAGAAGCGATCCTCCGGCCGCCGTCAGGGTGTACGTCGTGTCGTTGTAGAGATCGCTGGCGTAATAGATGGAGCCGTTCTGCAGTGGAGTTCCGAGATGAGTTTGGTTCAGACTAAGGGTGACGTTTCCGCCCGATCCTCCCAGGTCCACTGCAACCACACCGTCGCTACCGGAAAGCGGCCGGGAAAACGCATACACGGTGCTCACCCCCGATGGGACACGAACCATGCCCTGTGTCGTAAATGCCTCAAATTGTTCCCGGATGTGCGTTAATCGTTGATAGTGCGGGAGAAGGATCGGCTTCCCGGGCGCTTCCCAGTTGATGACTCCCCGCGTCCTCCGGAACTTCGAGGTCTGATCCGTCCCCGGCAGACCGTACCCGAAGCCGACCTCCTGACCGGAGTAGATCATGGGGAGACCGGGAGCCGTGAACAACGTCGTTGCCACGGGCATCGTTTTCTCGTAGGAATCATACTGATAGGCAATCCGTTCTTCATCGTGGTTTTCCATGAACCGGAGATACAGGGAGTTCGGTCCCGGATAGAAATTGGAATTGTACAAACCGTGGTGAAGCGTTTCGATCCCCCCGGCAGTAAACGGGAACGACTGGATCGCATTCCAGTACAGCCTCCAATCGTACCCCGCGTCCACACCCCCCTGGAGGTCGGCAAAGATTCCTTCCGTCCCCGAACCCGTTCCATCGTCTTCGGCAAGGAGAAGAATATCCGGTTTGATTTTCTTCAGCGCTTTCCGCACAGGGACTCCCATCTCCTGTTCGTTCCCCGCCCTTCGGTGCGGACCCCAATAGACATCGAACCGGTATCCATCGATATCGTATTCTTTAATCCACCACTTATAGACCTCTATCATAAATGTGCGCGCGTCGATATCCGCCCAGTTATAATTTAGCAACTGACTCGAAAACCCGCAGTAGTAATAAAAACC
>DKJQ01000340.1 GCA_002454845.1 Ignavibacteria bacterium UBA6688
GGATTCGACGGAACGTGCCGGAACCTGAAATCTGGTTGAAGGAGCGGGCCCTGCCGGGGAGGAAAGACGACGTTCTATTTCATCAAATCGTTCAAATTTTTCGTTCACCGTTGGTCAGGAAAACTTTCTCCGCGACAATTATTTCCACGTGCGTCCTTTTTGCCTACTGGGGGTTGTTCACCTGGATGCCCTCCTTCCTTTCCCGTCCTCTGGAACAAGGAGGCGCTGGACTCGGTATTGTTAAGAGCTCCACTTGGATTATCCCGATGCAAATCGGTGCTTTTGGGGGGTACATTTCCTTCGGCTTCTTTGCCGATCGATTCGGACGGCGGCCTGTATTTCTTTCGTTTTTGATCGCCGCCGCTGTCCTGGTGCCGGTCTATGGACAACTTGCGCAGCACGACATTCTTCTCTTATTCCTTGGACCGTTGATAGGTTTTTTTGGACACGGGTACTTCAGTGTTTTTGGGGTGATGCTTGCGGAATTGTTTCCAACACATGTGCGGGGTACGGCGCAGGGGTTGACGTATAATATCGGACGAGCCTTTAGTGCCCTGGCGCCGTTCACCATTGGCGCTCTTGCCGACGAGCACGGAATCGGGAGCGCACTCGCTCTCACTTCGGCGTTCTTCCTGCTTGGTGCCGGATTGATCTTTTTACTCCCGGAAACACGGGGGACTGATTTGACCAGGAACTAGTCGGGCGGCTCACCTCGTACTCAGAAGACCTATGAATGTCATCGATATCAATTCGGACCTTGGCGAACGACCTCAGGCGCTTCTGGATGGAAGCGAAGAGATGTTACTGGCGAAGATTTCTTCCGCGAATATTGCGTGCGGGGGACATGCCGGTACCAGGAAGACCATGGAACATGTTGTCCGGCTTTGCTTGAAGCATGGTGTGGGAGTTGGCGCCCATCCGGGCTATCCGGATAAGGAGAACTTTGGAAGACGGGAAATGGATCTCTCCCTCGATGATATTGAAAGCACTGTGTTTGAGCAGGTCAAGCGCCTCATGGATGCCGCTAAAGAACTCGGTGCTTCCGTCAGGCATGTCAAGCCACACGGCGCCCTTTACAATTCGGCGGTTGAGAACCAAGCGCTCGCGATAGCGATCGGGCGGGGGGTGCTAAGGGTGGATAAGTCGTTGATATTAATTGGATTAGCTGGATCGCCGATGCTTGGTGTCTGGACCAATTTGGGGATGCGGACAGTCGGGGAAGTTTTTGCTGACAGGCGGTATGAACCGGATGGCCGGCTGCGCCATCGTTCTCATTCGGATGCGCTGATCACGGATCCCGCCGATGCCGCCGCTCAGGTTATGTCGTTCGTCCGGCACGGCTTCATTGTTGCAGCCGATGGGACGCGGTTGCCTCTCAACGCACACACGATATGCGTACACAGCGATACTCCCAACGCCGTCGCAATTGTGGCGGCTGTCCGCCAGTCTTTGGAGGGGGAAGCGTTCCAGGTAAGGTCGATCGGGGGTTGACAACTTTTATTATGTAGCACAAGATAAAGTTGTCAACTTCCATGCTCTGGTCGACGCCGTCCGTCAGGTCTGCTCAAGAGCACGCTTGATCATGAATTCGGTGTTCTCGTTTGCGTTCTTGTATGTGAACCCGATGCTCGGTCGCTTTAGCCGCCAGCTTCGGTCAGAAACTTCACCAATGGGGTGGCTTTCTCAAAGACAGCAGCAACCTCCTTCACAAATCCAGCTTTGTAACACTTCGATTCAGGCCACTCAACGGACACGAAAAACTGTTTGAGCTTCAACCATTCTGCCATCGGGTGATCCGGTTCATACCCCTGGGGAACGCGTCGGAGTTTTTCTCCCTCGAGCTTTCCAAACATCCTCCTGAACGACGATTCCTGAACAATCGAAAGGAATTGATCCGGTTTCCCGGCGAGAGCCTTCCGTATTTTCTTGAGCTGATCACTCTGCGGCATGTAGATGCCGACACCCACAAACACCTGTCCGGGCTCAATGTGGAAGTAGTACCCTGATCCCTCCGTCCCTTTTGCTTCTCCCCTGATGACAAAGTGGGCGGCAACGTGGGTTTTGTAGGGACTCTTATCCTTGCTGAACCGGACGTCTCTGTAGATGCGGAAGAGCGATCGTTTGGGGTGAACCTCCACCTCCGGGGCGAAGCGGTGAAAGTGGGGCTGGAGAGCCACAATCATGGATTGCATCGGGAGCTTGACGTCCCGTTCAAACTCTTCTTTGTGTTTCTCAAACCATGGCCGGTTGTTGTTCTTCCTTAAATTCTTCAGGAAAGTGACCGTTTTCTTTGAAAATCCCTCAAACGGTGGATAGAAATCAAGGTCTGGTACAGGAGGACTGTTTGCTGCCATGAGACTCCTTATGGAATTTGGACTTCCTTACCTTCAATCGCTGCGCGGACAAAACCATTTGCCCGTTCAAGTCTTGCGCGGGCTTCCCCCTTCCCCACTCCGGCTTTGATCATCACCAGGGCGGTTTTGACATGGCCGTCGGCCTTCTCCAGGTACTCTGCTGCACGATCGTATTCGACACCGGTAATGGTCATCACCACCCGCTTTGCGCGCTCCCGGAGCTTCAGGTTGGTCATCTGAAGATCGATCATCATGTTCTCATACACCTTTCCCATCCGGATCATCGCGGTGGTGGTGATCATGTTGAGGACGAGCTTCTGGGCGGTACCCGACTTCATCCGTGTCGATCCCATGACAACTTCGGGACCGACTTCCGGACAGATCGCGACATCGACCGCCTTATTCAAATCAGCAAATTCCGGCGAATCGAGTCTTGTCCGGGGATTGGTCGTTACATACAAGGTTTTTGCCCCGAGCTCTTTTGCTCTCTTGACGGCGCCGATGACATAGGGGGTCCTGAGGCTTGCTGCAATACCGCAGACAACGTCCTTCCCGTTCACCCTTTTGGCGTCGATATCGTTTGCCCCATTCTCTTCCTTGTCCTCTGCCCCTTCTTGTGCCTTGAACATCGCGCGCTCCCCCCCGGCAATAAGTCCCTGAACCATATCGGGAGGAACACCAAATGTCGGAGGGCACTCCGAAGCGTCAAGGACTCCTAAACGCCCGCTCGTTCCGGCTCCGACGTAGATCAGTCGCCCCCCATCCCTGAGCGCGGCGACGACAAGATCGACCGCCCCCGCAATAAAGGGAATCTGCATTTCAACGGCTGGGGCAACCCTCTTGTCTTCGCTGCTGATTATGGTGAGGATTTCCCTTGTTGAGCGGGCATCGATGTCCATGCTTGCCGGATTGCGCTGTTCCGTGCTGAGTGTTTTCAACTGTTCAAACAACTTCTTTTGGTCGGACACGCTGTTCTTCCTTTGTTGTTCTGTTTGCTAAAAACGAATAAGGACCATTTTCTTATCGTTTGAGTCAAGCTGGTCCGAGCCCTTCAAGGTTAGGTCGAAAACCTTTACTGATCGGATTCTCAGATCCTTTTCGATTCCCCTCAGCTCCCCCTCCAGGTTTCCCCCCTTCAGAGCGATAAGCGCGGGAGGATTCGCTTCTTCGGGGAGGGTTTCTCCCGACCCTGGCTTTTTGTCGTCTCCCGATTTCAAGAACGGATAGGACCATGTCACAAGATCCTTCAGCGAACCAACCGCCCGGGCCACCACCAGGTCAAACTTCTGATGAAACTCTCTTTTCATCCCCAACTCCTCGGCCCTGCCCCACACCCCCCTGGCCCCATCCAGACGAAGCGAGGTGATTAGGTCATTCACAACGTTAATTTTTTTCTGCGTCGAATCAAGAAGTGTAAGCGATATAGTGGGATGAAGAATTTTGAGCGGAAGGCCTGGTAGTCCTCCGCCGGTGCCGAGATCTAGGACCGAAGCGTCCACTGGTATTTTCAACTTGAAAAGTATTGTTGCTGAATGGAGGATGTGTCCGGGCCAGACATTCTTCTCATCTTTCCTTGAAATGAGGTTGATCTTTTTGTTCCACTCCAGGAGCCGGTCAGCAAAGCTCTGCAGAGAGGCGAGCTGATTGTCTTCAACATCCAGGCCGTTCTGTCTGCAGATAGTCCTGAACCAAAGTTGATTATTCAATCAATCCGCCGTAACTTGTTGACATACAACGATTTACCCGCGTTGTTCCACGTGAAACGACTCAACCCTTAAGGTGCACCATCAACACAGAGATATCGGATGGTGTAACGCCGCTGATGCGCGATGCCTGCCCAATGGAGTTTGGCCGGACTTTCACAAGCTTCTCTCTTCCCTCCGTCGAAAGCGATCGGACTTTTAGAAAGTTGAAGTTTTCCGGTATGGTCTGGTCTTCGAATTTATCAAAGCGTTCGATCTGTTCGATTTGTCGAATGATGTATCCTTCATATTTGAGCTCAATTTCAATCTGTTGAAGAACTTCGTTCACAAACGCTTTGTCAGATTCCAAGTAAAGCTGTTGCATGAATGGATTTTTTCGAACCGACTCTATCTCCGACAAATCCACCAGAGAAACATTCGGTCGTTTTAACACCTTTCCAAGCTTCTCCTTTTCCAGGATTTGTTCGCTCGATTTTTCTTTGAGGTAAGGATTGATTTCATCCGGACCAAGGGAGAGCATGTTGGCTGTGAAGAGACCTTCCTTTACAAGTTCTTCCTTTTGAACAAGTCGTTGATATGTTGGCTGGTTAACGAGACCAATCTTGTGCCCTTTCGGTGTTAACCTTCGATCAGCGTTGTCTTGGCGGAGAAGCAACCGGTGCTCGGCCCTTGAGGTGAACATACGATATGGCTCATCAGTGCTCTTGTTCACCAGATCATCAATCAGAACCCCAATATAAGCTTCTGATCGTTTGACGATGAACGGCTCTTGGTTTTTAACCTTGTGTGCGGCATTGATGCCCGCTATAAGCCCCTGGGCTGCCGCTTCCTCATAACCTGATGTTCCGTTAATTTGGCCCGCAAAGAACAGGCCCTCTACCAGCTTCGTCTCGAGCGTCAACTTGACCTGATGGGGAGGGAAGAAGTCATACTCGACCGCATAACCTGGCCTGATCATAGCCACCCCTTCAAGTCCCTCTATGGTCCTGAGTCCCTCAAGCTGGATCTCCTCCGGAAGGCTGGTTGAGAAGCCATTGACGTAGACGATGTCGGTATCATATCCCTCGGGCTCCAGAAATATCTGATGGCGTTCCTTCTCCTCAAACCTGACAATTTTGTCCTCGATTGATGGACAATACCGTGGTCCAACTCCTTTTATTTTCCCCGTAAACATCGGTGAGCGATCAAATCCCTTTCTGAGGATCGAGTGGGTGTGACTGTTCGTGTAAGTTAAATACATCGGGATGAGCCGATTTTTTATTCCCTTGGTTGAAAATGAGAAGGCCTGCGGTGGGCTGTCGCTATGTTGCTCTTCCGTTTTGTGTAGATTGATGGTCTTGAGGCTTACCCTTGGGGGTGTGCCGGTTTTTAGCCGGCCGCTGACGAAGCCAAGCTTTTCGAGGTTCTCGGTGAGACTATTGGATGGCGGTTCTCCGTATCTTCCCCCTGCCCTGTTCTGAAGTCCTGTGTGCATAAGTGCCCGCAGAAACGTCCCGGCGCTAAGCACGAGGGCCGTACACTCAATTTGCAGCCCATTCTTTGTCCGTATCCCCCTGAGGTTTCTCGCTTCAGATGAAATCTGCTCTTGTGAAACTATATCGAGGACAGAATCTTCGATCACATCGAGGGCGTCTTCCGATTCTATTCTGTTTCTTGCCTCCCTGGAATACCACTCCCGATCGCTTTGACATCTGGGAGACCATACAGCTGGGCCTTTTGACTTATTAAGCAGCTTAAATTGTATTCCAGTCGTGTCTGCCAACTTCCCCATTTCTCCACCAAGCGCATCTATCTCCCGCACAAGGTGCCCCTTCGCGGTCCCTCCGATAGCGGGATTACAGGACATTCTTCCAATAGCCCTCTTGTCCATTGTAACCATAAGAACGGAACAGCCCATACGGCTGGCAGCCAAAGCAGCCTCTATTCCAGCGTGCCCGGCGCCAACAACTATAACATCATATTTTGGTCTTGGCTGTTTCACGTGAAACATTGGAATTGTCTATTTCCCTATACAGAAACTTGAAAACACCCTGTTAAGAATATCATCTGTTGTTTTGACCCCGCCGATCTCTCCAAGAAAGTCCAGCGCCGCCCTCAGATCGACTGTGATAAACTCTCCGCTTTGGTTAGCCTTCAGCGTTTCCATTGACTTCTCCAGGCTACTTTTTGCCTCCAGGAGCGCGGCGTAGTGGCGAGAGTTTGTCACGATCACAGAAGACTCCTGCAATGGTTGAATCCCATCCATAACAGAATTCAACATCAAAGATCGTAACTCCTGCAGCCCATCATGGGTCTTTGCTGATACATTGACCCTTGGGTATGCTTCCAGAACTTCGTCTTGAATAATTGA
>DKJQ01000015.1 GCA_002454845.1 Ignavibacteria bacterium UBA6688
GGAAGCATGGTCAGAAGAGAAGAAGAACCAATTGCAGGCCTTGGGTGGACGATCAATTGAAGATTATACAGCTCAGACACTTTTTGATGCTAGCACATTTATTTTGGTTTTTAATAGTTTCAAAGAGACGGATCAGAAAAAGATACCAGAGGAGTGGGAGATTCGTGTTCAACACTTCGGTGGTAAATATATAGCTGAGTTTTGGGAAGATTCTCATGCTGTACATCCGGAAGCAAAAAATGACATTGGTGAGAATGCACGATACTACAAGATGATGGCCTTGCTTTATACACTGGAAAAAGATGGCTCGGTTGCTTTTCATAACCCGCTTCAGCCGGTGATTGATCTTATCAAATGAAGCTCCCCGCCACAAGCCGCGTGGAATTCAATGAGGAGCGGCAACAGGCATTCGTCGCAGCGAGAAAAGACCAGGCCATCCAGCGAGAGTATCAGCTATAGGACGAGCACCGAAGCGCAAACAGACTTTGTATGTTCAACAGAAGATGCAAAATGAAAATCCATAAAGCGAAGCTGATCCCGTTCATTCGGGCAAATCGGCCGCGAGGCAACTCATGACAACGAATTGGGTTGGGTGGATGTTAAGTGCCATCGTACTCCTTTTGCTTTTCGTTGTCGGATGGATTCTCTCGAATTCGGTCCGCTTGTTGATCACAGGCAAAAGAGCTGAAGGTATCGTGGTTGGCATGGCTACATCGCCCGGATCTTCCGGACAGGACTCCCTGCAATCGCCGATGGTTGAATTTGTCTCTTCCACCGGGGAACAAATCAGAGCCAGCGGTCGGTCTTATTCCGCGTCTCCTTCAACGCGTGTGGGAGATGCGGTCACGGTGGCGTACGACCCGTTGCATCCCCAAGATGCTCAACTCCTTTTGTTGAGCGAGTTCAGCGGAGCCGGCTTTATCCTGGGCTTTATCGCGCTTATAATCTTGCTGTGGATATCAGGCATTCTCCTATCGGGGGATTCCACATTGGATGATCCTTTCCATCTCCTTTCTGCCGTCATCTCTCACTTTCGCCTGGACCCGGTCCGTTTCCCCGTCATCTTCCTCTTGTCGGTCGTTGTTCCTGTGTGCGGGATAGGGACGTATGTGCATGCCAAAGATGCGCTCGAGCTGCGCTCCCATGGTATCAAGACGGTCGGACATGTCGTCGGGTCCCAAGTGGAGAGTTCGGACTTGAAGGACGGTAGCACGGCGAGCGGAGAGCATCTGATCATCGAATACCAGGATGCGTCTGGCACGGCACACACGATTCGGCGATCGCTGGTTACATGGTTGTCGCGCCAAAAGGTCGGCGACGAGGTTGAGGTTATCTCTCCCGTTCACCATCCGGAGCGAGGCGTCGTGAACACCTGGGACGAGATCTACCCTCCGGCGATCTTTTTTGGATTCATGACGCTCGCGTTTCTCGTTGTGTTTGGACTCGTGCTGAGCGGGACCATTGCCCCCTCAAAAAGCGACCCGGAAAGTCAGAGGAAACTCGAGACATCCGGAGTTCCAGCCGTAGCTACGGTGATTGAGGCAAATCCAGAAGCCCGGGTTCTCCGCTATCGAATCGACAAGGATGCACGAAAGCCTACTGCAAGCCTTGACAATTTTATTTCGGTTGAGAATACACTTTCTGACTGGAAACCATCTCAAGCCGACGCGAGACTCAAAAAAGGTGATCAGTTTCGCGCTTATCTGGATCCACTGAAACCCGGTCAAAACTTCTACGTCGATTTCAGCGACAGGATAGGTTACGACCCGCTCGTCAAATCGATGGAGGATGAAGATGAAGAAGAGTAATTCACAAACGCTGTCACCACGGCGGAGTTTGTTATCTCACGGGGCCGCTGAACTTTTCCGTTGGGCATCATGGAAAAAGTAGCGCTACAAGCCGACGACATTGACGAGTTGCTATCGTTCTTGCCTAGCCTTGACGCGCCGGGTTCCAAGCCAATTGTGCGTTGGGGCGGGGGAACAAAGGATGAATCCGGCGTTTACACCATGCCTTGGCCCGAATATTCGGAGACCGTAGAAAAATTCTTTGGCAATGCTTCAAAGGAATGCTGGTCTGACAATCAATATGTCCCAGAGTTAGCGGGTGCCATGCTCAAAAACGAGGCTCTTGTTGCGGTAGCAACGATAGATCAGATAAAGACGATGCTCACATTTTGCGTCCGTGGCGAGAGATTCTGTGACGGGCATTGGGGAGCAATGATCGAAGAAGGTTACGTTCGCCGCTTGTTATCTCGGCTTCAAGAGCTTCGTCGGCAGTGATGCCCAACCAGTTGTTCGAGCCGACCGGCGAACAGGTGTTCGCATGAGATCCAATTTTATGAGAAGACAACAAACAGCCAACATCATAGTTCTTTTCCTTCTCTTGAGCGGCCTGACAGGTTGCGGAGGGCCCACGAAGAAGAACAACTATTTGGTTTCTTTCGCTGACACCAGCAAAGGCGGATATGGATACAAAAATCAAAACGGGGATATCGTTATCCCTCCTGGAAAATACTCTTTTTGTTTCACCGACACATTCAGAACGTTTGCTGTTGTTGCTAAACCCAATCTCGGCTTTGTAGCCATTGACAGGCAAGAAAACGTGCTCTACAAAGTGTTTCCCTTTGACAACGGACCAGACTATACATCGGACGGGCTTTTTAGAATATTGGAGAACAATAAGATTGGGTATGCCGACTCAAGAACCGGCAAGATTGTTATAGAACCTAAGTTTGACTGTGCTTTCCCTTTTGAGAATGGTGTTGCGAGGGTGAGCGTCAACTGTGAGACACGAGCAGACGGAGAACATAACGCTTGGCTGAGCGACAACTGGTATTACATTGACAAGACAGGAAGATATGCTGGCAAACCGAAGTCGATGCAGGAATGACGGAAGTGTGAGCGCGAACTCTCTTGCGAAGTAGTTGTGCCGCGTTGTCATGACAAAACCTGACAGGTCTCGAAGACCTGTCAGGTTTTTTTTGATCTTACCCTGGAATCAGCAATGACTTCCCGTAATCCTGTCGCCCGCTCCCAGCAAGACAACCGGTTCCGTCCGCCTCACTTCCACTCCGTCACTCCATTTTGATCCACAAGGCTGATGATGCGGGATAATCGAGGCGGAAGCATTTTCCCGACTCGATAGGCGCCGGCAATCCGTTTGCGCGCGGACTCAATAATGTCGTCACGGTCGGTATAGAAGAGGGCGACAACGCTGTGGTCTTCTACGGAATCTCCGACCTTTTTCTTCAACACGATGCCGGCTTTTGGTTCGATTTGATCGTCCACCCGCTGTCGTCCGGCGCCGAGGAGAATGGATGTCAAGCCGAGTTCAAGCGGATCCACTTCCTGAACAATCCCTCCTTCGCCGATGCGGACTTCGATCACATGGTTGGAAAGAGGATAGCGCTCAAGGTTCTCAATGGACGATACGTCCCCCCCCTGGGCTTCTACGAGCTGAACGAATTTCCGGTAAGCTGATCCGTCCTTGATCGCCTTTCGCGATCGTTCGATCCCTTCGTGGATCGTTTTCGTCTTTTTCCCCAGCATCAACATCCCTCCGGCCAGAGTATGCGTCACCTCCATCAGGTCCTCAGAGCCATCGTCGATCCCTCGTCGTCCGAGGAGGCATTCGACGGACTCGACGACTTCCAGCCAGTTGCCAATCGTGACACCCAGGGGTTGGCTCATATCGGTGATGAAGGCGATCGTCTCCTTTCCCGAAGCGGTCCCGATGCCGACAAGTGTGAGGGCGAGTTGAAGGGCGTTTTCCGTCGACTGCATGAACGCCCCGCGCCCGGTTTTCACATCCAGGAGGAGTGCATTCGTCCCCCCCGCCAGTTTTTTACTCATAATGCTTCCGGCAATGAGGGGGATGCATTCGATCGTCGCGGTGACATCCCGGAGGGCATAAAGTCGCTTGTCAGCGGGGGCAATCTCCTCCGTTTGTCCGATCATAACAAGTCCGGTTTCCCGGATGATTCTCTTGTACTCGGGAATGGAAAGCCGCGTGTTGAATCCGGGAATCGATTCAAGTTTGTCGAGCGTTCCTCCGGTGTGGCCGAGCCCGCGGCCGGAGATCATCGGCACCGGGACCCCACACGCCGCGACGATCGGAGCGAGGATAAGAGAGACCTTGTCGCCGACCCCCCCCGTAGAATGCTTGTCCACTTTTATCCCGGGGATTTCCGACAGATCCAAGACGACGCCGGAGTGGAGCATCACATCCGTGAACGCGACCGTCTCCTCGTCGCTCATGCCCCGGAAGTAACAAGCCATGAGGAAGGCCGAGATCTGATAATCCGGGATTTCGCCTTTGACGTACCCCCCCAACAGATATCGGAATTCCTCCTCTGTCAGCGGTTCGCCTCCCCGTTTCTTCCGTATCAGTTCAACAACATTCAAAGTTGGGATGCCTGCTTACTGTTCCTGGTTGTGTGGTTCTTGAACGGTTCTCCGCTCACACTTCGACCTTGACGGTGAACTCTCTCCCGCATGTATTGCACTTGCATTCGATGGTGACCCAGTTGTTCCGTTCATAGTAACTCAGTTCCGCCAGTTCGCCGTCGCACGACCGGACAAGGCACTGTTTCAGGTCGAGACGATAGGCGCGGTCATTCGGATACTCATCCTGTTGCCCCTCACTCATCGTTGCTCTCCCGATGGACGTTCTACGCGGTGATTCGTTTCGGAAGATTGTCCTGTCGCGGGTTTGTTGAGAATTCGTTCCGCGATGAGAATTCCGCAGATGGTCTTGGCATCCACGATTTCTCCGGTTTGGATCATCCTGATGGCGTCCGGAAACGGCGTCCGGTGAAGGGTCATCCCGACTTCTCCCTCCTCCAATTTCCTTCCTGCGGGTGATTGCTTCAGGTCACTCGCAAGGAAGAGGTGCAGTCGTTCGTTGCAGAAACCGGGGGTTGTGTAGATGGAGGTCAGTTTCTCGATGGAACCGGCAAGGTATCCGGTTTCTTCCTCCAGCTCCCGAGTGACACACTGGCGCGGGTCTTCGCCCGGGTCGAGCTTGCCGGCGGGGAGCTCAAACAGCCGTTGTTGGACCGGGTAGCGAAAGTGATGGATCAGCAGCAGGTCGCCGTTCTCGAATACCGGGACCGCAACGGCACCGCCGGGATGATCCGCGATCTCCCGAATGCCGCGGTTCCCGGAAGGATATTCAATCGCGTCGACAACAAGGTTAAACACCCGCCCGCTGTATCGCTTTTCACTTGAGAGGATTTTAAGGTCTGACATACGATGGCGCCTGGTTCTTACGGGCCGGGGGGAGGATTGACGATGTGGATGGTCCGTTGCGGGAAGGGAATCTGGATTCCCTCCTCGTTGAAGATCTTGTAGATTTGTTCCCGGATGAACGTTTCAATCAAAAACTTCTTCCGGTAGTCCACCGTGCGGGCGATCAGGCGAAGGTTCACCGATGAATCAGCCAGAGCGACGGTAAACACCTCGGGGATCGGATCGTCAAGCACATCCGGATGCTGCTTGGCGAGATCCGTCATGATCTTTTTGGCATCATCGAGGTTTGTTCCGTAGGCGACCCCCACTTCAACCATCACCCGTATCACCTGCTCCGGGTAGGAATAATTGATGATGCGGCCTTTCACCATCTCCGCATTCGGGAGGATGATCAGGTTATTGTCAAAATCCTGGATTTTAGTGCTCCGGACGCCGATCTCGAACACATCCCCCACCTCACCAGTCGGAAGCATGATCCTGTCGCCAACGCGGAAGGGTCTGTCCAGCATAATCACGAACCCTGCGATCATGTTCGCGAGCGTATCCTGGGCGGCCAGAGCGATGGCCAGAGAGCCGACGCCCAGGGAGACAACAAGACTGCTGACGTCCTGGCCAAAATGATCGAGCGTGATGATAATGGCAATGAGGACGAGGATAATGTTGACAAGCCTGTTGATGAGGGGAAAAAGGGCATCTTGATATCCCGTCGCTGTGCGTTTGGCGTGCTTCTCCATGGTGTTCTTGACAGCCGTATCGGAGATACGGATGAGGAGGGTGGTGACAACCAGGACAAAACTGACAAAGATGATCCCATGGGCAAACCCGAGGAGCTGCCGCGCCACCAGGTCGGTTCTCGGGATTGCTTTGGTGACCTCCTCCGTGGCGAGGTAGGCACCCGAGACGACAAAGATCCATCTGATCTTATCGACAACGATATTCAGGAGGAGGTCGTCCAGGTCCGTCGTCGTTCGCGCGATCAGTTTCCGGCCGATGCCGTTCAGGAACCGCTTGATGAGCCAGCCAATGACGACAGTTGCCAGAAACAGGAGGGCGGCCACGACGAAATGAAATAAGAGGTCGCTCCCCAGGAAGGCGCGCAGCTGTTCCAGCATATTCGTGCGCTGTTGTTCGTTCAATAGTTCCCCCGGCTTCCCGGTTTGATTGCCTGATCACCCGCTTTACAGAGAGGGCACTCCTCCGGTTTATACGTAACCACATCGAGCTGGAGCACGGAGAAGTGTTTCGACGCAAACCGGATCTTCCCGTTGCTGCGGTCGACGATGTAGCCGACTCCGGCAAGTTGCGCTCCCGCTTGTTCGACCAGCTCTACCACTTCGAACACGGATCCGCCGGTGGTGACGACATCCTC
Organism: Ignavibacteria bacterium UBA6688; assembly: GCA_002454845.1. GTDB lineage: Bacteria > Bacteroidota > Ignavibacteria > UBA10030 > UBA10030 > UBA6688. The sequence goes on from DKJQ01000015.1 coordinate 6,622, forward strand.
CACGATCAGGGCCCGCTCTCCGGAGTGGAGTTCGAAGCCGCGACGGAGTTCCATGCGGCCTTCCTTCCGTTCTGCGAAGATCGTTCTTGCACCCATCATCCGTCCCACTTCCGTCCCCACGACGATGCCGCCAATGGCCGGGGAAATCACCACCTCCACATCGGCGTATTCGAAATGTTTCGCAATCTCGCCCGCGAAGAGATGAAGGTACTTTGGATACTGCAGTACCCGCGCACATTGAAAATATTGCGGGCTGTGCAGACCCGAGGTAAGCTGAAAATGTCCCTCGAGCAGGGCTTTCGTTTCACGGAAGATGTCGAGGGTTTGGTCTTTGGGGAGTTTCATGCCGATGGTCGGTGAGAAATTATATGATTGCGGATGACGAACGGTTCCAAGATAGCAAGAACTCTCCTGAGCCGCAACGCTCCATGGCGTTTTAAGAATCTCACGGGAAAAATCCAGGTGGGTGGTTTCCCGACGTTCATCAAACTCCTTAGTGTTCTTCGTGAACTTGGTGGATCATTCTTCTTTTGTGGATCGAGTTCGCGTCAACCCAGGATTTCATCCAATGCTTCCTGCATCTCCCCGCGTGCATGGGAATCTCCCTGTTGCGAAGCCTGTCCCATCCCTTCTCGAAAGATGGCAATAGCATCGTCCTTGCGGTCGGTCCGTTGATAGAGATAGCCGAGTTGTTGGTAGGCGGGAACGTAACGAGGATCGAGGCGGATTACTTCCTCAAGAAGACCAATGGCGAGGTCCATCTTCTCCATCCCTCCATATTCCAGCGCCAGCGCATAGCGGGCAAAACTGTCATGGGGGTCGGCTTCCAGGAGAGCCTGGAGTTTGGCAATGCGCTGCTCCCTCATAGCCCGTCGATTGCTTTCGCGAGCTTGAAGTCGTTCTCGGTCAAGCCGCCGGCGCTATGGGTGGAGAGGGTCAGGGTCACCTTGTTCCATCGGATGTCGATGTCGGGATGGTGGTCCATGCCTTCGGCCAGCAGGGCGACGGAATTCACAAACCCCATGGCATGGACAAAGTCCTTCAGTTTCAACGTTTTCGTGATCGCGTTTCCGGGATGACTCCAACCCTTCAATTGCTTTAGCCTTGATTGAACCTGACCGGCTGATAAGAGGGGGGTGGGCATTTCAAAGTCCTTTCTTCGTTGCGATTAGAGTGTGACGGGTGAATGAGCGGAACGTCGTTCGTACTCGCTTCGGAGAATAATATGCTTTGAATCGATGGCGCGGTCTATGGCCAGAATACCATTCAAGTGATCGATTTCGTGCTGCAGCAGTTCGGCGAGTCCTCCGCGCGCCTGCAGCGTCTGCTTTGTCCCATGCTCGTCCATGAAGGCAACTTCTATGGACATATTCCGCTCGAGGAACACCAGGATGTCGGGGAAGGAGAAACAATCATCCCACAGCCTGAACTTTGTCCGGCCCCGTTTCGTAATTCTTGGATTGATCAGAGCCCCGGCATATTCAAAATCGATGTAGAGGATCTGTTGTGTGACGCCGATCTGTGGCGCCGCGATTCCGCGTCCGAAGCCGCTCCGCGCCCGGAAATCGGCCAGCGTGTCGCGTAAGTCGGCGATGGATTCCCGCACCTCCCTGAGCCGGACATCACGCACCGGCATGCAGCGCTTCCGCAGGATCGGGTTGCCGAGAAGAAGGATTTCTTTAATGGCCATGGTGGTTTCGTCCGCTGGACGACTGCAATATAAAAACTTTGATGAGGGGATGCAATGACAGCCTAATGGGAAAGTCCGGAAATCCGGTGCACTTTTCCCAATCGCTGCCCCAGGAAACGCTCCCCTACTTCAGTGAACATGTGCGGAACATCGCTCACGGAGAACCGGAGGTTGGGTTTGAGCGTGCTGGTATTCTTCAGCCCCCGCTCTTCAAGAAGAAGCGCCGCGGCTTCTGCCGTTGCTTCCCCCGAGTCTATGAGCGTCACCGCGTCGTGCAGCACCCTCGTGATCACCTGCTTCAGGATCGGATAGTGTGTGCAGCCGAGGACCAGCGTGTCGATTTTCTCGAGTGTGAGGGGAAAGAGGTATTCCTTCGCGATCAACTCCGTGGCTTTGTGGTCGATCCATCCTTCCTCGGCCAGGGGGACGAAGAGGGGGCACGCGCGTCCAAAGACCTGCACACCGGGGTCAAGCTGTCTGATGGCGTTCGTGTAGGCGTTGCTGCTGATCGTTCCCACCGTGCCAATGACCCCGACTCTTTTTTTCCCCGAGGCCTTGACCGCGGCTCCGGCACCAGGCAGGATCACGCCCATGACGGGAACCTTGGCCCGTTTCTGCACAACATCCAGCGCAACGGCGGAGACGGTGTTACATGCGACAATGATCATCTTGACATGGTGTTCCAGGAGGACGTCCGTGTCCTGGGCTGCGTACTCCCGCACCACCTGAGTTGACTTTGGCCCGTACGGCACGCGCGCGGTATCGCCGAAGTACACGATATTCTCATGCGGCATCCGGTGTGTCAGAGCCCGGACGACTGTGAGTCCGCCAATCCCTGAATCAAAGACACCGATGGGGCTCTCGCTGTTCATGGTTTCTTTCCGATTACTGTGGAATAAGCTCGGAATGTGTCAACTCCGCGATGGTCTGCAAAATCTCACGCTTCACCTCATCGCGCCGGTCCGGGTTTTCGATTTTGAATCCGGAACCGTCGGTGACATAAAACGAATCGACGATCCCGTCCACACGCGTGGCGATTTTGGCAAACGAAATGTTCAGCCCGAGCCTCGAGATCGTTTCGGTCACCTTATACAAGAAGCCGAGCATGTCGGGGGCATAGACGTCGATGATCGTGAATTTCGGGTGGTCCTCGAACTCGATATCGGTCCGGATATTGGGATTGTGCCGCCCCGCCCTCCGCCGCCATTTCATCCGGTGACGGTCGAGGAGGTGCTGTATGTCGGTCTTGCCAGCCAGCACATCGGACAACTCTGTCCGGATTTTGGCGGATTGGGATTCCGTCAACGCTGTTTTCGCCACGAAGTCGGTCAACCGGAATTTGTCGATAATGATCCCGTCGTTGCGGGTGAAAATCTGTGCGTCGAGGATGTTCGCATCGTTGGCTGTCAGAACGCCGCAAAACTTTGACAGGGCAAAGGGGGCATCGGGGGCCAGGACGGTCAGTTCGGTGTAGGTTTCCTTCTGGGAGATGAGGGTGGTAAGAGTCTTGCCGGTCCCAATGTGCCGGATGTGTTCCGCGACTTCCTTTGCGTCGAAAGCGGTCAGGTATCCCGGGTTGTCGAAGGCTTCGAGATGCCGCCGAGCATCGGCCTGGGGAAGAGCGCTCGCAAGCCTGTTCACGAGATCCTGAATTGCCTCATGGTGGCGTGCGGTCTCCGCTTCCTCGAATTGTACCGCTGTCTGTTTCCGTTCGAGGAGTTCCCTGGAACGCCGGTAGAGCTCGAACAGGAGCATTCCTTTCCATTCAGTCCAGACATTCTTGTTGACAGCGCTCAGGTCCGCGTACGTCAGGAGGTAGAGGTAGTCGAGTTGAAGCGGACTTGAAAAGCGCGATGCAAAATCGAGGATCGTCTGCGGATCGCTCAGGTTTCGTCGGAACGCGATCTGCTCCATCAAAAGGTGATTGCGGATCAGGAAAGAAACATCCCCCAGGGCATCCGTGTAATGAAGACGTTTCAGGACTTTTTCCGCTATTTCGACCCCGATGATTTCGTGGTCGCCGATCCGCGTCGGTTTTGCAATGTCATGTAACAGGCATGCAAGATAGAGCACGTCATACCGGGGAAGCCGGCGGAAGACGTCGCCGAAGGAGTCGGTTCTCCCCTGCAGCTTCTCCACCGCGGCGACCACCATCAGCGTGTGCTCGTCGGCGGTATAATAGTGGTAAATATTGTGCTGAAAGAAAGCGACGAGACCCTTCCACTCCGGGACCCACCGCTCCAGCAGCCCGAGATCGTTCATCGTCCTGAGCGCCTGGGTCACCCCCGCGGGTTTATTGAGAATCTCTCGAAGGAGCGCCGCTTCTTCCCGGGAACGAAGCGGGCGGCACCGTGATGCCATCCGCGTCAAGGCGTCCTCAAGCTGTGTCGAGAAACGAGCCTCGTGTTCAGTGCAGAGGAGGAAGGCGCGGAGAGCCTCCCGGTTCCCGGGGATCCCCGCACGGGGTGCAGGATTGATCGTTGTTCCCCGCAGGACAAACGGTCCTTCCAGCGCACGTGCCGCCACAGGCGTCGGTGGATCAAGGAAGTGTTCTGTTGCCCAGTTCCCAACCCGCCGGGCCAATTGGGCCACAGCTCGGGTGGCGATGTAATACTCGTGCATGAAACGCTCCACGCTGGTGCGGGTCGGTGAGGAGCGATACCGGAGCGCCTCTGCAACTTGTCGCTGAAAGGTGAACTCCAACGAATCGTGAAGCGATCGTCCCTGGAGGTGCATTTCATTGCGGACCCGAAGAAGAGAATCAAGCGCCTGCCGCGCTCCTTGTAGCGAGCGCACGGAAAACTGTTTCTTCAAGGAAGCACCGGCCAGGAGTCGGGAGAGACCCGTCTCCTTCGGCTTGAGACGGAGTTGAATGCGTGCCGTTCCGAGCATCAGCCAGAGCACGGTGTGAAGATCGCGCAACCCCCCGGCGCTGTTCTTGATGTTCGGTTCGAGGAGCTTGGTGGAGTTGCCGTACTTTCGATGCCGGACCTCCATCGCGTTCAGCAGGCTCTGAACGTATCCCCGGCGATCATAGGATTGCACCCTGCCGGCAATTTCGGACCGGAGTGTTTTGTAGGTCGAGAGGTTTCCGCAGATGATCCGCGATTCAAGGAGGGAATTCCACGATTCAAAATCGGTCACAGAGAACTCCAGGCATTCCTCCACAGTCCGGAAACTGTGCCCGATATCCAGCCCGTAATCCAGCAACCGGTGGAGAAGCTGCTGCACAGCGATACTTGCCGCGGCCTTGTGATCCTCACTCCCGATCAGAAACATGATGTCGGTATCGGAGGAAAAGCAGAGTTCTTTTCGGCCGTAGCCGCCGAGCGCGACGATGCTCAGGAGCTTCCTGGTCGGGCTCGCGGTGCTCTGGTACACGTCGCGGATCAGCTTGTCCAGCCGTGCCGTGAGAGCGAGCGCGACACGCACGCCCCCGGCTCCTTTTCGGTGAAGCCGGAGGATGCGTTCAAATTCGCGGTCGAACTGTGTTCTTCCCATCATTGGTACGGTTCCAACATCCATGTTCTCAACTCTGGCAACGACCGCACAATATACGGAAAGAGGGATTGGTTTCAAAGGTTGAGCCTGAATCGGCCGATCGTTGCTTTCCATTTGTAAGAATTGAACCGGGGGAATCTCACAGTCAAGAGAATCCAGAACGATCCTGCGATGGAAAGGCTCGTTGTTCCGTGAGTCAAACCGGAGTGGGGGAGGTACATTTATTGCACGGTACCTGCCTGAGACGACAGTGTCGTTTCCGATTCTCAAGAACGGACATGGAAGGTCTTCCCGCTATATGAAATCACTCCTCCCGAACCGGCTTGCATTCCGGCTTATTCTCTTCCTGACGATCCTGATCGTCGTCGCAGAAGGGATTTCAGGTTTCATTAGCGTCAAGACGCAGGAGGAGCAACTCCTGGATGCCATGATCGTCGGTGCGGACCAGCTTTCCCGCGCGATCACCAGCGCCACATGGCATTCCATGCTGGCCGACCATCGTGAGGCGGCGTACGAAGTGATGCAGACCATCGCGTTGAAGCAGGGGATCGACCGGATCCGGATCTTCAACAAAGAAGGGCGCGTTATGTTCTCGACCACCGTGGGGGAGGCGATGCAAGTCGACAAGAAAGCGGAGGCCTGCTACCTCTGCCATGCCTCGGACCAGCCCCTGGTCAGGGTCGACGTTCCGTCCCGTTCCCGGATTTATACGGGGCCGAACGGGGCTCGCAGGCTCGCCATGGTGACCCCGATCTACAACGAACCGTCGTGCAGTGAGGCGGATTGTCACGCGCATCCCCGGGGGATCAACGTCCTCGGAGTCCTGGATGTCGCCCTTGATCTGAAGGAAGTCGATGACGAGATCGACGAGGTGAAGAACAGCGTCGTGCTGATGACGGGCATCCACGTAATTCTTGTCGGACTCTTCATTGTGCTCTTCACCCGGCGGTTTGTCGATGCCCCGATTCGCCAGCTGATCGAGGGGACCCGCGCAATCAGCGCGATGCAATTGGACAGGCCTTTGAACATCGACAGCAACGGGGAACTGGGTGAGCTCGCCCATTCATTTGACTCGATGCGCAAGCAACTCCTCCACGCGTTGACGGAACTGAACGATTTTACGAAGCATCTTGAAACAAAGGTGGAAGAACGGACGGAGCAGCTGAAGGACGCACATCGAAAACTCCTCCAAACGGACCGGCTGGCCTCGCTCGGACAACTGGCTGCGAGCGTGGCGCATGAGATCAATAATCCTATCTCGGGCGTGCTCAATCTTTCCATGCTCCTGCAACGGATCATGACCGACAGCGGCATCCCGCCGGCACGCGTAGAAGAGGTGAAACGGTACCTGGCCCAGATTACGAGCGAGACCTCACGTGTCGGCAGGATTGTCGCGGACCTTCTCGCATTCTCCCGGCGGTCCAAGCCTCACCGTGCACAGGCGGATCTGAACACGATCATCAAGTCAACCCTCTCGATCATCAATCACAAGCTCAAGTTGATGAACGTCAGGGTCGATCTCCGGCTTGCGGGGGAACTCCCGACTGTCCCATGCGACGTGTCGCAGGTTCAACAAGTTCTCATCAATCTGATCATGAACGGTGCTGAGGCTACCGTAAACAAAGGGGAGGGTTTTTTGACTTTGCATACCGAGGTTGCACCGGAGGAAAACGCTGTTGTGTTAACGGTGACCGACAATGGGGACGGGATCCCGGCCGAGGCATTACACAAGATTTTCGATCCGTTCTTTACAACAAAGGGGGAAGGGAAGGGGGTTGGGCTGGGATTGGCCGTTGTGTACGGCATTATTCAGGCTCACCGTGGCGACATTGAAGTGCACAGTAAATCGGGGGAGGGAACGACGTTCCGCGTTTCCCTGCCGCTCACCAATGATGACGAGGGGGTGCAGGACGCGAACCTCCCCGGCACAACGTAGGGTAGGATCCGGTGCCTTCCATCGCGATTGTAGCGCTCGGAGTTGTCGAGGAAGATGCTCTGGCAACCCTGGAACTGAGCGTGTGGGAGACCTTCGGGTTTGAAATACAGCGGCTCCCCCCGCAGGAGAACCCGGAGTTTGCCTTCGATGAGGAGCGACGCCAATACAGTTCCGAGAAGATCCTCCGGTCGTTGCTCAAGGAGGTGCGGAGCGATACCGTGAAGCTCCTCGGCGTGACGCCCGTCGATATGTTTATTCCCATGCTGAGCTTCGTGTTCGGGCAGGCACAGTTGCATGGGAAGGTCGCTGCGATCTCCCTGGCCCGGCTGCGGCAGGAGTTTTACGGACTGGAGCCGAACCGGGGTGTCTTCCTGCACCGGACTGCAAAGGAAGCGATCCACGAACTGGGGCATACATGGGGTTTGACGCACTGCCGGGACCGTTCGTGTCCGATGGCGCTTGCCACCAATCTTCAGCAACTCGATCGGAAAACCGACGAGTTATGCACCAGTTGCTCCATCATGTTGCGGGAGACGGTGCGCTCCCTTCACCGTTCCGGGTATCGATCATAAGAGGTCTCTATGAATCAGCATTGGAACATTCTGGTGGTTGACGACGAAGAGATTATGCGGGAATCCATGGCGGCCTGGCTGCGGGAGGACGGCTATACCGTCGATGCCGTCGTGTCGGGGCGCGAGGCTCTGGACAAAGCCCGGGAATCGAACTACGCCATTTATTTCATCGACCTCAAGATGCCGGGGGGGATCGACGGGATCGAGACGATGATGGAGATCCGGAAGTTGCATCCTGACGCGTCCGTAATCATTATTACCGCCTATGCAACCGTCGATACGGCGATCACCGCGATGAAGGAGGGGGCGCAGGAATATATCGTCAAACCATGCAACCCGGAGGAGATCTCCCTCCTGGTCAGCCGCATTATCAAAGTGAAGAACCTCCAGCGGGAGAACGTCATCCTGCGGAAAAAACTGTCCCGCCAGTACAGCTTCCATGATATCATCAGCAAGAACCCGAAGATGCACGATATCTTCACCCTGATCCATGAAGTGTCGAGCCTGAAGAGCACGGTGCTGATCGGGGGGGAGAGCGGCACGGGCAAAGAACTGATCGCCCGCGCCATTCACTTTTCGGGTGACCGCGCGGGGAGGCCCTTCATCACCGTGTCCTGCGCCGCGCTGGCGGAGACGTTGCTGGAGTCGGAGCTCTTCGGTCATGAAAAAGGATCGTTTACCGGCGCCTCTTCACAGAAAAAGGGTAAGTTCGAGATGGCGAACGGCGGGACGATCTTCCTTGACGAGATCGGCGACATCTCCTCCAAGCTGCAGATGGACCTTCTTCGCGTTTTGCAGGAACGAAAGTTCTACAGGGTGGGAGGAGTGCAGGAGTTGGAGGTCGATGTGCGCGTGATCGCTGCGACGCACCGGGACCTTCTTCAGGCTGTGCAGGAGGGAAGGTTCCGGGATGATCTGTACTACCGTCTCAACGTGATTACGATTCATCTCCCGTCACTGCGCGACCGGCGGGAGGATATTCCGCTGCTGGCAAAGCATTTCATCGAACGGCTTTCCCATGAACTCAGCAAGAACGTCCAGGAGATATCCGAAGGAGGGTTGAAATTGTTGATGGACTACGATTGGCCGGGGAATGTTCGTGAGCTGGAAAACGCGCTGGAACGCGCGATCGTAACGTGCCGGAGCACGATCCTGTCGGAAGAAGACTTCCAGTTCCTGGGAAAGGCAAAGAACGGCAAGAAGGAATGGAGCCTTCCCGCTCACGTGACGCTGGATGAATTGGAAAAGCAGGTCATCGTCGCCACGATTGAGCGAACACACGGTAATATCAAAGAGGCGGCGTCGATCCTGGGTATCGATCGGTCGACGTTGTATGACAGGATCAAAAGATATAACATCCCACGGTGAGTGAACAGGGAGGGTTCCTACGCCTCCAGGAACATCTCACCCCACACCGCATCCCAATCGGCCTTCGGTGCGGATCTCGGCAAATCTTCCACCGGCACGCCGCCGTCTGCCAGGCTCATCCCAACGCCATCCTCCGACAGCGCGAACTGCAATCGTTCCAATTCCCGCGTAAGCCATGGTTTGATCTCAGCCCCTCTCAACAAGTGTCGTAGGGCATCCCCATTCCCCTCCGGCCGGACTTTGAGGTACCATTCCTTGCCGGGACCTCCGACATCGACCACCGTTCCTTCAACCGGCGAGAGAATGCGCGTATCCGCTCCGCGGGTGGAGACCTGCCATGCCGTCCCGTGAACGTGCATCGTTGATCCGATTTCAGGAAGTTGGATATTCTCCACGGAGCCGAGAAGCCGGGTTCCAAGATCGTTCAACCCAACCAAGAGCGTTCCGTCGGCGGCCGGTTTGACCCACGTGTGTCCCCGGTCGTAGTAACGGTCCAGGGGAAACGAAAGACCGAAGAGCTGTTCCTCTTCCGGCGCCTGCGGTCCGGTTCCAGCGGGAGGGACGGGGTTTGCCCGCAGAAACAACTCGTGTGACACGCAATCGCGGCAGTCGAATTCATTCGGACACGTTCGGTGCGCCACTTCTCCGGAGAGTTGATGCCGGCAGGCGCGGGCCGGCTCGGGGAGATCTTCGAAGGCCACTTCCCACATCACATGATCGACGCGGCGGTTTTTGAAATCGCCGATGGCCCGCATCAACGCGCGCATCAGGGTGGAAGCGATGATGATGAGAACGGAAAAGAAGACCCCCAAGAAAATGATATGACCGGCATCCCAGCGAAATTCATACACCCATGGCAGCATAACAGCACCTCCCTTAGTAAGGTTGCGTCAATTCACGTTCTTGCGGAAACAAATGCAAATACCGGAATGAGAGTGAGTACAGCAACACGCCGTAGGCGATGACCATGGAAAATGTGGCTACTTCCTGCCAGCTCGGCATGTACGAGAGGAACTCGTCGAAAACAAGCGTCGGCAGGGCCAGCGTTTGGATCGTCAGGACAAACCGGTTCAACGCAACTCCGGCCAGCACGAAGACGGCGGAAGGGATGAGCCACACCATCCGCTCACGCAATTTCTTCCGGAGCAGGACAAGCGCCGGCAGCAACCCGAAGAGCACCACCTCAGCAAAGAGCACCCAGGTTCCGAAGGCGGCCCGGTCGTAGTACTCAAACGCCGGGAACCCCGAGGAGGGAGACGTGCTGTTGATCCAGATCAGGGTGTCTACCGATTTGAACAGGATATAGATAATCAGCATGACGCCGGACAGTTTCCCGAGATAGCTCATCGTTTCCCGTTTCACCAACCGTTTCTTCGAGAGCTTTTCCACCAGCCAGGTCGTCAGCAACACGAAGCTGGGTCCAGCCGCCATTGCCGAGAGAACGAAGAGAAAGAAGGTGGAAGGCCAGATGCCAAGATCTTCGCGGAACGCGAACGGCCGGCCGCGCAACACACCGTAAAGCCCGCCGAGCGATCCCTGGTGAAAAAAGGAGAGGAACGCCCCGACCCCGGCAAATACAACCATGAGCTTGTGCAGGTTGAACTCGAAAACAAGGTAACTTGGGACCTTCCGGATCTGACGGTTTTTCATGACGATCGGAGCGTATTCCAGGATGAGGACGGTCAGGTAGAGCGTCAGGCAGAACGTGACCTCCGTGAGCATGGAGTGGACGTTCGGATGCCAGAAGGTGAACCAGGCCCGCAACGGTTGGCCAACATCCACCATCAGGACCACAATCGCCCCGCTGTAGCAAATCAGCCCCAACACCACGGCGCTGTTGATCACCGATTTCAGCTCATGTCTTTTGAGGATGTACAAAAGGAATCCGGTGAAGAAGGCCCCCGCCCCAAACGCGATGACCGTAAGATCAAGATAGATCCACAAACCGAAGGCAAAACGGTTGTCCATGTTGGTCTGGTTCAACCCTTCCGCGAGACAGAGGTACGCTCCGTACAGGCCCCACGCAAGGAGCATCGCCCATGGCAGGATCCAGAGGATGAACTTCCAAAACGGACTGCGCTGAACTCCACGCGTGATCAAAAGCTTATCCATGGAGGGTCTCCTTTTTCGAGCGTGCAAGCTCCCGGTCCGCGAGGCGGCGCACCCAGTCACGCCCTGAGAGGTAATACACTTTCGTCTCGGTCCCCAACCGGGCAAGGAAACGAAACGCCCGCTCACTCCTGGCAAGCAGGGCCACATCGGTGGATTCGTCATTCAGGTCACCAAACGCGATGGCCTGAACGGGGCACGCTTCGACGCATGCGGGTATGTAGTCCGACGGGTTGATCTGCCGCGACCCCTGTGCGGCTGCCCGGGCACGTGCTTCGTGCAGCCGGCCATGACAGAAATTACATTTCTCCACGACGCCGCGCATGCGGGGTGCGACATCGGGGTTCAATGCCTTCTCCATGCCGTCCGGCCATTTCGGATCCCACCAGTTATAATATCGTGCATGGTACGGACAGGCCGTCATGCAGTACCGGCATCCAAGGCAGCGTTGGGGGATTTGCCCGACGATCCCAGTCTCCGGATCGACCTCGACCGCATTCTGCGGGCACACGGAGACACATGGAGTTTCCACCTCGCATTGCTGGCACATCATCGGGATGAAGGCTGTCTGGGCATCCGGAAACGGGCGGCCATCCTGAACTTCGAATACCCGCATCCAGGTTGTGCCGTTTCTCTCGTTCACCTTTGGCTGACCGGGACTGACATTGTTCTCGACGGCGCAGGCGATAAGGCAGGCACCGCACCCCGTGCACCGATCCAGGTCGATGGCCATCCCGTAGCGTGATTTCTTGACTGTGGTTTGATCCATTTCTTACGCCTTTTGAAGTGTTGCCCGGAAGGCCCGCCAGGTGGGAGCTTGATCGGGTACGATAAGTTCGAGGATGTCCTGCTCCTGCACGATCTCTGTTCCTGCTTGCCCGACCGGTTCGGGGCTGACGGCGATTTCGGCTACTCCCGGCATCACGGCACCATCTACTCGGATCGTCACCTCCTGAGTTCCCCGCTCTGTGACGAGTGTACCCCTGCCCCCGTTCGCAACGTTGAACTCCTTTGCTGTGGCAGGATTCAAAACGGCGACTTTCGAACTGCGATGCAAGCCGGATTCCTGGTAGAGCTTCGTCATCAGGGGTGAAAGCTGGGCGCCCCCTACTTCGGCTCGCCTTCCGTACGGAAGGACGGTGATCTTTCTTGGCGCGTCTGGTTCATTCGACGATGAAATCCCCTCACCGGCGTCCAGCATACGCTCGTAAGCAGCGGGCGACCGTCCCATGAAGTGGAATTCCGGTAGGGGCTTTGAGCGGACAGGATCGTCCATCCACATGCCGCCGGCTGTGAGTTCAGCCCAGAGTTCGTCGGATGACCCAAGTTCGGTGAGTTGTACGGAGGATCCCGTGCTCGCTTTAAAGACACGCCCCCGCCGGGATTCAAAGATCGCCGAAGTGCGTTGCTTCAGAAGTTCCTCGAGTGTCCCTTCCACCTCAAATATCTTCCCCATGATCTCCCTTGCATCCATTGTTCCCTCCGGGCGCCTGAGCAGGGGGGAGGAGACGGAAAACGTCCCCGTTGCAGACGAGAGCATGGTCGGGACATCCGTCAGCGCCTCAAGGTGGGCTGGTGTCGGAATGATATAGTGAGTGTGTTGAGCAAGCCCTGTTAATGTCGGGGAAAAGGCAACGACAAGGCTTTGATCCGGAATAAGCTTTCGTTCCAGGAGCGACCAGGGAAGCGGATCGCCCTGCTCGGAGGCATCGATCAGTAAGACTCCGATCGAATGATCTGGGATGTCCGAGACGCCTTGTACGGGACTCAACCCGTTTGCTGAGAATTCTTTCGGCGCCGGCACCGCGCGATGGTGCACAATTGCTCCGTTGCTCCCGAGAGCGCCGAGGAGAATGTTTATTCCCCAAACAGCCATCTCCGCTTCTCTCCCCAATGGTCCTCCTCCCGAATCGCCGTCCCCGATGACAAGGGATGGACCTTGCGCGGCAAGTGCCCGCGCGGTGGCGACAATCACATCACGGGAAACGCCCGTACATTCGGCTGTATGATCGGGAGTAAAACGACCGACGAGGTCGAAGTAGGAGTGTTTTCCTTTCGTTTGAAAATCGAGTGCGCGTGACTGGATCAAAGCTTTGTCGTACAGCCCCTCCCGGAGAAGGACGTGAGCGAGCCCGAAGGCCAGGGCCGCTTCCGTGTTCGGTTTGATCGGGATCCATTGATCGGCGAGTTGAGCCGAGCGCGAATATCTTGAATCGATCTGGATGACCCTTGCGCCCTTCTGGCCCGATGAACCTCGGTGTGCAAGCATCTTTGAAGTCTGAACGGGAGTCCCCCAGCCGTCGAGGACCGGCGCCGAAAAGCTGAGAACGGTTCGGACCCTTTCGAGATTGTACCCGACCGGTCCGAACGATGTTCCGACCATCTCGTCAAGGCATTGCGTGATCAGGATCGGATCGGTCGGTGAGACAAGGTAGACTCCGCGACCGTGCATGGCAAGTTGATTCCGGTAGAACAGGGAGACTGAGCGTCCCGGACGTTGGTCCAGGAGTGCAAGGGTGCCTTCCCCCGCGTTCCTGCTGATTGCAACGGCGGCGGAAATTTTTCCGAGAATTTCCTCGGATGAAACCGGTTGGACTTCGATGGTCTCTTCACGACGGAAGAGCTGAACCGGGGATTTCAACCGGAGAGGGTGATAGGCGAGATGGTGCCCCGCCACACCGCTCGGGCAGAGGGTTCCATTGTTAGCAGGGTGGTTCCGGATGCCGGAGAGAGCGTACGGGATCGTGTTCACGCAGCGCGCCTGAATTCCGCATCCCGCGGAACAAAGAGCACACGTGCTGAACGCTGTTGTGATCGGGCCGCGGGGGACCTTGGGGATCCATGGTCCGTTCTGTGTCCAGATCGCAACATCATCCAGGAGTTTCCATGGAAGGGGGGTCACCATCATACCGGCGATGGAACCGCCGACAAATTTCAAAACATTGCGTCGTGTGAGGGTCAAGGGCATAAGGATCTTTCGTTACTTGTGACAGGCGAGACAGGCGCTGCGACGGTTGTTTTCTTTGTGGCATGCCACGCAGTCGTCCATTTTCATCCCCTCCCATGGGTTCGATTTGACACCCGAGATATTGACCCCCCAGATATCGCGGCTGTAACCGGTGATTCTGTTTTCCTCAAAAGGACGAAGCGTCTCGCTGGTCCCATGGGGCCCATGACATCGTTCGCAGGCGATCTCACCGACCTTCACATGGTCGGCATGAGAGAAGTGAGCATTGTCCGGCTGGCGTGCATACACATGCCATGGGACTTCCCGTTCCTGCCTGACATATTCTTCCACAAAATATTTTTCCGCCTCTGAGGCTCCGAGAACATCTACATGACATCCTGCACATTGCTCAAGCGTCGGAATCCCGGCGAACCGGCCGTCATCGCTCACCGCGTGGCAACCGTCGCATGTCATCCCCACCGCCTCTCCCGCATGGACCGCGTGGCTGAACTGAACCGGCTGATCAACCGATCGGTAGAGGAGCTGCGGAAACGCATACCACCCGATCAAGAGAGCCAAACCGAATCCCGATAAAAACCAGAGAGCTCCTTTTTGCATCACGACGATAACCTCCAATTCGCATGGGGCGAAAAAAATTCATTGAAGAGTTGCAACGCTTCCTCCCGCGTCAGGTATTGCAGGAGATCGTTTGATGGGGCCCCCCCATCAGCCATCAGAACGAATCCCTCTCCCTGGGTATGAGCGACCTCCTCATGGACGAAGGAAGCAAATCGGCGGGATTCCTGGGCCATCCACTCACGTGCCTGTTTCCCACGGATCAGTCCGGCCTCGATCCCCCGGTTCTCGTGCTCGCTCAATCCTTTGGCTTGTGTTCCTTCGAAAAGCCAGCCGGCACCGTACGGTTCGGAGATGATCTTCTCTGGATGGGATCGGAGATAGGCATTGACTCCGGTGATTGACATCGGGTTCGGGAATGCAAGGTGCAGGTCGATTCCCCGGACCGTGAGAACGGCGGTCGGTCGGGCGACCCCCTTCCACGTGACGAAACTCAGCCTGTCAACATGGCCAAGCACGTTCGCGAAGAACGCATCGATGCCTATGTGGCACGTTCCGTCGGTTCCGACATCGAGCCAGAGGTGGTTCGGCGCATAAGCGAGGTTCTCCGGGACCAGGATACCATCCACCCATCCCTCATCCACTGAGGCGATCGTCGCCGGGACGGAAGGCTGGGAGACCGGGGGTTGGGCAAGGGCGAGAAACGCTTCGCAATAACGATGCGCTTCGCTGCCGCAGCGGGAGAGTTGTGCTTCAGTATAAGGGACGAACTTCGACATCGGCGCGGCCGTGCAGTACTGCACCAGCGATTCCTGGAGAAACGGACAATGGGATTGATCCGGCCAGTCTTCATGATGTTGTTTGGCGACCGGGCATGAGACCCACTCCGGAGAGGAGCATCGCTCGTCTCCGGTATGGTCGGCCGTTCGCACAATCATTTTTTTGAATGCGGAAGCGCGGCAAAACTTCACCTGCGCTTCACGCAGAAAGGGGCATCGCATTGCATCCTCGCAGAGTAGTACCTCACCCGGACTGCGCCGTCAATTCGTGGAACGAATAATGTTCGGAGGGTCGTCATCCTGATCCGAACGGCGACGGGCGGACTCATCGATACGTTCACCTCCATCGGCCATGGTAATTCCCAGGCCGGAAAGATCGAACGCGTGGGAGTCATTCTCTACCGCGACGCGGGCGCGCTTCGCGGCGAGTTTTGCAAACAGTTCGGGAATGAAAATTCGGGCAACGGCGACGAGACAGACCAGCGTCACCACGCCCAGTGTGGCATTTGTGAGATTGAGCCACATGGTCTCGGAATTGAGAAAGTCGAACACGGCAGTGTCTCCTTGAATCAGTGTGGGAGAATACCGCACCAGAGTGCGGCGTTGAGGCTCATGGTGCAAGCGGAGTGCCGGAGAAATGTGATGAACGCGGTCCCGGCGTATCGGACGATGGGACAATCAGATAGGGCAATTGCGAGGCAAATCCCGGCTGGAAGGGTGCAGGGAGAAGTGTGGGAATTCCCGACGGCGTGTGGGGTATTGCGACGAGAGAACTGCGCTGAGGCTTTAAGGATGAAAAGCGACGGAGGAGCCGACCCAGGTCTTGTTCTTATTGAAATCCACCCCCATCATCTTCCCTTTACTGAGGCGGACGAGATTGTTGACCAGCATCGGGGCATCGTGCCAGAGGAACACCATGCGGATTTGAGATGCTTCGTGTACCATTTAACATATTGCTTTTGCATGGCACCTCGGGGGGAGATGAGGGGGTTGATGTGTCAGCGGGAAGGATGAGAAATTTGTGTGAAAAAAGCAACCGAATTCAGAGGGGACAGAAAAAAGCGCACTCCGGGAGTGCCCTTTTGCAGACCTCATGTGAGACGAAGCCTACGGTTTCCGTTCATTCATAATTTCCTCCATCCACCGTTCCTGCCCGTTCTGGTACCAGCTCCATTGCGATGTAAAATGATCATCATCACGGAATCGATACACTACCTTATCCATATGTCCCTTCTCCCGGGAAGCAAGGTTTGTCCCATCCAGGAACGTAAAGATGGCCGTCTTTCCTTCGTCCTCCACGGCGGTGAGTTGGAGCCGCGGCTGGTTCTTTGCCACACAATAATGGGTGATGAGCAGGCGGTCAATATCGAAATGGACAAGGGTCAGCATGGTCTCGTTCGGGTGCGCATCAAATGAGGTGAACTGGACGACGGATCCCCCGGCGATCGTCCGGACCGTTGTCTCTTCCTTCCATCCCTTGGTACTGGTGCCGATCCATACTCCATGAAGAGCTCTAAAGCGGTCGAAGAGTTTCGCGGCAGTTTCCGCGGGAACCGTCGTTTCGTTCCCGGCGAGTATGTCGGACGAACGAGTGTCGCCCGCTTCACCCGGGCAACATGCCCGACGAACTCCATCATAACCGGCCCCGTCCGGACCATGCGAAAGCAGGAAGGTCAGGGGAACAGCTACTGCGAAACAGAGTATTTTCAAGGTCATGGCAATTCTCCTGTTCCGGTTGTTATGTCGGTTCAACCTCGCGAAGTTCGATGGTTCCGCCGTACTTCAGATGAGGACACTCCGAGGCGATCTTGACGGCTTCGTCGTAGTCCCCTGCTTCGATGATGAAGTACCCGCCGAGGATAGAGCTCCCGTTCGTCCGGATCCCTTCTCTGATTCCGAGTTCTCCGTTCGATCGTGTCAGGATGCGTCCGGTTTCCCGGAGTTTTTCCCCGGCGACAAAACGCCCTCCAGTGGCGAGACCCCCCGCCCATTGACCATACTCTCTTACCAACTCCGCTGTGTTCTCGGAAGGGTTCGGAGATTCGTAGAGCAAGAGAACGTACAGGGGGTTTTGAGGTTTGGGTGAAACCTGCTCTTCGGTCCCCGTTCCGATACCATAACCGGAAACTCCGCCAAGGATCAGCAAGACAAGTGCAGCGGCAAGCTGGAACCATGATCGGCTCCGGAGTGAAGTCGAAGAGGTAAGGAGTCCGCGCCTGGAAAGTTCGTTCATGATGGATTCCTCAAGATGTTGTGGAGGGGTCCGGTGTCGAGGCAATGCTTCGAATGCCCCTTGCTCCTCCGGTGTCAGGTCGTTGTGATCGTGCTGGGTCATGGATGAAGATCCTTTGGGGCTTCCTTCTTCAGTGTTCTCCGGATCGAGTTGCGTGCCCGCGAGAGTTGACTCTTGGACGTTCCCGGCTCGATGCCGAGCAATCTCCCGATCTCTTCATGGGTGTACCCCTCTACGTCGTGCAGAACCAGGACAGCACGGTACCCGTCCGACAGCGTTGCAATCGCTTGTTCAAGATCGAGACGTTCGGCGATGGGCACCTCTCTCCCCGGTTGAAGGAGATCCTCGCCCTCGAGACCGATCTCGTTTCTCAATGTTGCGCGCCGCCTGTACAACTCGTGGCAACGGTTGACGGCGATCCCCGAGAGCCATGTGGTGAAACTCGACTCCCACCGGAACTCCCCCAGTCGTTCCACTGCCCGAATCCATGTGTCCTGCACCACCTCCTCCGTATCAACCTGTATGCGTCCGGTCAGCCGATAGACGAGTTGGAAAAGCGGCGGAGTACACTGGGTGTACAAGCGACGGAATGCGTGCTCGTTCCTGCTGGAGAGAAATTCCTCGATCAGGCTCCGATGTTCGGCCTGCCCGGGGGGATTGGGAACCGGTTCCATGTGACTATGAGTGACGGGAGAGGGTCAAAAGGTTGCTTCCATGATTCAAAAAAAATATCACGTCTTCTGGTTGACCCAGAATTACAGCTTCGTTGCCACTACCACCACCCCTTTTGCGGCCGCGACAATTCCTCCCTGTCCGTCAATCGCTTCAAGGAAGACGATATAGGGCCCTATCCGCACCCGCTGTTTTTCCGTATCGAGGCCATCCCAGATCACTTCCCCCGTTGGTCCTGCAAGCTCGGAGTTAGCAAGTGTCCTGATATTCCTCCCCCTCGTATCAAACAGGGAAATGCGGATGAGGGAAGTGGTGAGAGGAAGATTGTACCGAATGATGCAGAAATCTTCAAATCCGTCGCCGTCGGGGGAAAAAGGATTGGGGTTGAAAGAAAGGGACGCACCGGACTGCAGGCCTGTCGCATAAATGCTGTTCCTTTCGCCGGGCGTCCCACCGGAAACGGCTGCACTGGTGCTCCAGGTGCGACGGTCGTTGGAATCGATATCTGGACTGATTCTTTCCAGTGATCGTCCTTTTGTGTCGGCGATGTCCGGGTGGTGCCAGGAAGGTGAGTAGGAGAGGCTGTCGTTTGTTTGGCCTGCATGGTCGACGAGGCTGATTGCATCGCCGTCGTTGCCGAAACTGAAACCACCTGCCCGGTTCAGAATGAAAACGTGTCGTGTGGGAGCAAGGGCTCGGAGGAGGGGAAAGCGGGAAAATATCGTTGAATCGGCGGCCGCGACAACAAAATCTCCTGATCGGACAATATGGGATCGCGTCGTGATCACGAACGTATTGATGCTTCCTCCAGCCGTCGGACGATCTGCAAACTTCCATCCTTCAAGATCGATCGGATCGGGGCTCCGGTTGAAGAATTCGATCCATTCATTTTGCCCGGTAAACGGATCGTACATAAATTCATTAATGATCAGGGATTTGCGTTCGGCGTCGACAGACACGATCACAGAAGCCGTGTCGTTTGCCGGGTTGCTATCTTCCGGGGAAGCGACGACGGCAATAAAGCGGTGATTTCCCGGACCCGGGGAATCCATGGTGATGCTGACAAATCCTGAGTCATTGACCCCGATCTCCGTTCCTGCCGCGGATGCAAACTGCTCGTCCTCATCGGCCACCGAGTTGCTGTTGGCATCCCGGAAGAACCGAACGGCATACCCTCCGGCCGATTGTATCCCGAAGTTCTTCACGCCGGCACGCAGACCCGCAACTCTGTCGGATCCCGATTCCCCGGATTGTTGAGCGACAAAGATAGGGAATAATCCGGCAAGTCCCAGGTCATGCGTGGAGAGAGTAGTGAGAGTAATATCATCTAAACGAAATGTTCCGGCTGTCCCTCCGGCTCCACCTACGATCCTCCATCGGATTCGTACAAGAGCTTGGTTTGTGATGCTTGCCGGGAGTTGGAGTGAGACGGGATGATAGCCTGTCGATCCCGGATTGCGCAGCGTGTCGCCAAGGGTGATCCGAAAGGTTACTCCATCGTCCAGCGATGCCTCGATAAGCACTCCCGAGATGTGTGTTCCGGAGCGGGCGTTGAAGAACTCAAGCCTTTCGGGCGCCTTGTTCGTGAAATCGAATCGCGGTGAGACGAGGAACTGTGCGACCGTAGAATTGGTGGAGAGGAGGGCGTTCGGAGCGGAACGTGGAGTGGAGAGGGTGGAGAAAAAATCTCCGGAGTTGAAGCGTTGGGTGCTGGTGCTCCATCCCGGGGGAAGCGTTGGGACAACGACCCCGTCAAATCGTTCGATGTAAGGGAAGGCGGAAACGGGAGCCTGGGCTCTCAACCACATTGGGGCGGCAAAGGATACGACCGCGCCCATCAGAAAAAAACGATGAAACCCCGCTCCCCGACCTCGCATCAATCAAACCTCTCCACGGATGGCCGCACATGATCGATATTCCCGGATTTCCCTGCTTCGGCTGCGGCCAGTATACGAGTTGTTCCATCCCATGTCAAGTAAAATTACGGAAAACTCCGTATTTTCCCGGAGGAAGAAGGAGAGATGAAAAATCCCGGTTTTCTTGATTTCCTTTTCGAGGAAATGGGAAGAAAACCGGGATTCTGGAACACCGTCCAACGCTGGCTCGACTGGACCGGCCGTCTCGAAGGCTTCAGTCGACGACCATGATATTCATCGTTGCTCCCATTTCAATATTGCATCGATGGTGCTGTATGATACTGAGTGATATCCGGGACGTGCCTTTCGGTAGATCTGCCTCGCCCTCTCCAGACCTTCCGGCGTCTCAGCGAGTTTTGTGTACAGAGCTTTGAGGAACTTCCTCCTTCCAACTCCCATCAGGAATTTTTCCAGCGCCGTGTACCCGGGTTGATAAGAATGGGCGATGACGTGGGGGAACCATGCTGCGAGGATCTCCGAGTTGCCCGACCGGCTGAAACCGAAGGCTTCATCAAGATCCGCCATCTGTTCCGGTGACAGTTCGGAGGGAAGGTTTCGAAGGAAGTGGAGCCAATGATGGGTGGTCCAATCCTTCGTTGCGAGTGTGCCTGCAACGGCTCCGTTCTTCCAGGCATTCAACTGTTCCTCAACCCGGCCAAACTCGCCGGAACGGACTTCCGGTGCTCCTTCCGGCAACCCCGGACCGGAAACCCACCGGTCGATCGGAATCTTCTCCTCCAGATTCTTATTGCCGCGGATCAGGTTTTCACGGAGATAGGAAATGAATCCCTCCGTCGTCATGGTCTTAAATGCAAACGCGTCAAAGTACGATTTCAAAAAGGCATCCCATTTCTCACGACCAACGGCTTCTTCGATCAACCGGAGGAAGAAGTACCCCTTATTGTACGCGATATCCGTCATCCCTTCATCCGGGTCACGGCCGCCGAGATTCAATTTCAAGTGTGTGTCGGGATGTGTCGATCCCAGGTCGTTGATGGTTGCCTGCAGATCCTGCATCGAGAGTTGCGCGAGCATTTCAGCGTACGTGCGGCCGTACACCTGTTCCATGATGCGATGCTCGAAATAGACGGTGAAGCCTTCGTTCAACCAGAAGTCGTTCCACGTCGCGTTTGTGACGAGGTTGCCCGACCAGGAATGGGCAAGTTCGTGAGCCACAAGGGAGACGAGGGAGCGATCGCCGGCAAGGATCGTCGGTGTTGCGAAGGTCAGTCGCGGGTTCTCCATGCCGCCAAACGGAAAGCTCGGCGGTAACACGATAACATCATACCGGTCCCATCGGTAAGGTCCGTACAACGATTCCGCGGCTTCGATCATCTTCTCGGTATCCTCAAGCTCCCAGGCCGCCTTGTCCACCATCGAAGGCTCGGCGTAGACGCCGCTCCTCGGTCCGGTCGACTTGAATGCAAGGTCACCAACGGCAAGCGCGAGGAGGTAGGAAGGAATCGGTTGCGGCATGGAAAATTCATACACTCCGTCTTCCGTTTTTACTGTCGGGTTCGTTGCGCTCATCACCGCCATCAGATCCGACCGCGTTTTGACGCGGGCGCTGTAGGTCATTCGTACGCCGGGACCATCCTGACATGGGACCCACGTCCTCGCAAGGATAGCCTGGGATTGCGTGAAGAGGTACGGCTTTTTGCCCCCCGCTGTCTGCGATGGTTCAAGCCACTGCAGGGCGGCCGCGTTCGGATTGGTGTGATACGCGATGGTTACTTCCTTCGTCTGGGGCGTGATGTCGATGGTCAATGCCTGGCCGAGGAACTGAACCACGTCGCCAAGAAGGGATGGGGTCTCCGGCCCCTCTTTTCCGAGCGTAACGCGTTCGATGGTGAGGTCGCGGGTATCGAGAAAAAGCTTATTTGACCCGGTTTTGTTGTTCAGGGTCAGGGTTGCCGTCCCCCCAAGTTGCTGCTTTTCAAAATCCACGGTTACATCAAGGTGCAGATGGGTCACCACAACCTCGTCCGGTTTTGCAAACGAATGAGGATCGCGAGTCGATGTCATCGATGAGTCCTGTCCCGATTGTTTTTGAGAGCAGCCGAAGAGTACCGTCATGGTACAAACGAGCAAGAGGGGAATACACCGCGTGTTCATAGGAGAGTCTTTCAAGAGGTGAGGGTCGATGATGCTGGAAAGGTCTATCACTGTTCCTGTCGCCGTATGGTAACAAGTTCTCGTAAGAGTGAGCGAGCCGCCAGTCCGAGATTCGTGCTCCCCCGGTTGTAATTTCTCATCACCACCACACCAATTTTCTCCGTCGGCTCAAACACAAGGTTCGCTGTATAACCTGCAACGCTCCCGCCATGGCCGATCATCACCATCCCCGGCTCCGCGTCTGAGATCGAGAAACCCAGGCCATAACTTGCGTTCTGGTTTGAACGGACGTGGCGCGTCTGGATTTCTGCAAGTTCGTTCGGGCCGACGAGGGGAAGGGGAAGGAGTCCCATCTGGCTCATAGCAAACTTTGCGAGATCGTCCACGGTCGAGTACACGCCTCCGTTCGGTACCTTGTAGCCGCGTCCGGCATGTTCATAGGCGGGTTTTCCCGGCCCTATCGGGCTTGCTTGTTCATTGGCATACCCGGTGGACATGCGCTCCTTCATGGCCGGCGTGAGGATAAAGGCCGAGCTGCTCATACCGAGGGGTGTGAACAAGAACTCCTGCATCAGATCCATAAAAGGGTGCCTGGCTGCGCGGGACACTGCAAGGCCAAGAACCCCGTACCCGATATTCGAATAGGAATATTTCTCTCCGGGCTTCGCCACAAAGGTAATGGTCGGGATCGAGGCAATGATCTTTTGCTCCCATGTTTCAATCGGCCCTGCGGCGGCGTTGGGAAGATCCGGTTCCTGTGCGAATCCCGCCGTGTGTGTGGCGAGAAGACGGAACGTGACCGGTTTCGATCCCGCGGGGAGTTGAAGAAGTTTGATTTCAGGGAGGAAGAGTTCGACCGGATCGTCGAGGGAGAAGTATCCTTTCCTGATCATCTGCATCATCAGGACGGCCGTCATCGACTTGGAGATCGAACCAATGCGGTAGATCGTCTCACCGTCGGCGGGAACCTGGTGTTGGGGATCGGCCCAACCGAACCCTTTCTTCCAGACCACGGTGTTCCCGACAAAGACCCCCGCCGTTATCGCTCCCAGGCTGTCGTTGGCAACATCGGCGGCGAGCTTCGCCTCGAACCGCGCGATCGCCGATTCGAATGAAGTATGCTGTGCCTGTGCAAGCGAGAAAAGGGAGAGGAGGAGAAGGAAAAAGAAGATTCTCACTCGCTGTGACGCGGTGGCCGTGAAGGGAAAAAATCGTTGCATAGGAAGGGCCCTCCGGGGTGTGAATATCAAGAGTGAAGATAGGAAGAATGGTGATTACATGCAGGGGAATCTAAGACGCTTCTCAAAAATGACCTGGCCGCAAAAGATTGTCAAAGGCACAAAGGAAAAACTTTAAAGAACTTTGTGATTCCT
>DKJQ01000214.1 GCA_002454845.1 Ignavibacteria bacterium UBA6688
TTTTCATTGTTTTCCTAGCTTCACCGTCCCCACTTTTTCCATCGATCGGAAGTATCCCATCAAATCCTCCAAGGGCAAGGGCTCAAATTCCCCCGAGAGGAAGTCGCGTATCTCCAAGACCGATTTCTTCTGACCAATTAATATATTGAGTTCGGCGTTCATATGCTGTGGAATCCTGTTGAGAGCGGTCCGTTCTGCTTCCGTGAGGTTTGCACGGGCGATCGCAGCTGCTTGTGCGCCAAATCCCCCTCCTCCCGGCAAAGGCACACGTTCTACCGAAATGCGGGCGGCCTCCCTCTCGGCAGAGGTGAGCTCCAACTTCGCAATTCTCACGTTTTTCTGCCCTGCCCGGAGGCGATAGAAAGCCTCAACCTCGCTTTCCAGTGCGGCAGCTCTTCGATCGAGAAGAGGATGGAATGCCGCAAGTTTTCTCTCCCCATCGGACGGAGACTCGAACAAGACCGCAGCCGTGGAGACAACTTTCTTTTCCACGTTCGCCTGATGACGAATCGCGTTCATGGCTTCCTTATAGGCCTGGTAGAGGTTTGTCCCATTGGTCTCGTCTGCGAGATAGCCGATCCCCTTGCGATGAGACTCCCCCATCCGCGCCGAACCGCGGGTGATCGACTCGCCGGCAACTTTCAGCCCCATCTCATCTCCTGCGGATGCCAACACGCTCATCGATCCAATCCCCACCACAGCCGCGCGTTTGAATTGGGTCGGATCCAACTTGTCGGGGGTGTCCTGGGAAGAGTGGTAATACATATCGGGCCAGGTGATAAACATGAGCGCCGGGATGCCATGCTGCATGTAAGTCACGTGGTCACTCGAGCCATAATGCTTGTCGATCTTGATATAGAACGCATCCATGCTCCCGTTCTGGGAAACGACCGGGAGGGTATATCGATAACCGTTGGCGCGATAACGGACACGCTCACGATTGGTCTCCGCCACAAACTCCATCATGCTCTGGCCAATATCGTTCAGGAAGGAGGGAAACGTATCGGGGGTGCGTTGCAGTACCCAGTGTGCCCGGTTGACGGAGAGGCGGATTCCTTCCATGTCGAAATTCAGATCCGCGATCATGGTCTTCTTGATGTCCTCATGCTTGTTGAGCCAAGCGTTCGTCCCACTGATCTCCGGCACCCAAAGAAAGTGAATGGTCCGTTTCGGTGGTGGAAGCTTTCCTTCCTTGATGAGACGAATGTACGTCCGGCCCATCTCCAGCGTAAGAGCACACCCGGAGTTGTCGTCGTTCGCTCCCTGTTTGATGTAGCCTTCATAGAGGTGGGCGGAAATGGCGATGGTTTGCGTGGTGCTCCCATCGCCGGGGATGGTCGCGTGAACCACCTCCAGCTCGCCGGGGAAGGTCTCGGCTTTTACGATCGATTTCAGCACCACTTTCTGACCGCGCCCGAGGATTGCGGATATTTCCCTTGCCTCACGCGGGCCGATGGCCCACCCGAAACCAGGCTTCTTTCCCTCCGGCGCGTTGGCGGAGATGCTCGCGGAAAGGATCTGGTCCGGATAATCGTCCGCTCTGAGTGAATTATAGCTTACCACACCTGCTGCCCCGCGCTCGAACACACCAAGACGCTGGAGTGTGTTGGGATTTGCCGATCCGAGCACGATCTTTCCCTGCACATCTTTGCCCGCGTAATCATCGCTTCGGGCGCCGGGCCCGACATCCACGACTTCGGCCGTCATCTCGCCCGTCTCACAGTTTCCCGCGAGAGAGATGGCGATATCATAGATGTCGTACAGCTTCCGGAGTTGAGGTTCGATCATCCACAGTTCCCCCTGACTTGGCTGCCAGAGTCTGTTCTGGGTAGGGAACGATTCGACCTCCACGTTGCTGAATCCGTACTCGCTCGCAAATTTCACCATCACGTCGCTCTCACGGAAGTTTCCTTCATATTCAGCGCGCGGACGGACGCGCGGGTACGGCACAAGCTCCAGCACGTGATGCATGGCCCGTTCGCCCGATGCCTCGTTGATGATGGCGCGCATCTGGTCCGATGGCAGCAGGGTGCGATCCTCCCGTTCCTGGGCGACCAGGGGGTTGAACCCCACTGCGAGAAGCAAGAGAAAGAACATTGCTCCTGTGTTCTGTTTCATGATGGCTCCCTGATATTGTCAGAAATGTGACAGAGAACGCTGGCTCTGTACTGATCCGCCGGAGGTCTATTACTACCATACGCGTCTGCGTGTGACTCTTTGGATATGCGCTCAACCAACCTTGACCTCTATCTTCATCCACAGGCCTCCGGCTCTCCGGCGGCTAATGTAAGGGAAATTCGGTAAAATTCAAGAGGAGCCGAAATCGTGTTCCGGGGGCTTCTCTGACTGGCCCAGACAGGCGCAGATGCGATTCAACGTGGCAGGGATATGTAGGGCGTTAGAGATGTTCTTTCCGCTTTTTTCGAGGAGCCCGGTTGTAAGGTCAGCGGAGATGAAGGAGACGCGGGGATGGACGCCGGACTTTTCCCGGCGTCATTCTCTCAGTATCAGTGAAGGGGATCGTCGGGATGAGGTCTCGTCCTGCGGTTGCTCCACCTAAATAAGTAAGGTTCTTTCAGGTATTGAACGGTGCAATGAATCTCTTACTTTTGATTTTGTTC
>DKJQ01000275.1 GCA_002454845.1 Ignavibacteria bacterium UBA6688
TGCAAGAACTTCAGCAGAAAGTAGCCCAGACCGGCCATTCTCTGTTCCCATTATGTGAAGACTCCCTGGATAATGTACTCGGGGTCGTTCGTATACAGGACATACTTGGCCAGAGCATTGCGGGTAAACCGTTTGATCTGAAAGCTGTTGTTCGTCAACCGCTCTTCCTGCCGGAATCTGTGCAGAGTATGAGGCTCATGGACGAGTTCAAGAAGACGGGCAACGACACTGCGCTTCTCCTTGATGAGTATGGGGGTCTTCAGGGTCTCATTACCTCTACCGATATCCTGAAGGCTGTGGTGGGCGAGGTCTCCTACCTCGGTGTTCCCAAGGCACTCCGTCGACCCGACGGATCCTGGCTCGTTGATGGGATGCTGCCCCTGGATGAGTTGAAGAACGTCATGAAATTAAGCCAATTGCCCAACGAAGAAAGCCGATCGTTTGAAACCGCGGGCGGATTTCTGATGGCGTTGTTGGCCCGGATCCCTTCGGAGGGAGATCATATCAAGTGGGGTCATTACCGTTTCGAAGTTCTTGATATGGATGGGCTTCGGGTGGATAAGATTCTTGTGACACAATTATCTAAAAAGGAAAGTGAACGCGCCTGACGAGCCGCACGACGGCTGCGGATATTGGAAAGCGATCTGTGCGGGGGCATTTGTTGGAGGATTCATCTCAAACGAGGTTCGATACAGGAATGGTGAAGCGAAGCGGCCCGAGCAACTATGAACGGATCTGGGAAACGGTGCGTCACATTCCCCGCGGGAAGGTGGCAAGCTACGGTGAAATCGCCCAACAGAGCGGTTTGCCGGGTCAGCCGCGGCTTGTAGGCTATGCACTGCATAATTTGCCGGATGGCATGGACATTCCGTGGCATCGTGTTATCAATGCGCGGGGCATGATCTCACTTCGCAAAAAGACCCGGGGGCATGCGCGGCAACGGAAACTCCTGGAGCAGGAGGGGCTAGTGTTCCGGAACGATCGCATCGACTTTGCAACCTTCGGCTGGCTCCAATCCCTCAAATCCCCATATCGCAGGACCAGCCGTTGACCAGGATAGACTATCCTGTGACACCGGCTGTCCGCGTGTTGCGTGAAAACAACATCCCGTTTGTTCCCCGTCTGTACATCTACGAAGAGCACGGAGGTTCTCAAGCTTCCGCCATCGCCCTCAGCGTTCCCGAACATCAAGTCATTAAGACGCTCGTGATGGAGACCGATGAGCGGAAGCCGTTGTTGGTTTTGATGCACGGCGACCGTGAGGTGTCGACCAAAACTCTTGCGCGACTTCTCGGTGTGAAAAGGGTGCAGCCGGCCTCCTCTGCCGATGCGCTCAGGCATACGGGATACCAGTTTGGGGGCACAAGCCCGTTCGGTACTCGGAACCGGTTGCCAGTCTATGCCGAAAAGACTATATTCGACCTCGAGCACATCTCTATTAATGGCGGCAAACGAGGGTTTTTGGTGGAGCTCGCTCCGGCCGATATCCGCCGTGCCCTCACCGTCGTTGAAGTTGAGGTTGCCATTACGCCATCATCGGACCCTTGACACGGATGGCGGGGAAGCCGGCCCGGAAACGCTCCATCAGGAAGGATGAACGCCCATGGGGACACGCAGGGAAAAGGACTCACTCGGGGAACGCCAGATTCCCGCGGAGGCCTATTATGGCATCCAGACGTTGCGGGCGCTCGAGAATTTTCCTATCAGCGGCCTGAAACCGAAGCCCGCCTATGTCGTTGCCACCATCCACATTAAACGTGCGGCCGCGATCGTCAATAAAGAACTTGGTCTGCTTGCTCCCCCGACCGCCGACGCCGTCATCCAAGCTGCCGACGAGATTTTAGCGGGAAAACTGCGGGAGTGGTTTGTGGTCGATGTCTATCAGGCCGGGGCCGGGACATCACATAACATGAATTGTAATGAGGTCCTTGCCAACCGCGCCATTGAGATCCTGGGGGGAGAAAAGGGGGATTACAACCTCGTCAGTCCGAACGACCATGTAAACATGGCACAGTCGACGAATGACGTGTGCCCGACCGCGATTCGCATCGCCGCCCTCATCGAGATACGGACGCTCCTGCCGGTCTTGGAAAAATTGGAACGGACGTTGTTGGGGAAGGGAAAGGAATTCGATGCGGTGGTCAAGTCGGGCCGGACACACCTGATGGATGCGACGCCGGTCCGGTTGGGTCAGGAATTTACCGCGTATGGCGTCAACGTTCGAAAGCACCGGGAGACGATCGCGAGGGCTGCGGATGCTTGCAGGGAACTGGGAATCGGCGGCACGGCAACAGGGACCGGGCTCAACGCACACCCGCAGTACCGTTCCTTGATGGTGCAGCAGTTGAAGAAGCAACTTGCCATGGAGTTTGTCATGGCGGAGGATTACTTTGAGGCGATGCAAAGTCTCAGACCGTTCGTGGAACTTTCAGGGGCTGTTCGGAACTTTGCACAGGATCTCTCCCGCATCTCGAACGATATCCGGCTCATGGGATCTGGCCCAACCACAGGGCTCGCGGAGATCAACCTCCCGGCCGTCCAACCCGGTTCGTCGATCATGCCGGGCAAGGTCAATCCCTCCATGGCCGAAATGGTGAACCAGGTTTGCTTCCAGGTGATCGGGTGCGACACCACGATTCTTCTCTCCGCACAGGCGGGACAACTTGAGCTCAACGTGATGATGCCGGTCGTGGCGTTCAACCTTCTCCATGAGATCGGGATCCTGGGAAATGCCGTCGGGGTGTACATCCGGCTCTGCCTTGATGGACTTTCGGCCAATGAGGAGCGCTGCCGTTCCTATGCAGAAAACAGCACGAGCATCGTGATGGTGTTAAATCCGCATATAGGGTACCTTGCAGCCGCAGAGATTGTCAAAGAATCGCTCCGTTCCGGCAAGGGGATCCGGGAGCTCGTCCTTGAAAAGGGATTGCTGACACAGGAGCAACTGGATCGGGTATTTGATTTGAGGGGGATGACCGAGCCGGGAATCCACAAATAATGGACGTCGTGAAAGTGCGAACAACAGGGAGGAGGTTGATATGAGATTCATGGTTGCTCTTGCATTGATGACGGTGTTCCTCGCTCCCGCCCTCATCGCGCAACCTGCGGTCAAGGGGACGCTTTCCGGGAGGGTTCTGGATGACTCGACGGGATTTCCGATCTCCAATGTCAATGTGTTTCTTTCCGGCACCAGCCTGGGGACCACGACCGACGAAAAGGGAGAATTTGTCCTTCGGGGCATTCCTCCGGGGACCTACGAACTCGTGACTTCGATTGTGGGATTCCTGGTCGACGTCCGGCGGGTGCGGGTGTCAGGGGCAGCAGATGGTCCGGAAGACACACGTCTCAAACCCATGGTGTATGACCTGCCCATGGTTGAGATCAGTGCCCCTGATCCGGGGGAATGGAGGGAAAATCTCAAAACGTTTACGGAGCTGCTACTCGGGTATTCCGCGAACGCCTCCGCGTGTACAATCCTCAATCCGCATGTCGTCGATTTTACCGTCGATCCAAAGACGAGCGTGTTTATCGCAAAGGCGGATCAACCGCTCGTGATCGAAAACCGGGGGCTCGGATACCGGATCGAATATCTGTTGCGCCAGTTTGAATGGAATGGATCGATTCTCAAGTATAACGGACATCCGAAGTTCGCCGATCTTGAGGCTTTGGACGAGGAACAACTCGTGCAGTGGAAACTGAACCGTCGGAAGTCCTACCAGGGGTCTCTCCAGCACTTGCTTTCCTCGATGGCGCAACGGACCATCCGGCGGGAGGGATTCCTGCTGCAGCTCGCGAAGGACATGAGCCTGGCACGGTCGGGAGTTGACCGAAAGCCTGTGGGTCCGGATGATTTCCTCACACCGACCGGCATGCCGTTTGAGCAACGGCTTTCCTTCCCGGATTACCTGGAGGTGCGGTTCCTCCGCGAGCCCGCGGAACGGGGATTTGCCCGGTTCCTTGGGGTCGAGAGAACATCCACCTCTGCACGGTTTTCAGGGAACGAGATCAATTATCAAACCAATCTCGGTGATGCCCCGGAGGTCCAAGTCTCCTGGCTGAGGATGAATGTGTTCTCCACGACTATTACCGCCGACGGGGTTCCCGCCGATCCGCGGGCGATCACGACCTATGGCTATCTTTCCTATGAACGGCTCGCTGAGATGCTGCCGCTCGAATTCATCTCCACTTCGAAGGAAGCAGACCTCCGATGATCCTCTCGCTTTTTCGCCATCTCTGGGGAGTGACAGAGCCCTGGGAGACCGTCTTTCCAAAAATCAAAGAGAAGGGTTATCAGGGTATCGAGTGCCCCGTCCCGGTGAAGGGGGATCGCGATCGGCTCTTGAACCTGCTGCAACATTATGACTTCCGTTTTATTGCCCAGATCTTGACCGAGGGAAAGACACCCGGCGAGCACCTGGCGTCCTTCCGGCAGCAACTTGAAGAGGCAGCTGCATGCAATCCGGTGTTGGTGAATTGCCATAGTGGGAGGGATTCATTCAGCGAGCCGGAGTCGGTGGAGTTCATGAGCAAAGCTCTGGATCTGGAACGGACTATGGGAGTTCCAGTCGCTCACGAGACGCACCGGGGACGTATCCTCTATAATCCCTGGATCACGGAGCGGCTCCTGACGAAGATTGATGATCTGAAGTTGTGCTGCGACTACAGTCACTGGGTTTGCGTCTGCGAGCGGCTGCTGGACGATGTTCCCGAAATCATTCAGCGGTGTGCCCGCCACGCCATCCATGTGCATGCCCGGGTGGGGTACGAAGAGGGCCCGCAGGTCCCGGACCCGCGCGCGCCCGAGTACCGCCGACACCTTGAGGCTCATGAGCGATGGTGGAGGATGGTGTGGGAATCGCAGAAACAGCGGGGATTGAAGGAATCGACCCTGACGCCGGAATTTGGCCCCCCTGATTATATGCATACCCTTCCCCACACGTACGCCCCGGTTTCCGATTTATGGCATATCTGCGACTGGCAGGCTGATCGGCAACGGGACCATTTTTCCAGAATGGCCTGAAATACAATGGTTCGAACTTTTTCTCCTTCCCTCCGTATGTTGTTCAGGCCTCAGCCCCACTTTCTTCCGAATCACATACCTGTGCCTTTCCCATGATTAAAAAGACATCGAGGTCCATTAGGGATTTTTACGATGTGTTTACAACCGGTCTCAGTATCAAAGAGATCGAACGGCTCGTCAACGTGGAAGCAAGAGGGTCGTACGAATTCTATCTTCGCAGTGTGAAGCCCGAAGCCCAGCAAAAGAACAGCGTCAAGCGCTTTCTCGTGTTTTGTTGGAACATGTTCCTGGCGTTTCTCCTCAAGCTTACGCCGGCACGCCGGCTCTTCTATGCGATCGCCGTCTTCTCCTTGTTGTACGCCTGGTTCCAAAGCGACCTGTCGTACGCCGTGTTAGGCGTCGTCATCTTGAATTTTCTTCTCGCGCTGGAAGTCGCCGACAAAATGATTACCAAGGACGAACTTGAACTGGCGCGGGAGATACAGTTGAGCCTGCTTCCCGGGACCCTTGCGCCGCCGGGAGGGTACGATCTCTCCGCCCACAGCGAGGTAGCGAAGAATGTCGGGGGAGACTACTACGACCTCATTCCGCTCGGCGATGGAAGCTCCCTCGCCGTGATCGGGGATGTATCGGGGAAGGGAATCTCCGCCGCGTTGTATATGGTGAAAGTCCAGACCGCCCTTCAGCTCATTGCCAAGGACTCAAGCAATCCGAAGGAATTGCTGATCCGGCTCAACCGCCATCTCTACGGACAGCTCAAGAAGAATTATTTCCTCACGATCGCGGTGGTCCAGCTCTACCCCGATGGCCGGTTCCGGTACTGCCGCGCCGGGCACACACCCGCTATTTTCTATCAACCTTTGGAGCGGCACTGGTCGAGGCTTCAACCGGGGGGAGCGGCGCTCGGATTGGCCCCATCCGGCGTGCAGACAGAGGTGATGGCGGACTACGCCGGTGCGAATGGTGCCAATGGCGATCATCACTATGAGGCTATGGTGGATATCCATGAAGGGACCATGCAGACCGGTGATGTTCTGTTCCTCTACACTGATGGCCTGATCGAGGGTGTCAACTCCGATCAGCAGGAGTTTGGCGAACAGCGGACGGGGGATATCGTTGCTCGCAACGCACACGTTTCCGCAGAAGGGATCAAGACCTTGATGATGCAGGAGCTTTCGGGATTCAGGGCGAATGCCGAGCTGCGGGACGATACCACGTTTTTTGTGATCAAGCGGATTCCCTAGCGTTTGCCTTTCACTGCCAACGGCACACCGGTACGCTTGCGGCCGTACTCCCCTGGCAAAGCATGCCCGGAGGAAGAATCTCCGTACCTTGAGATGAGAAAGGAACCACCATGCACCCATTCGTCTCAGCGGGTTTGCTCGCTCTCGTCACTCTCTTCCACGGACAGGAAGGTCCCACATTTGACATCCCCCGGGTGGCCGGAGCGAATTGGTTTAAAGGGAACACACATACCCACACGACCAAGAGCGATGGCGATTCCGCACCCGAGGAAGTCGCCCGTTGGTATAAAGAAAAGGCGTACCAGTTCCTCGTTCTTTCCGACCACAACGTTTTTACGGATCCCCAAACCCTCTCGCGGCTTGTTGATTCTTCCTTCCTCTTGATCCCTGGGGAGGAACTGACGTCGAGCTTCGAGAAAGCGCCGGTGCATATCAACGGATTGAACATTCCCCGCAAATTGGACCCGCAAACTGACACAACGCTGCTTGGGACGATTCAGAAGAATGTGGACGAGGTCCGCAGCGTCAAAGGGGCTCCCCACATCAACCATCCGAATTTTGGATGGGCGATCGACAAGTTCACCCTCCTGAAGGTGAAAAACAACAATTTGTTGGAAATTTATAATGGACATCCGCTCGTCCATAATCTGGGGGGAGGCGGAAAGCCGGGGTTGGAAGAGGTTTGGGATTTTCTCCTTACCTCAGGCATGAGAATCTATGGGATTGCAGTCGATGACGCCCATCATTTCAAAGGGGAATTCGGCCCCACGCGGTCCAACCCGGGGAAGGGATGGGTGGTTGTTCGTGCGCATTCCCTGAACGCACAAGAAATCATCGATAATCTCGAAGCGGGAATGTTTTACGCCAGCACGGGTGTCGAATTGGAAGATGTGATCATTGAAGCCGATAGGATCGAGATCCGGATCAAACAGCGATCGAGTTTCAAATACCGGACCGACTTCATCGGATCGGGAGGTCGCGTGCTCTCGAGCTCCGTGGAGAACAGAGCAGTGTACATAGTGAAGGGGGATGAACAGTACGTCCGGGCCAAGATCTCTGATTCCGGTGGAGGGGCGGCGTGGGTTCAGCCTGTGTTTGTCCGGACGAACTGACCAACGAAAGCGACATGCCACCCCGTTCCTTGCTGCCGAATGGTGGCCGGGGGGCGGTCAGTGAAACGAATGCCCACCCCTGACGCGTCCGGCGCTCATGGCCTTGAGGAGACTGAACTGTCCACGACGCTCTTGCCGTTTGAGCACGCGCTTCTCTTTACGGTCGAGTTTCCGGAGCAGAGAGCGTGGAGGGATTGAGTCGGGTTTGGAATGCTGTTCCTGTTTCATCCGTACCTCCAAGGTGTATTGTGGCGGGATGGAGCAAGGAGAGGGGATGCTCTGAACGATGGTACGATACGTTTTCGATTTTGTCAAGTCAGGAAATACTTATTGCCCCAGCGGGGCTTTTTTTGTATATTAGTCCGTCATTTGATGGAGAATGTGCTGCGGTATTCAGAAAAAAGGCATTCCTGACAAAGTTCACTCAACCTGGTGCAGCTCAGCGGTAGACTTGCCCGCCATGCTT
>DKJQ01000043.1 GCA_002454845.1 Ignavibacteria bacterium UBA6688
GGAACGCACACCGAATCTTTGGTGAGAAGAGTGAAGCGGAAGGCCCATGAAACAGATACTCCACGAGACGGATTCTCTTCTTGAGCAGCCAACAACTCAGATCGATCCCTTATTTCTGGAAGAAAACATGAAGAATACGATCCTCCTGGCATTCTCTTTCATATTGGTCCTTTCCAGCTCTCTCCTAGGCCAGCAGAAGGTTTTCACGACTGAGGATGGAATTCGGTACCGTGTTGAGACCGTGCTGGAGAATCTCGAAATCCCTTGGTCACTTGCCTTTGATGACGATGGAAACATGTATTTTACAGAACGGCCGGGACGGCTCCAGTTGCTGAAGAAAGGGGAAAAGAAACCCCTCTTAATCGCCTCAATCAAAGAGGTCCGGCACAGGGGGGAGGGAGGACTGATGGGTTTGGCACTGCACCCCAACTTCAAGATCAACGGTTTTCTGTACGTGAGTTATACATTTGATTTCAGGAGGGGGCAATCGAACAAAGTAGTCCGGTTTAGGCTGGAAAATGGGACACTGAACGATCAGAAGGAAATTCTTCAGTATTTGCCCGGATCCTCAGTTCATAATGGTTGCCGCCTTCGATTTGGCCCGGATGGGAAACTCTACATCACCACCGGAGATGCTGCCGAACGGAGTATTGCGCAGGATCTTGGCTCTCTCGGGGGGAAGATTCTCCGGGTCAATGATGATGGGTCGATTCCGGGTGACAACCCGAACCCCCAATCGCCCGTGTTTGCATTCGGGTTCCGGAACCCTCAGGGGATAGACTGGCACCCAATTTCCCGGGTCCTCTTTGAAACTGAACACGGCCCCTCGGGGTTTGATGGACCCGGAGGCGGAGATGAAGTCAATATAGTGGAACCGGGAAAAAATTATGGCTGGCCGATCATTCATCACCGGGAGACGCGATCGGGGATGGAATCGCCGTTTCTCGAATATACTCCCGCGATCGCCCCTGCAAGCGGCGTCTTCTATAAGGGTACGGTCTTTCCCGGTTTCAATACCAATTATTTCTTCGGGGGCCTGCGTGGACAGAGGATTCAACGACTTGTGGTGACGGAACAGCCCCCTCACAGGCTCATTCAGCAGGAGGTGATGCTCCAGGGCGTATTTCGAAGAATCAGGGAGGTCACGACGGGTCCGGATGGGTATATCTATTTTTCAACCAGCAACCGCGACGGCCGCGCAACCCCCGTTGAGAACGACGACAGGATCCTCCGTATCGTTCCTGCGCAATAGTGCTCTCTGCCCAGACCTGACAGGTTTCGAAAACCTGTCAGGTCTTTCGTCCCGGCCGGTTTTCTGAACCTTTCAGGTCTGCCATCCCTCGTACCGACTCATCGCCGCCTGTTTACTTTCTTGTCTCTTCTTTCACTATATTATCGCTCAATTTGTATGAATTGAGAGGATCAAGATTTATGGGCGACGACTACCCCAAAACCGGAGCGACACTCTACCTTAATATTATCTGGCACCAGCACCAGCCGCTGTACCTTGATCCGGGGAGCGATCAGCTCCAGGGCCCTTGGGTTCGGACCCACGGCACCAAGGATTACTACGACATGGTGTCCATTCTGGAGAAATATCCCACCATCCATTTCACGGTCAACCTTACCTCCTCGCTGCTCCACCAGCTGGAGGAATACTACCTCAAACGCCTCAAACCGTTCGTTGATCTCAAGAGGAACCACGTTGATGCGAAGAGGTATTTCGCGAAGTACCGGGGAAAGACCGATCCCTGGATCGATCTCGCTCTTAAGCATACCAAGGACTTTGATGCGAGAGACCTGCAATTCCTTTTGACGAATGTTTGGAATGCGTTCGGCATCAGTGACGTCATCATGAACCGGTTTCCGGAGTATAAGGCGCTTCAGGAACGCTTTAAAGCGGTCGATGCGTGGGGGCTCAGCGAGCAGGAGCGGCGGGAGATCAAATTCTGGTTCTACATGGCCTACTTTGACCCGGATTTTCTGGAAGGGGGGGTGAAGCTCGCGACCGGAGCGACGATCGACCTGACAGACCTGATCACCAAACAAGGGGATGGAACATATCGGCTGAAGAAAACGGTCGCAGAAGATGATTGCAATCGTATTGTCGCCGAGACGTATAAGGTGCTGGCCGCGATCATACCCCTCCATAAGAAGATGATGTATCAACCCTCCCTTCATACCGGCCAGGTCGAGATCATCACCACGCCGTATTACCACCCCATTTTGCCGCTTGTCTACGACAGCGACCTGGGAAGACTCTGCCAGCCGAACGATCCGATGCCGCCACGATTCTTCTTCCCAAAGGACGCGGAAGCTCAGGTTGCGAAGGCTGTTGTGTATTACGAGGATACATTTGGTGTCTCCCCGACCGGCATGTGGCCGGCGGAAGGATCGGTCGCCCATGACATTGTTGCCGTGTTTGCAAAGCACGGGATCACATGGACGGCCACCGATGAAAAGAT
The DNA here is from genome assembly GCA_002454845.1 of Ignavibacteria bacterium UBA6688. Lineage (GTDB taxonomy): Bacteria > Bacteroidota > Ignavibacteria > UBA10030 > UBA10030 > UBA6688. Next base: position 2,466 of record DKJQ01000043.1, read on the forward strand.
CCTTTCCCGTTCCAAGCCCCAGGGTTGCAGCAAGTACTACCCCTATTCCTTGCGTGGTACGAACGGCACCGACAATCCTATGGCGATCGTGTTTCGTGACACCGATCTCTCCGATAAAATTGGCTTTGTTTACCAGAATCTTGAAGGAGAAGTTGCAGCGGATGACTTTATCCGTCACGTCCTGAGTTATGCCCCCCGGGAAGGGGAGCCGGACAGATTGCTCACGGTTATTTTGGACGGCGAGAACGCGTGGGAATGGTATCGTCTCGACAACGACGGGAAGACCTTTCAGAACGCCCTGTACCGAAAACTTGCAAAACTCCATGAGTCGGGACAAGTCGTCACCAGTACCGTAACGGAATACTTGCAGGGAAATCCTCATCGGGGAATTCCCGCCCATCCGATTGAGTCGATGAGAAACCTCGAATGGCTCTGGCCGGGCTCCTGGATCAACGCCAACTACGACACATGGATTGGAGATGATGAAGAGAACCGGGCGTGGGAGTATCTTTTGACGGCCAGGAAGGATCTCGAGAACTCGGGTTTGAAACAGCCTGATCCTCATGCCCCCGAACCCAAGAAGAACACCAAAGCTTGGTATGCGTACCGGGCATGGGAATCGATGTACGCCGCCGAGGGATCGGACTGGTTTTGGTGGTATGGAACCGACCAGACCGCACCGGCAGGAGACAAACCTTTTGACCTCGCGTACATCACTCATCTAAACAATATTTACAAGTTTGCCAGGCTTGCAAAGGGAACGATGCCCGACCGAAATTTTCTTCCGATCGTCCATGATGATATGGCCGAGCCGAACCCGGTCCAGGGAACCATGGCCCAGAGCAAACAGGATACTGTGACGGTCGTCTTCCAGGTCGATGCCCGCGAAGTGTATGTCCGGAAGGCGATCTATATCGCCGGCAATCACGAGGCTCTTGGTGAGTGGACCCCTAACAAGGTCCGGCTGTTTGATGATGGGAGCCACGGGGATCAGAAAGGGGATGGGATATGGACGCTCGAACTTGAATTCCCTCCCGGACTGGAACTCGAATATAAATATACCAACAGCGGTCCCGAGGGAAATTGGAATCCGGGAGACGAGTTGCCGATGAGGAATCGAAGAGTTCATGTGATGGAGACTCCCGGAGGAAAACAAATCATCAGGGATATTTTTGGAGTGATGTAGCAGTCCAAAGAGGAAACATGAAGCAGATCCCATACCGGTCGGTACTGTGGATGATTATCGCAGCACTGTTGTCGCTGCCGGGTTGCTCGTCGCAAAAGGATCCCAGCGTGGATCTGCACGGTGAGTGGCGCTTTGCCGTCGACTCGCTGGATCATGGAGTGGAGGGAGAGTGGTTTGGCGAGACGTTCGACCGGTCTGGTTGGAAGCAGGTGGAGGTTCCCGGGTACTGGGACCGGTACAATCTCGAGGAATACGACGGGATCGGCTGGTTCGCAACATCGTTTGAGGTCTCGTCTGTCGACCCGCCGCTTGTGGTGTTTTTTGGCGGCGTTGATGATGAGGCCGACGTATGGGTTAATGGTATGAAGATAGGGACCCATGTCGGATACAGCGAGCCGTTCTTCCTGGAAATTCGAAATGCGCTCAGGGTGGGGGAAAACCTTCTGGTCATCCGGGTGAGTGATTTTTCCGGGCCCGGAGGTATTTATCGGGCGGTTTCGCTTGTCCCCCTGCGCGATGTGGAGCAGCACCTGCGAACCCCCTACGCAGATCTTCCTGCACGTCCTAGCCAGGATTGGGTGAAGGATGCGGTTATCTACAAAGTCTCCCTTCGGTCGTTTTCCCGGGATGGTACGATCAAGGCCCTGGAGAGAAAGCTCCCGGAATTGAAAGAACTTGGAGTGACAGTCGTCTGGCTCTTGCCAATCCATCCTATCGGTGAGTTGAATCGGAGAGGGAGTTTCGGAAACCCCTACGCTGTGCAGGACTATTATGAGATCAACCCGCCCCTCGGGACCCTGAGCGATTTCCGGTCGCTGGTGAAGTCTGCGCACTCGCACGGTTTGAAGATCATCATGGACCTTGCCGCGAATCATACGGCTTGGGATGCGCAACTCCTCATGGAACACCCCGATTGGTACACGACGAACAGGCAGGGAGCCGTTGTCTCCCCCAACGCCGATTGGGACGATGTCGCGGACCTGAACTATGATCATCACGAGCTTCGGAAGTACATGACCGAGGTGATGAAATACTGGGTCGCCGAGGCGGACGTTGATGGATACCGGTGCAGTGTCTCGGAGCTTGTGCCGACCGACTTCTGGGAACGGGCGCGGATGGAACTCGAGAAGATCAAGCCGGTGCTGATGCTTTCTGAAGGAACGCTCCCCGAACATCATGTCGAAGCATTCGACATCACATACTCCTGGAATATGTACGATGTCATGGACCGGGTCCTTCTTGGTTCCCTGCCGGTCAGTGCGTTCGACCATCTTCTGAGGAGCGAAGCGTACCAGTACCCCCAGGGATCCCTCCGGTTGCGGTTCAATACGAACCAGGCCAAGTATGTCTGGGACACGCTTGTCGTGACAAAGCGAACACCGCAAGAGGGAAAGGCAGGCGCGGTTCTGGTCTGGACTTTCCCCGGCGTTCCGCTTCTCTGCAGCGGTGAAGAGGTGGGGAATGAAAGGGAGCCCGACATGTTCGAAAAGGGGGAGATTGATTGGGATAAGAATCCGGAAATGATGGAATTCTATAAGAAACTCGCGTCGTTGCGGAGAGGGCACGTGGCATTGAGGAGAGGAGAGCTGATCACTCTGCCAAATTCCGACACCGGCGAAGTGTATTCGTTTCTACGTGAGTTTGAGGGGGATTCTACATTGGTCGTTATCAATTTTGGTGGACGGAAGAAGCGGATCGAAATTTCCTTCCTGTCAGGGATGGGAGGATCCTGGATGGAATTTTTTTCCGGTGACGATGTACATCCCTCTGAAGGAAAAATCTCCCTCAGCCTTCAACCGTATGGTTATCAGGTTTTTGTCAGAAAGTAAGTTGGCTCTCCCCGCCACACTGCATGTCGGGCAGGCCCGCCA
>DKJQ01000121.1 GCA_002454845.1 Ignavibacteria bacterium UBA6688
GCAAGGTATTCTTCTTCGAAGGATTCACGGCGGAGCTATATGTGAACGTGTTGAACCTGTTCGACAGCAATCAGATTCTCAACGTGTTCCCGAACACCGGAACGGCGACGGACGATGGCTGGCTGCGGAGCCATTTGGCCGCTCCCTATGTCCAGATCCCGAACTACTCGGAGTTTTACAAGGCGATCAACATCGATAACCGCTGGGCGTATATCAATGCCGTTGGCAACGATATTTATGCCGCCCCGCGTCAGATTCGCGTCGGCTTGAAGTTGGAAATGTGATAGAAAGTCTCTCCGGATCCCGTTCCGCTCGTGCGGAATGGGACCCGGACTTTGTCATACTTGGAAAGTAAACTCTTGAATCAACCTCATAATTGAAGGAGGTATTTGTATGAGCAAATTCTCGCTACGATTTTCGCTGGCGATCCTTGCGTGTGTCTTGCTGGTCGGGACGGCTTTCGTGAAAGCCGACGACCTGGACAAGTCCAACAAGGAGAAGAACCGCCTGCAGAAAGGGGCCGGCACTCCCCGCTATGGAGTGTTGAACATCAACAACCTTTGGTCCTGGCACCGTTCGGACGGGTTATCGAACCACTCCCCGGCTTCCGACAACGGTCTGTATTATCCACGGTTCACCTCCTGGGCGATTTACCAGGACGGTGTGCTGTGGGGTGGCAAGGTGTACCGTGATGCAGCGCTGACGCAACCGGGTCCGTTCCAACAGTTGATCCGTGTGGGGGGAGCGCACTACGCGACCGGCACGGCAAACGGCCGGATCACCGGTTCGGACGCCACGGCGGTTGCCCAGAACCCGAACGATGCAGATGCCCGGATGTATCGTATCCGTCGCGACTATGCCTCGATGTCCGACGAAAATCTCCGTGCTGATGCCGCGATCAACAATGAAATCCCGATCGGCCAGGTGACCGATGCGCAGGTCCAGGCCGTGAAGGACCAGTATGACAAGGATTGGAAAGAATGGCCGGTCTCGATTGGTGCCCCGTTCGTTGACAGGAACGGCAACGGCGTCTACGATGCTCCCCCGGCTTTCAGCGCAACATTCACGGTGGACAGCCTGATCACGCAGGGGCGAGATGAGCCGGGTGTTGCCGGCGCGGATCCGAACTCTCCGGCTGACCAGGTTCTCTGGACTGTGATGAACGACCTGAACCGTGCCCTGACCACGGCACTTGCCCGCGTCCGCTCAGAACCCCTGGGCTTGGAAGTGCAGAAGACCCTCTGGGGTTACAATCGGAGCGATGCGATGGGCAACCTGTATTTTCAACGATATAAGTTCATCAACAAGGGAGGGGTCGATATCGACGGAAGCGGGACGAAGGGTTCGTTCTATATCGACAGTATGTATGTGACGCAGTGGTCGGATCCGGACCTTGGCGGCGCAGGGGACGACCTCCTGGGTTGCGATACGGTCTTGAGCATGGGGTTTGTGTACAACGGTCTTGCCATTGATCTGGAGTACCAAAAATACAACCTCCCTCCTCCCTCTTCCGCATATGACTTCCTCGCCGGGCCGATCGTGCCTGCGCCGGGAGAGACAGCCGTATTCGATTTGAAGTACCGGGAAGGTTACAGAAACCTTCCGATGACCGGGTTCTCGTACTTCTCGGCCGGGAGTAATTTTACGGACCCCCCGGACAACTATACCCAAGGGACGATCCAGTGGTATAAGATGATGCGCGGGTTTGTGCCGTTGGATGGAGCCGATGCGTTCTATCCCCACCCGCCGGGGGTAACGGTGGGAAGATTCCCGCTGGCGGGCGATCCTGTGGCCGGCACGGGACATCTGGACGGTGAGGGGACTTCATACTCGTTCAGCCCCGGCGACCGCCGGTTGCTGCTGAACACAGGGCCGTTCACGATGGCTCCGGGCGACACGCAGGAGATCGTCATCGGTGTGGTGGTCGGTCTGGGTTCGGACCGTATCTCCTCGGTTGCGGTGATGAAGTTTAACGACCGCTTTGCACAGAACACCTATGATGCTCTCTTTGCAGTACCGAAGTCGCCGCTCGCGCCGGATGTGAAGATTGCCGAACTCGATGGCGAGGTGGTGTTGGAGTGGGGTTCCAATGCCCAGCGCATAATCGATATCGAGCAACGGGTGAACGAGCCGGGACAGTATGAGTTTGAAGGATACAACGTCTACCAGCTTGCCAGCCGCGGCTCCTCGTTGAACGATGCGAGCACGAAACGGATTGCGACGTTCGATCTTCCGGACGATCCCGCGGTGGTGCTGGATGAGCAGTTCGACCAGGCATCGGGACTGGTGTTGTTCAAGCCGGTGCAGTTTGGGACGAACAGCGGCATCACCCGGCGCTTCAAACTTGATAAAGACTACGTCCGTGACCTTGAGAAGCTCTTCAACGGCCAGGAGTATTACGTCGCCGTGACGGCCTATACCGTTGCGAAGCAGGCCGGCTTCCTGCCGGCGCAGTTGGAGTCGAGCCCGACGGTTTACACGGTGCGTCCGCAAGTTCCGTTCGGGAAGACATTGAAAATCGGCGCTCTGGATACCGTGCAGGTCACGCATGTCGGTGGAAGCGATGGAGTCGTAGCTCCTATCGTCGTCAATCCGTTGTTGTTGACCGGCGATACCTACCGTGTGACCTTTGCAGCGGATCCTGATGATGCGGCATCCTTCCTCTGGACCATGACCAATACCACGAAGAACCAGGTCATCCTTGCCGACCAATCGCACCAGCTTGATGACGAACTGCATGCGGTCGTGAACGGGATGTTGTTGAAAGTGATCGGCCCGCCGGTTGCAATCAATAATTATACGTTTACCGGTGGCACGCGCTGGTTGACGGGTGTAAACTGGGGTGGCGCGCAGTTCTTTGGCGGGTTGGATGTTGGCGCGAATTTTTTTGGCAGCAATATCACGCCCGATAAGTATGTGACGGTGGAGGTTCGGTTCCAGGCGACGCCAACCGGCCAGAACGCCTATCGGTATGTGCGCGGCGGGACTCCGAGCTATGGCTATGTGGATTATATCCCTCAGTACTTTACGGTTTGGGACGTGACCTCGAATCCTGAGAGACAGTTGGCGGCTGCGTACGTCACTCAGGCAGGGACCGCAACCGAAGCAGGTCCGTGGCAAACGACCGGATCAAACGCCGACCGGATGTACCTGTTTATTTTCGGTACAGACTACACGGCGACACCGGATCCCTATTTTACGTCTCGAAACGCTTTAAACCAGGCCGAAGAGTTCCCATCGCTGTATGCTTTGTGGCCAATTAACCGTGGTGGTACGGGTGGATTCGCTGACATCGCCGATGGGCAGGTGTTTAAGATTACACCGAACTTTGCCAACACCACAGCAGATGTTTTCACCTTTACTGCCCCGGCGCCGGAGTCTGGCCAGGATGTGGAGAAGACGGCAGCCGAGCAGGTGGGGGTGTTCCCGAACCCGTATTACGGGTTCAACCCTGCCGAGACGAGCCGGTTCTCGAAGTTCGTGACGTTCAACTCTCTGCCGAAGAAGGCGACCATCCGCATCTTCAACCTTGCCGGACAGCTGGTCCGGACGGTGGAGAAGGATGACGACGGCCAGTTTATCCGGTGGAACCTGTTGAACCAGCACAACTTCCCAGTGGCCAGCGGTATGTACATTGCTCATGTCGATATGCCGGACCTGGGGATGGCCAAGACGTTGAAGATTGCCATCATTCAAGAGCAGGAAGTGCTCGACGTGTATTAAAGCAGGTGACGAAGGTTGAAGGTTACCTTCATCGCAGCTTAAGCGCTGAGGAAGGTAACCTTCATCAGACCTTCAATCACGAAAAGAACGTCAGACAATTGAACAAGGAGAAAGTCCTATGAAACGAAGTCTAGTAAGCCTGACCGTTGTCGTCTGCCTGCTGGTGTTGAGCATCGAGGGTTTGGTTGCTCAGAACAAGCGGGTCGGCACATCGGCCGCTACGGAGTTGTTGATCCCGATCGGAGCACGGGATTTTGCCATGGGAGGTTCCACGCTTGCCAATTCGCAAGGTGTGGAGGCGATCCATTGGAACCCTGCAGGTCTGGGACGTCTTGACGTCTCGGCTGAAGGGATGTTCTCATCGATGACCTACCTTGCCGATATCGGTGTGACCTATGGTGCGGTGGGGGCAAAGATGGGAGAATTTGGAAACGTCGCCCTGAGCGTGAAGGCGCTTGATTTTGGCGATATTCTTCTGACGACCGATGACGATCCGGAAGGACGGGGAGGAAGGTTCTTCTCTCCGACGTTCGTCACGGTAGGCCTGTCGTATGCCCGCGGCCTTACGGATGCGATCTCGGTGGGCACGACGGTGAAAGTGATCTCGGAACAGATCGACCGTGTGAGCGCCAGCGGTGTTGCGCTCGATTTTGGAGTGCAATACAATGGTCTGGGGGGCATCAAGGGCCTTCAGATGGGTGTGGCGGTGAAGAATATCGGTCCCCAGATCAAGTATGACGGTTCGGGGTTGTATCAGAGGGGCACGGCATCGGACGGACGTCGTCCGGAGCAGAATTACAAGCTGGATGGGGCGAGCTTCGAGCTGCCATCGCTGGTGGAGATCGGCCTTGCCTACGGTGGATCGTTCCAGGAGAACATGCAGTGGACGCTGAACGGATCGTTCACGAACAACAACCTGTATCTGGACGAATACCGTGTGGGCGGAGAGTTGGGCTTCAAGATTGAGGGTGTCGAGCTCTTCGGTCGGGCGGGTGTGGGATTAACCCCCCAGGCTGAGACCAAGGAGAACATCTTCGGTTCCTCGTTTGGAGCGGGGTTGAAATGGGCCGGCACGGGAATCGGGATCACGGTGGACTATGCCTACCGGACGACCGAGTTCTTCGACGGCAACCAGGTCATCGCTCTCAAGTTTGGGTTCTAAAAGCAGTGAAAAGTAAAAAGTAAGAAGTAAAAAGTAGAAAGTAATGAGTATCAAGAAGGCGGCGATGATCATCGTCGCCTTCTTTATTTTTGGTTCAAGGATTTATTTTCGGATTTTGCAGGAAAAGGGATGTTCTGCGGTGCCGAAATGGCAGACGGAATGGCCCTTTTTCTTTGTCCAGTTAAGGAGAAGCCCGCAGATTCCATTGGAAGAAAAGGGTTTTCTCTTTGACAAATATTCTTTAAACTCTTCCTCATCATTGCAAGCGACATCGTGTCCCGCACAGTTTGAACACACGTCGCCTGCCCATTTCTTCTATCGATGCAAGGTAATACGGAGGGATTAGAAGCATGCGCTTTAAGCTTCGGTATTGGCTGTTTTTATCCGTTTTTACATACTCCCTTTCTGCCCAGCAAACACCACAGTCTTCCAATTCGGATCTGGCCTATCAACAATCACTCGATCTCTCAGGCCGGCTCAATGTTCTGATGGTTTCCCTCCAGCCCGGCCATGAGGATCTGGCAACGCTCGCCTATTACCGATTTGGGAGAGGGGCGAAGATCATGAGCGCGTATGTCACGAACGGGGAGGGGGGCGAAGGAGGGGTGACAAGCCTTCTGCCGAACGAACTTGCGGCGAGGCGACGGGAAGAGGCTTTCACGGTTATGCAGGCCCTGTCAGGAGACGCGTATTTCGTTGCCATGCCTGATATCCCGGCGGCCCGGGATACGGCGAAGGTCCGATCGCTCTGGCACCCGGACACGCTTCAGTGGAGGTTTGTCAAGATGTTGTATGAGTTTAAACCTGATCTCGTCATTGTGTGTCGTGATTGGGAAGCAAAGGGTGAGAGTCACCGATGGAATGTGATGGTCTCGGATCTCGTTGAGGCAGTAAAGATGATCGAGCCGGTCAAGTCTCCAACCGATCCCTACCGTTTTACGCCGGCCCCCCGCTGGCCGGTGGGACGCATGGTCGTTGATGACGGTCGCTCCCAGGGAGCAAACGCTCCGGTTGAAACAGTGCATCAGCGAACCAGGAAGAGTTACAAAAAGATCGGTGAAGAGGCAGCCGCGCTGTATCGCTCCCTCGGTCAACAGCGTTTGCTCTGGTCGCGGCAGAGCACGCCCTCGTTTCGCGTCCAGTATCCAGGCAGGCAACAGGTCACTCCGTTGGAACGGGGTCTGCCGACCCCCCTTTCCCCCCCGTTGCGTTCCATCGAGCAGCAGGTGCGCGCCCTGGCGGCCAAGGGGACCGGACAACCGGCGCGGAGGCTTTCCGGGGCAGAGAAGCGGACGATGGTACGACAACTCGTAGCGGTGATGGATTCAATCGACCTTCGCCTCGCTCTGGTACATCAATTAAACGCGCCTGACCGACGTGCCCTCCTTCATTGGAAAACCGGCCTGGAAGACCTTCGATTGTTCCTGTTGGATGTCGCCGTCCATTATCGCTTCAAGGACACGGTTGTGACGGAACTTCAGCTTGCCTTTTTGTCCATCGATTCCGTCACCGGCGTCCGCCCCGGAGGGAAGACCGAGATTTTCTTCCCGGGAATTGACCAGGGATGGATCGTCAACGAGAACATCGAAAAAAGAATTCCCTTTGAGCCGGGTCTTCAGCTCCGCCTTCTCTCACCGAGAACCATCGAGTATAATTTCCCGTTGCAGGAATTCGGACTTCTGCATCATACGTATGGCAAGCCGTTGATGTTCTTTGTTATTCACCGGGGGAAGACAAAAGAAGAGAGCTTTATCAGCCGGACAATACTGAACATGTTCTACGCCCCGCGGTTCACCACGGAGGTGTTAACGCCGGTCGTGAGTGCGGGGGAGGGGGAGCCGGTGGCAGTCCGTCTGACCAATAACTCACGCGACGGAGTAAGGGATACGCTGGTGGTCCGGGACTCCATCCTGGTGTCCAACCCTGTCCCGTTCCGGCTCAGTGAAAAAGGATCGAGCCAGACCGACACATTGTTCCTTGCCTGGAAGGGAGAACCTGAACCGGGTACGTACGTGTTCCCGATTCGTATCGGTCGTGAGCGGGTTGCACAGTTTGCGGCAAGGAAATTCGATGTGGCGGTCGATTCATCGAAGCGGATTGGATTCATCCCGGGCGTCGAAAACAGTCCGACGGCGCAGACGCTGCGCCGCCTCGGTCTTCGATATACCGAGCTTCTTTGGGAGCCGGATTTCGAGATCCGCCGGTCGGAGTTCGATGTCCTGATCATCGATCGCCGTGCCCTGACCAGTCGTCCCTGGCTGCGGAGAAAGAAAGACGCCCTGCGATCCTTCGCTGAGCGGGGAGGGCATGTTCTGATTCTTTCGCAGGACGAAGAGATATGGAACGAAGCCCCTCTCTTTGAGGGCATAACTCTGACTCGTACTCTCGAACTTGATGAAGAGATTCCCTTGGAACCTGCCGCTGGTCATCCAGCCCTTTCTGCACCGAATGCGCTCGACGAGGAAGATTGGTCCAACTGGATCTATGAGCGGGCCTTAAACCATGTGGATGCCGCCGGGGTGGTTGGTGCTTCGGTGCTTGTCGGCGTACGCGAGCGGGGGCTGCCCTTGATCCTCACAAAGCGGGTTGGAGCGGGAAAGATGACGTACGTCGATTGCTCTCTCCATCATCAGTTTCTCAATATCCATGCAGGGGCTTTCAGGCTCCTTGCGAACCTCATTGCATATTGATATATTGGCCCAAAAAGGAAGGGAAGATTTATGAAACGATTGGTAGTGTGTGCAGCGCTGTTGGCTCTGATGGCCGGTTCTGCTGATGCCCAGAGGATCGTGCCGACGACCTCCTTTGTGTTGAATCTTGACTATGCCCAGTTCCGGAATGACGACCAGAGCAGCTATCTGGAAGTCTACTACGGATTTTACGCACGCCTCCTGACGTATGAAAAAACGGAGGAGGGCTACCTGGGTATCGTCAGGCTGAACACGCGCATCAAGAACAATACCACAGGGGAGTATATTGTCAACGATGTTTCCCCCCTTTTGGTCAGTATCAAGGACACCAGCGACCCTTCGTACAGTGCATCGCGGGTGGCGCAGGTCGGGTATGCACTTCCCTTCGGGGAGTACACGCTTGAGGTGACAGCAGTCGATTCCGTCGATGTCTCGCGGCGGGATGGGATGGTCCTTCCGGTGACGTTAAAGCCTTTCAGCGGTGAAGCGCTGACAAGCGACATCCAGTTGTGCACGAATATCAAGAACTCGGAGAACAAGCTCGATCCGTTTTTCAAGAATTCTCTTGAAGTAACACCCAATCCCACGCTTGTGTTCGGCGTGACATCGCATCCCATGGTGTTCAACTACTCCGAGTTCTATAACCTGAACCCGGAGGATACCTATACCGTGAAGAGCCAGGTCATCGCTCAGGATGGCAAGGTCATGAAAGAGACGAGCAAGCAGCGGAAGTTCGGTGTCCGGCATGCAGTTGAGGCGGGGATGACCAATGTGACCGCCATCCAATCCGGACGGTACCGGTTGCGCCTGGTGCTTGCCGATGCGGAGGGAAATATCCGGAGCCAGACCGAAAAGGTCTTTTACATTTACAACCCGCACATTGAGATTGCCCAGCCGGCTGCGGCTTCCATCAAGGCCAGCGAGCTCGAAGGTCTGACTGCCGATGAGCTTGCCGATGAGTTCCGGAAAGCACAATACGTGGCAACCGACCAGGAGATTAAGACATTCAGTCAGATTACGAGCGAGG
>DKJQ01000247.1 GCA_002454845.1 Ignavibacteria bacterium UBA6688
TCGCAATGACTGTGTTGCTTGTTTTTGAGACCGCTTATAGTGATTCAAACTCTTCATTGTTCTTTGTGCCTTCGTGGCAATCTTTTTCTTTCTTAGCTCTCAAATCTCGAAGTCGGTAAAGTGTCGGACAAACCTCTCTGCATCATATTCCGGTCTTGAGCGGCAAAACCAAACATACCACCCCGCTGCAACTTTCCGTCATCATCGTGAACTACAACGTGTGTGAGTTCCTTAATCACGCGCTCGTTTCACTGCAGAAAGCCATGAAGGGAATCCGCGGCGAGATGATTGTCGTGGACAATGCTTCGGACGATGGAAGCGTCGAGATGGTCCGGAAGCGATTCCCCTCCGTCCATCTCATCGTCAATGAAACGAATCTCGGTTTTGCCAGGGCGAACAACCTCGCCCTCCGGCGTGCACGGGGGAAACTCCTGCTCCTCATCAATCCCGATACGTTGGTCCAGGAGGACACGCTTCGGGCCATGATGAGGTTCTTTGACGAAAACCCTGATGCCGGGCTGGCGGGCTGCAAGATCCTGAATCCGGATGGAAGTTTTCAGCTCCCGTGCCGGCGCAGCTTCCCCACTCCCTGGGTTGCCTTCACGAAAATCTTCGGTCTGAGCGCTCTGTTCCCAAAGTCCCGTTTGTTCGGCCGGTACAACCTCACGTATCTCAGTCCCGATGAAACCTACGAGCTCGATGCCGTGAGCGGCTCGTTTATGATGGTGCGCCGCGAGGCGTACGAGCAGGTCGGGGGACTGGATGAGGACTTCTTTATGTACGGTGAGGATCTTGACTGGTGCTACCGGATCCAGCACGCCGGGTGGAAAAACTATTACGTGCCCGCCACGAAGATCATTCATTACAAGGGGGAAAGCACGCGCCGCAGCAGTCTGAACGAAATCAGAACATTTTATCAGGCGATGCACCTGTTCGTGCGGAAGCACCACAGTACTTCGTATCTGTTTACGTCTTTTTTGCGCCTCGCGATCAGCGTGACCTCCCGCTTTGCGATGGTGAAAGCATTTGCACGGTCCCTGGGGGTTGCGGCGTTTGATTTTCTCCTCGTGGATCTGAGCATCCTCCTGGCAGAACTTCTCTGGTTTGGTACGTGGATGAGGCTTCCGCTCCATGCCTATCCGATCGTGTACACCATCCCGGCCGTGATCGTCATCGCAGGCCTCTCCGCAGCCGGTGTGTACACGCGCCACCGCATGTCCGCGTCGAGGACGATCGTTGCCACACTCGTCAGTTTTATATTCATCTCTGCCCTCGTGTTCTTCTTCAAGGATTACGGGTTCAGCCGCGGGGTCACCATTATTTCGGGTTGGTTGAGCATTGTCTTTCTCCCTTCCTGGCGGTTGGCACTCCGCGCGGTGGGTAAGACGACACCCGAAGGAAGGAAGAGCCTCTTTGGCCGCCGCACCCTGGTTGTCGGAACCGACGCCTCGGCGCAGGAACTCCTCCGACGGTTGCGCACGAGGGTTGGCGACGGATACGATGTCCTGGGATTTATCGATGTCAATCGTAAAAAGATTGGGGAATCATTGCTCGGCTTACCGATCCTGGGAAGTGTGGACAATATCGGGAAGGTAATCCACGACTTACATGTGAGCGATGTGATCTTTTCCACGCAGACCCTCTCGTACACTGATATCCTGTCGGTCATCAGCAGGACGCGCGAGCAAACGGTCAATTTCCATCTTGTCCCAACAACGCTCGAAGTGATTATTGGAAAAGGGAGCGTCGATTCCCTGGATGAGCTCCCGTTGGTGCAAATCAACTATAACATCGAGAAGACAGGAAATCGCATTCTGAAACGCGGCTTCGATCTGGTCCTGTCCTTCCTCCTCTTGATTTCAGTCTATCCTTTCGTATATTGGAAAAAACGAGTTCGGGGAAAGTCCCGGTCCCGGTTCATCCTCATGCTTCCCTCTGTCTTCTCGGGGCGATACAGTTTTGTCGGTCCCCCCGCGGGCAGGTCGCTTCCCCACGATGGAGGTTCACCGCGGGGAAACGGTGTTGTTGGGTCATCTCTGAACCTCGGAAGGCCCGGACTGACCGGATTGGTTCAACTGCAGGGCAACCGGAGTCTTACCATGCAGGAGCTTGAGCAGTACAATCTGTATTACGCAAAAAACCAATCGGTCGCACTCGACACGGAGATCCTTCTGAAAGCGATGGTGCAAAGGAATGTGCGGCCGCTGGATGCAGCACCTCTTCCGGAATCCCCTGCACCGATCCAACGGGCTCCGGGGCGGCGCAAAGGCAAGGGCGCGTCGACCGCGGCAAAGGGCTCTGCACACAAAGGAGTGTAGTCATGGCAAAGTTGGCATTGGATTTTGAAAAGCCCATTCTTGAGTTGGAACAAAAAATCATTGAGATGCGGAAGTATGAGGACAACCTGGATATTGCGGATGAAATAAAGACACTGGAGAGCAAAGTGAACCAGCTCCGCGAATCTATTTTTACCAACCTTACGCGCTGGCAACGGGTGCAACTGGCCCGTCACCCGGACCGTCCTTATACGTTGGACTACATCCACCTGATGCTGGAAGATTTCGTGGAGCTGCACGGTGATCGCCACTTCGGCGATGACAAGGCGATCGTTGGCGGAATTGGGACGTTGGGAGGAGATCCCGTTGTGGTGATCGGCCACCAGAAGGGACGTGACACAAAATCCAATGTCTACCGTAACTTCGGCATGCCCAATCCGGAAGGATACAGAAAAGCGCTCCGACTGATGCACCTTGCGGCGAAGTTTCGCAGGCCGGTTATTACCCTGCTCGATACGCCCGGGGCGTATCCCGGAATCGAGGCTGAGGAACGGGGACAGGCCGAGGCCATCGCGCGAAACCTGTTTGAAATGTCCCACCTGCCTGTTCCCATCGTGGTGGTGATTATTGGAGAAGGCGCGTCCGGAGGAGCATTGGGGATCGGTGTGGGGGACAGGATCCTGATGTTTGAGAATGCTTGGTATTCGGTCATTGCACCGGAGTCCTGCTCGAGCATTCTCTGGCGAAGCTGGGACTACAAGGAACAAGCCGCCGAGGCATTAAAACTGAGCGCCAACGACCTGCTGGAGCAGGGGATTATCGACCGGATCGTCCCTGAACCCCAGGGGGGCGCGCACCGGAACCATGCCATGGCCGCGGAAACACTAAAGAACATTCTGAGCGAGGAGATCAAGGTTCTGAAGAAACTCAAGCCGGACAAGCTGGTTCAGAAACGAATTGAGAAGTTCAGTGAAATGGGACGCTGGGCGGAGTAACCCGGGGCCGGGAGGGCAGGAGCGATGATCAGTCAGACCACACAGATACGGGTTCGGTACGCGGATACAGACCAGATGCGGTTTGTCTACTATGGAAAGTACTTCGAGTACTTCGAGCAAGGGCGAGCGGATTTGCTCCGCGCCATCGGGCTTCCGTATTCCGACATTGAGGCGCACGGTATTTTCCTGCCGGTCATTGAGGCCTTCGCCCGGTACAAACGTTCGGCTCGGTACGACAACCTCCTGAATGTTCAGACGATCCTCAAGGACATGCCCGTGGCGCGGATCCGGATCGAATACAACGTGACGGTTGAGGGGGAGTCTGAGGTGATCGTCGAAGGATATACCGTGCACAGTTTTTTGAACGCCGCCACCGGCAAACCCACGCGCGCGCCGGCAATCTTCATTCATACGCTGGAAGAGGCAATGGGGAAAGCAACATGAGAGCCTGGAGAAAATACCAAATTCCAAGCACCAAATTCCAAACAGTTTGAGATTTGTTATTTGGAATTTGGAATTTGTGTCAATAACTCTCTTTACCTCCATTAAGTTGAAGTCTATGTTGAAACCAGAACTTCTTGAAATCCTTTGTTGTCCCAAGTGCAAAGGGGATCTCGATTACAAGCAGGACCAAAACACGCTCACCTGCAAATCTTGCGGGCATGTGTACCGCGTGCAGGATGATATCCCGGTGATGCTGATCGATGAGCCCCGATAACTTGGAACCGGGCATCATTCTTGCTGCCGCCTCCCCGGATTCATCCGTGATGCATCCAACGACCTCTCCGCATGCTTGAAAAACTTCTCCGGCTGGGCAAAGAGGCGGCTATCTACGGCCTGAGCTCCATCCTCGGTCGCTTCCTGAATTTCCTGCTTGTCCCTTTCTACACCAATTATCTTCTTCCCTCCGAGTACGGCGTCGTTGCCACCCTCTACGCCTACATCGCCTTCATGGTGATCGTCTATGGATATGGGATGGAGGCGGCCTACATGCGATTCTTCTCCACACCGGAGCACGGGGATGCAAAACAAAACTTCAGTACGCCGTTCATTTCCCTGCTCGGCACGTCCGTCCTCTTTTCCCTGGTGATTCATTTTTCGGCACGTTCTGTGGCCGGTTGGATCGGGATCGGGGAGGAACATGCGGATCTGATCCGCTATGCCGGCTGGATCCTCTTCTTTGACACGCTTGTGGCGATCCCGTACGCGTCGCTCCGCATGGACCACAAGGCGATGAAATTCGCCGGATTGCGGGTCGTGAATATCCTCTGCAATATCGCGTTGAACATCCTCTTCATCGTCGGGATGGGAATGAAAGCCGAAGGGGTGTTCCTTGCAAACCTCCTCGCCCTGGCGTTTTCGTTTCTCTTGTTGTTCCGAACTACGGTTACGCAATTCACGATGAGTTTTTCTCGGGGACTGTATCGGGATCTCCTCAAATTCGGGTTGCCCTACGTGCCGGCCGGGATTGCCGGGGCGGCCATGCAGGTAATCGATCGTCCCATTCTCAAGGCGCTCACGGACGACGCCACCGTCGGAGTCTACCAGGCCAACTACCGCCTCGGTGTGTTGATGATGCTGGTGGTGGGAATGTTCGACTATGCCTGGCGACCGTTTTTCCTGCAGCATGCCAAAGATGACGATGCGAAGGATCTCTTCGCAAGGGTCTTTACTTATTTCGTTGCGCTCATGCTCTTCATCCTCATCTCCGTTTCGCTGTTCGTGGATGACCTGGTGCGAATTCAGGTTTTCGGAAAGTACTTCATTCATCCCGATTACTGGAAAGGTCTTACGATCGTCCCCATTATTCTGCTCTCCTATGTCTTTACGGGGGCGTATGTCAATTTTGTTGTCGGGATTTATCTGGAGAAGAAAACAAAAGTGCTGCCGTATGTTACGGGGGCTGGGGCGATCGTGAATGTGGCGGTGAATTTCTGGTTGATCCCCTTGTACGGAATTATGGGGGCAGCGTTTGCCACGCTGGCAAGCTATGTGGTCATGGCCGCCGGGATGTACATCGCCTCCCAGCAGGTCTACCGCATCAAGTATGAATGGTCCAGGATCCTGAAGTTGGCAGCCCTCACGGCGCTGGTGTTCGCAGGCGCCTTGCTTGTTCCCGTGGAGCCGGCGAGCGTGAGCGGCCTGGCGATCAAAGCGGCATGGTGTCTTGTGTTTATTGTATTTGCCTTCCTGGTCAGAGCTTTCGACCCCGCCGATATCATCTCCATGAAACAAGCGATCGCAAAACTCCTCAGAAGAAGTTGAGTTTGGTGTATCTTTTTTGTATACAGAGAGAGTGATGGTGCTCTCACCCTTCTGAAATAAACCGGGAACACGTGATGAGGAGCCGAAGACCCATGAATCAAAGATGCCCCAGCATCTTGCGCTTCGCATGGGTTCCCACCCTGGGGTTCTTGCTTGCCCTCTCCATGGCCCCCGCCCAGGATCTTGTGCCGCTGCAATTTCCCTCCGAGCGACACTGTGCGACGATTGCGATGAACGAACCGCATAATATCCGGGAGGCGGTTGAAAACACGCGCCGCCTGTACCCCGGCATCGAAGAGGCGATGCGAATCCACGCACTGAAGAAGTCGGCTGATCTCGTCGTCGGGACCCAGGAGCTTTTCTGGGTTCGAAGGCCGTACGAATCCGTGCACGACACCGTGCGCGCGGAGTTGATGTCGACCTCCAGCCAGAGCTATGTGTGGGTTGCCGTGGCCGAACTGGACAACGGCCATGTCACGATGGCGGAGGTGGAGGAGATCGTCCGGGCCCTGGAACAACGCACCCCTGCCCCCTCGCAGGATTCGACACGGGGTATTCTAGACCTCGAGAAACAATTCTTCGGTCTTCCCCCGAATGTTGGGTCGGATTTTACGAAAGGCGCAGGGGACGGAAAGTCACACTTCCTCATCTGTGATATCCAAGACGGATGGAGCGGGTCCGGCTCCTTCATTGCCGGATTCTTCTATTCCCTCGATGTCAATCCTTCCAGCGGTTTCCAGAATTTCAGCAACCGTCGCGACCTTCTCTACATCGACTCCTACCCCTCGATTTTCTTCAACAATACCCGGAGAACCACACTAGTCCTCTCGACGCTCGCGCACGAATTCCAGCATCTGATTCAATGGAATTATGATCCCCTGGAGATCACCTTCTTTAACGAAGGGTTATCGGAATACGCCGAAGGTGTCTGTGGCTATCCTCTCCGCAGTCCGTCAGGGTACCTGCAGGATACCAATGTCCCGTTGACCGGATGGTCGAATTCCCTGGATGATTACAGCCGGGCCGCGCTCTGGACGCGGTACCTTGCTGAACAGTACGGTTTGGAATTCATCCGGCGGTTTACGCAGCATCCATCCAACGGCATCCCCGGGTTCCAGGCGGCGCTCCAGCAAGCAGGGATTGCGTCCGATTTCGATATGACGGCCTTGAATTTTTTCACAGCCAATTGGCTCGGCGACAACGCCCTGGCGCTTCCCCAGCACCGTTATGCATCACCGCTTGGCGCAAGACCGTTTCTGCTTGCCCGGTACTTCGACCCCAACGCAAGCAGCAGCTTGTCACTTCAACAACAGGCAGCGGAGTACTTGGAGTTTTCGCCGGGCGCGAAGGACTTTAAAATACTCTTCTCCGGCCAACCGGGTTTGAGGGTGCGGGCTCTTGAGAGCGGACCCTCGATGGTCCGGGTTCGCGAACTCACTCCGGGGGTGGAATTCTCCTCTCCCGATTTTGGTGGTTCGCTCTCCTCCATCGTCTTCGTCGTCAGCAATGCCAATCTCACCAGCCCCGTGAATTTCTCCTACGCCGCCACCGGTGAAGTGATTCATTTTATCGCGGAGGAACGTTATGACGACGGATTTCCCACACCGTTCACACCGAATGTTGCTCCGTATGTTGGATTTGGGAACAGTTCAGCGACGCGGGGCGTTGCGGTCAGGTTTGTACCCAAGGTGCCGACCAACGTTCTGCGGTCAGCCAGGATGATGATCGCGTTCAACCAGGAGTTCATCAACGGGACGGCATTGCCGGACGACGATCGCGATTTTATGTTTCATGTCTGGGGAGATGACAACGGAAAGCCCGGGCCCAACCTGATAACGCCGTTCCTGGTGACGGTAGACCGTTCGGTGAATCCTGTTGCGACGTTTGTCGATATCGATCTTTCGGCCTACGCGAATCAACTGACCAACCTCGCCGGGCCCGTGTATCTCGGGTTTATGGAGGATGAGGATGATTCTGTCGGCACCTATGCTGCAGTCGATAACACGACCTTGACGGATTACTCCTTTGTGTACCGAGGACCGAACCACCCCCGCGCGCCCGATACGTGGGAAACGTTTCGCAATGTCAGCGCCCTGAATAACAACATTCTGGACGGCTTCAATGCGATGTTCCGCGCGGTCTTCGAGTATAGCGACTCCAGTGCCGCTCCGTTGCTTGCGCTGGGGTATCTTCAGAATCCCCTCTTGAGCGAATATATCGATGTGGTGGTCGCCGGTTCCGATGAACTGCGGCCTGCAAGTCTGTCGGGATCGATGACGCAAACCGGCGGGGCCGCGAGCCTGCGGTTTGTACCGGTTCCGGGGACAACCAGGGTTTTTATCGATACAACCCAAACACTGACAGGAAGTGGTTCGGTCTCGATCCGAGCACGCGCAGCAAAACGATATGGCGTATTTCATACCGATACCCTGATCACCTTTGCGGCGCAATTGTTGAAGCAGCATGAATCCACCACGCTCGTCTCAACGAATGGATCGGTCTCGCTCCGCGCCGGGTTGGGCTCTGTCCGGGAGCCGGTGTATCTCACCGTCTTTGAGGGCATCGCGGCCGCGGATCCTGACGATCAGCAACCGTCAAGGGCTGTGCGCATGTTTACGATCGGACCCCCGGGGTACAGCCTTGAACAACCTGCTTCGGTCACCGTGGCGGATGTGGCCGAGGCAGATCAGTTCACCCTGGCGCTCAGGAAAAACGGGTCATGGCTCGAGGTGCCGACAACCCGGGAGCGTGGGACTTCAACGCTCGTCGGATCTGTCCGTGAGCTTGGCGTTTTTGGTGTTGTCAGAAAATCGGAGATCGATGGACAGCTCGAGAATGTCCCGACGGAGTTTGCTTTGCTCCAAAATTATCCCAACCCCTTTAACCCGGTCACAACCATCCGCTACGAACTCCCGAATTCCTCCCGGGTACGGTTGAGGGTGTATGACATTCTCGGTAAGGAAGTGGCGGTTC
>DKJQ01000248.1:0-6385 GCA_002454845.1 Ignavibacteria bacterium UBA6688
CGGAGTGACACAGAACGGAAGATTGAAAGCAAGTTTGTTTTCCCTGATTCTTTTCACGCATTAGTTTTGTTGGGTGGTTAATCGGTATTAAGATAGGTTTTCTTGCATTTCTCTGCGTCCTCCGCGTCTTTGCGGTAAAGCTTTTGTGTCCGCTCAATTTTCATCTCTCAAAACTTATCGCCATCTTTGCGTGTTGACAGCCTCAAGTTTAAAGTTTGTAGTTCAACGTTCAAAGTTCATACTTTTCGTTTCACTTTTCACTTTTTACATTTTACTCTTTACCGTTCCCTGTTTACTGTTCACGGTTTGCTGTTTACTGTTTACTGTTCGCTGTTCACTCTTCACCAGCCGAGCTCTCATTTGACCAAGATTATCGCTGTTTCCGACATCCACGGAGCCTACGAAAGCGTCCAGAGGATCCTTTTGAAGGAGCCTCTCTTCGACGCGCTCATTCTTGCCGGCGACCTGACCACGAACGGCTCCCCGCGTGAAGCGGAAGATGCGCTGAAACTGTTCCGCCAGATCGGCAAGCCGATTGTATCTGTGGCCGGCAACATGGATCCGCTGACCCTCGAACCGACGTTTGAATCGATGACTTCCTACGTCAACGGGCGCGGCATTGTCATCGATAAGGTGGGGTTCTGTGGCGTCTCCGGCTCTCCGGTCACACCGATGAACACTCCCTATGAGCTTCCAGAGGAAACGATCCGGCAACGGGCTGAATCTGGGTGGAAAGATTTGGAATTGGCACGTTGGAAAATCTTCATCCCCCATGCACCGCCGTATAATACGGCCGTCGATCAAGTTCTTTCGGGAACCCATGTCGGCAGTAAGGCTGTCCGGTCGTTCATCGAGCAGCATCAACCTGACGTCGTGGTGTGCGGACACATTCACGAAGCGCGGGGAAAGGATACGATAGGAAATTCCCAGATCGTCAATTGCGGACCGGCGGGGAAAGGCTATTACGTCGTGATCACGATCGATATTCAGATAACCGTGGAGGTGCGTGAATGAAGAAACCAGCGGTTGTGTTGTTCGACCTCGGCAACGTCCTTGTCCGGATCCACCCGGAGGCGTTTCTCCAAACACTCGGCATCGACACAGCGGAAAACCGGAAACTGTACGGCCCCAAGGTGATCGAGATCGTCAAACGGTACGAGCGGGGAGGCGATTCGACGGAACAGTATCTTTCCAGGCTGGAGGGGCTCCTCAATCACGGGGAGTTTCACTTCGGGAGGGAACAGATCGAGAAAGCGATGCTCTCTGTCATTGGCAAGCCGCTGGAGGGGATGGAGGATCTCGTTCAGCACGTTGCCGCCTCCAACCGCGTCGGGTTGCTCAGCAACACCAATCCGCTTCACTACCACCTGTGCCTTGAAAACCTCCCGGTGTTGAGACACATCCCGGTCCACTTCCTCTCCTACCAGCTGCTTGCCCTCAAGCCCGAACCGGCAATCTACCATGCGGTGGTGGAAACGATCGATCTGCCGGCAGAAGAGATCCTGTTCATCGATGATATCGAAGAGAACATCACAGCTGCCCTGGGTGTCGGGGTGCAGGGGATCAGGTTCACGGATCCGGCAACCCTGGAACAAGAATTAAAGTCGATGAGGATTGTGTAGGCCGAAATAACGCTTTGGCCTATGTATGTTCGAACAATGCTTTCTGTCCTTTCTCCAACGCCAGCAGCATCTTCTTCCTCCAGAGTCCTCCCCCATACCCTCCAAGTTCACCGTTCTTGTTGACAACACGGTGACATGGAATCACGACGGCGATCCTGTTCATACCGTTCGCGGTTCCAACCGCACGGACGGCTTTCGGTGATCCGACGCGACGCGCGATGTCTTCATAGGAAACCGTTGCACCGTATGGGATTTTCAGGAGTTGTTTCCACACCTGTTCCTGGAAGGGCGTCCCGGGGAAAACAAGAGGTACAGAGAATTTTTTCCTGGCCCCGGTGAAATACTCTGTCAGTTCCTGTTTCAATGCGGTAAGGTGCTGATTCTCCCCCGGCACGATCGCGGTTTTAAACCGGAGCCGGAGCGTGGCAAACTGTCCCTCGAGCATTCGCCGATCGGTAAACTCCAGCAGGCACACCCCTTCGGCCGTTGCGCCGGCGAGGAGCGGACCGATCGGACTTTCAATCCACGTGACCAGAATACAATCGGATGCCCGACTCTTTCCTGGGGGCCGACCGAAGGTTTTGGTGAAGGCTTCGCGAAAACCGCTGTGCGAATTGTAGCCGTGGCCGAGCACGACATCATCCAGGTCGGCGCCTTTGCGGATCTGCTCGAGTGAAGTGCCCAGGCGTCGCCCCCGGGCATAGGCTTGAAACGTCATTCCGTATGTCTTCATGAAATATCTCCGTGCTCGTGCTGGATCAATTTGGACGGACCGGAGATATGCATCTCCGTACCGTCCGGTCGGATTTTTCTCGATTGTCAATAACAACTCTCGCACCCACTCCGGCGGCTTCCCGTCAGTCTCCATCGGTCGGCACCGTTTGCAGGGACGGAAACCCGCAAAAAGCGCCTCGCGGGGAGTGGGGTAAAATTCGATGTTCTTGGGGAGCGGCTTGCGAGCCGGGCATGACGGGCGGCAAAAGATCCCGGTGCTCTTGACCGCGAGGAAGAATATGCCGTCGTACGAACTATCGCGGGCCGAGGAGGCCCTTTCCATTTCTCTTTTTGACAATGTAAGCATCGACTTCGTCCTTTTCCTGATTCTTCAATGATTCTGACGGAACAAAGATACTATTCCGC
Source organism: Ignavibacteria bacterium UBA6688 (assembly GCA_002454845.1). Lineage (GTDB taxonomy): Bacteria > Bacteroidota > Ignavibacteria > UBA10030 > UBA10030 > UBA6688. The sequence goes on from DKJQ01000248.1 coordinate 2,763, forward strand.
TCATTTGTACTCCACCGAAAATTTGACATGGATATTTTTTTCCGCCATTCCACAGACGTAATGCCCTGCCTTGACATTCGGTCAAATTTCCGGCAAACTCTTGATGAATGTACGACGAACTTTTCTTCAACGGGCGTTTTCCTTCGGTTACAGCGATTCCATCCCACCTTCCCCTTCGACTGAGTGCCGTTCTCTCGTTCCTGGTTCTCCCCCTCATCCTTGCCGCCCAGACGTATGATATTCGCGGCACGGTCAGCGACAGTATAACCGGGGAGAGGATCCCCTACGCGAATATCCGCATCATCCTCCTGAACAGAGGGGCAGCGGCAAACGCTTCGGGTTTTTACCTCCTCCCGAACATCTCCCCGGGCGCTCATATCGTAACCGCCAGCGCCATCGGTTATCGAACGCTCGTGCGCAGGATAACGATCGGGAACGGTTCTTTGACCGTGAACCTGGCCCTTGCCCCGACCTCCATTGAACTCGGGGAAGTGGTCGTGAGCGCAGAGCAGGAGCGCGAGGTCACCAAAATCAACACGAGCGTTCACGTCATGCGGCAAGAGGAGCTGCGCCTCGCACCGGTGGCGGTGCAGCAGGATATCTTTCACGCGTTCCAGATCCTTCCCGGCGTTGTGACGACGAGCGACGTCAGCGCGAAGTTCTTCGTCCGGGGCGGGGCGGGAGATCAGAACCTCGTCATGCTGGACGGCATGAGGATCTACGGTCCCTTCCACGCGCTTGGCATCTTCAGCATCTTCGATCCGGATGTGGTTTCCTCCACCGAAGTGTACACGGGCGCGTTCCCGGCAGAGTATGGCGGGCGACTCTCATCCGTCATCCACATCAACACGCGCGAAGGACGAAGCGACCGTGCTTCGGCGCGGACACATCTGAACCTGCTCTCAACGAAACTTCAACTCGAAGTGCCGGTGGGCGACCATATCCGATGGATCGCGAGCGCGCGGAAATCACTCTTCCCTGAAACGTTCAAGCGGCTGACGCGGCGCGACGTTCCACTTTCGTTTTATGACCTCTTCCTCAAAGTGAGCGCGGACGTCCCGGGCCTCCACAAACTCAGTGCTCAGGTGCTGATGAGTGGCGACGACCTGCTGTCCGACGATCCGGCGGACGCAGATTACACCTGGCGCAACATGACCATCGGTCTCTCCGTCTCCGGTCTCGTGGCTGACCGGCTTTTTACCAGCGCTTCCGTGTATGTGACGAATTTCGAATCCGTGCGCGATCCCAAGCGGTCCCGCTTCCTCACCCCCGCCTCGACCTCCGTCAAGGAGGCGGCAGCGAGAATCGAAGCCACCCTGTACGGCGAATCGGGACAGCAGTCGATGTTCGGCGTCGATTTCTCCTTTCCGAAGACAGTTTTTAGGCTCGTCAATACCGCCGCGTTTCAACGACAATCGAGCAATTCTTTCTCCGAAGCGATGATGTGGTACCGGTACCAGCGCCCCATTGGCAGCCTCCTGATCGACGCGGGCATTCACACCGAAATGGGCAAATTGGTGGAAAAGGGATTCCGCTTCCTGGAACCGCGCATCAGTGCGCGGCACCCGCTGGCCGGAGACTGGAATATGAAAGTGTCGTACGGCCGGTTTTCCCAGAGCCTCATCACCGTGAGCAATGAAGACGACCTGATTTCCATCTTCGATGCGTGGATCAAGGTCCCCCCGTACGTCGAGCCGCAGCGGGCCATTCATTTTGTTGCCGGTGTGGAAGGACCGATCACCGGTTTACTCGCTGCGAGCATGCAGGGCTACTACAAAGATTTCGACAATCTCACTTCCTACAACAGGGATAAGGTGCGATCGCAGGATCCCGATTATCTTGACGGCGGCGACGCAACCGCTTACGGCGCGGAGCTGCTCCTCCGGTTCGGCTCACCACTGATCGACCTGTACGGGGCGTACTCGTACGGATGGGTCAGCGTAACGGCGGGAGGGCTGACGTACTATCCGCGCTACGACGTGCGTCATCACATCAATCTGCTTGGCGCGTTCAGACCGTGGAGGGATTTCGAATTGAACATACGTTGGGAACTTAGCTCGGGGTACCCTTTCACACAGACGTTGGGGTTCTACGACAGGATCGTCCTCCCCGACCCGGTGCATACGCCCCCGGAGCATGAAACCGGCGCGCCGTATGCAATTCTCGGTCCGAAGAACGCCGCACGCTTGAACCCCTATCACCGGCTCGATGCCGGGATGACATACCGATTCGAGCTCGGTCAGGCGCGCGGAAGCATCGGAGCTCATATTATGAATGTGTACAACCGGAACAATGTTTTCTACTTTGAACGGTACACAGGTCAGAGGATCGACATGATTCCGTTTTTTCCTTCAGCCACCGTGACGTTCGAATACTGATGAAAGCGCGATCCCTCCATACCGTGTTCGTGCTTGGCCTGTGTCTCTGTTGCCTTTCATGCGACGAGTCGTTCAACCCGAAAGGCCCCTATCAACCTGTTCTTGTCGTCTATTCGGTTCTCTCCAATACGAAACAGGAACAGTATGTCCGGGTGTACAGCACGTACGATCCGCCACGGTTCGATCCGTATGAAGTCTCGGCCGAGACGCCCGTCCGGGATGCCTTCGTGCAGATTACTCGACAAAGTACTTCCATCGTTTTGCATGATACGGTGGTGTATCGTCGTGATACGTTGAGGTACGGCGATGGCATCCACGTGTACGTGGCAAATGTTCTTACTCCCGAACCGGGCCAGACCTACAGCCTGGCGGTCCATGCTTCCGGGTTTCCAACCGTTTCGTCCTCTGTGACGCTGCCGGCGAAAGCGATTTTCCAATATGCCGCTACGGCAGCGAGCGCGATTCAAAATCCACGGTTCGCGAGACCCGTCGACGTTGCGGTCAATCTCTCGACGCTCACTCGACTCTACCAAATTCAGCTATTTGTCGTCTTCGAGTATCGCGAGGGAAGTGTTGTGCATGCAGATAGCATGGAAGTCCCATTGTCGGCTCCGGACACTTCGCTCACCGATGCCCAATGGCCCCTCTCCACATACGCGGATCGGAGGGGCATCATCCAGCGATTTGGCGGAACTGCCTATAAGGCAATCATGGATCGGATCGTCTATAAACATTCCGTGGCGGTGAAGTTTGTGAGGACGACGGTGCATGTGACCCAGATTGGGGAACCGTTGTTCAATTACCATAATATCACCGGGGGCTTCAACGACGAGTTTTCGATCCGGACAGACCAGCCGGACTACACCAACATTGCCGGAGGATTCGGCCTCTTCGCTGCCTTTGTTCTGGAAAACTTCCATCGACCCTATCCGGACAACTTTTACTACAACCCGGAGGAAGAATAGGTCTGGGATCTCCAGGACCCCTTGTTTTCCTCGTTTGCATTGAACCGCCCCCCTTTCTGACATGTGGTAATTCGTCTCTCCGACCACCTCAAAACATTCCGTTTTAGCCCGTTTTCGCCATCTCATTGTGTGGGGAATCGGCCCAATCAATTGATTATTTTGCGCCCCCCGTATTCGCCGAGACATTCGTAAATCCCTTATTTTTCAACCATTTTTCACTTGACTTTACTAACTAAAACTCTAACTTTCCATCTCGTGTGGGGAAAAGTGGGGAAGATAG
>DKJQ01000248.1:6433-31162 GCA_002454845.1 Ignavibacteria bacterium UBA6688
GGAAGATAGGAGAATAGATTTCCAATAAAATCAAGCATTATTCACACCCCCCAATCTGATTATGTCGTCCTTCAAAGGAAGATTTTCCTACTCGGTCGATAACAAAGGACGCCTCGCGCTCCCCGCAAAACTTCGGAAGAATGTCTCCCCTTCATCGAACGACACCTTCATTGTTACGCGCGGTTTCGAACAATGTCTCTTCGTGTACCCGCAGGACGAATGGGCCAAAGTCGAGGACTCGATCCGGAGCCTCTCCCCTTCCATTCCCCAGCATCGGTTTTTCGTCCGGACACTCCTGCAGTGGGCCGTGGACGGACAGCTCGACAGCCAGGCCCGTCTTTCGATTCCGCAGGACCTCCTGAAATTTGCTGCCATTGAAAACGAAGTGTTGATCATCGGCGTTCTGGAGCGGATCGAGCTGTGGAACCCGAAGATCTACGAAGAATACATGAACAACCAGCCGGCGACGTACGAGACGGTCGCCGAAGCGGTTCTGAAGCCGAATTCATAACCGGCACCCTGTGCAGGACGCGTTCTATCATACGCCGGTCCTCGTTGATGAAGCGCTCTCGTTGCTCATCACGGGGCGGGACGGCGTCTATGTCGATGCAACCCTGGGAGGAGGGGGGCACGCGGAAGCGATCCTTTCCCTTCTCTCCCCTTCCGGACAAGTCATCGGGTTTGATGCCGACGAAGACGCCATCCGTTTCGCCGCGCAACGACTGCAGCCGTTCGGCGATCGGGCGACATGCATCAGGAATAATTTTCGAAATCTTCAAGGCGTTCTTGTGGAGCGGGGTGTGCCCCCGGTCTCCGGCGTCCTGTTCGATCTGGGGATCTCTTCGTTCCAGTTGGACGAGCCGTCGAAGGGATTCAGCTTCCGGACTGACGAACAGCTCGACATGCGGATGGACCGGTCAGGCGCGATCGATGCCCAGGAGATCGTGAACCGGTACGGGGAGCGGGAACTGGCCGAGTTGTTCTGGAAATTCGGTGAAGAGCGTGCTTCCCGTCGGATCGCGAGGGCCATCATCCGGCGAAGGGATCATCACCGCATCGCAACAACGGGAGATCTGGCAACACTGGTGCAGGAAAGCGTCGGGGAACGGTTCCTGAACAAGTCGCTCGCCCGGATCTTTCAGGCGCTCCGCATCGAGGTCAACAACGAGCTCGAATCATTGCAGGCAGGATTGAACCAGGCAGTTGATGTGCTTCACCCGGGGGGACGCATCGTGGTGATCGCCTATCATTCGCTCGAGGACAGGATTGTGAAGGATATGTTCAAGCGCGCCGCCGCAACGTCCCTTCCTTCCGGCCATAAGTTGGTCCCCGACACCATCCTTCAACCAACATTGAAGATTATCACGAAGAAACCCCTTGAAGCCTCCGGGAAGGAAACCCGGGCCAATCCCCGCGCACGGAGCGCGAAGCTTCGCGCGGCGGAGAAGCTAACGTAGAACTGATTTTGAAAAAGACAAAAAGAATATTATCCACGAAGTGCACTAAGTGCACGAACAACCTTGTCAAAACTGTATAGAAATAGCGGAGAAGTGCTGGCGGAGCGGGCCATGGAGCCGGACGCTCCCGCTGCGCCCCTCAGGCCCTCCAAGCCGAGGGGGCAACTGATCACCGAGCCGGAGCCGGCACGACGGATGATCTACGGCGGCACCATGCCTCCCCCTCCTCCACCAAACCTGGCTGAAGGGGACACCACCCCGCCGAAAAACCGGAAAGTGACAAAACGAAGAATCCCGCCGTCACGGATCATCGTTCTCCTGATGCTCGCAGCGGTGGCGATCGTGCTCTATATCGGCAATATCATTGCCGTCAACCAGCTTGTGAACGACATCCACAAGGAAGAGCAGAAACTTGAAAAAATCCTGAACGACCAGGAGATGCTGAAAGCCCGGATCAACCAGACCTCGAGCCTCGAGCGGGTCCGTAAACGGGCGGAAGAGGAACTTGGATTGCAGAATCCAACAGACGCACCTGAATGGCTTGAGATCGATCGGGAGAAACTCCGTGAACTGGAAGAGGCTGCGCGGCCACGCTGATGCCTGAAAACCTCACCATACCACAGAACCAACCAGCCAGCGCGCCTGAGCAGGGACCGGCGAAGCCGTTCAACGGCCGGTTGTTCATGCTCAAGCTGGGACTTGCCGCGTTCTTCGTGGTCATCGCCGTTCGGCTGGTGCAGATCCAGGTCATCGATTCGGCCGCGTACCAGGAGAAAGCGCGGCGGCAGTACGAACAGAAGATTGTCCTTCCCGCGGTACGCGGAACGATGCTCGACCGAAACGACAACGTGATCGTCTCGAACTCGATGCTCGTCTCGTTCGCCGCCGATCCGAAGGTCATCGCGAACGGTGCAGGGGTTGTGGCGGAAAAGTTTTCCCTCGTCTTCGGCAAACCGCGGTCCTTCTATCTCTCCAGGATGAGCGCAATAACGAGCTCCGGGGCAACACGGCGGTTCGTGTGGATGGAACGCCGCGTGCGACCCGAAGTGGCCAGGAGACTGGAGTCGGCAAAACTTCGCGGTGTTATCGTCATCAACGAACCGAAACGGCTCTACCATTACGACGATGTGGCGGGAACGCTGGTGGGCTTCACGGATGTGGATAATAAAGGGATCTCCGGACTCGAACTGCAATTCGACGAGTACCTCAGGGGGAAAGATGGATCGGTGATCATGCAGCGCGACGGGTTGGGACGGGCCCGACCGTCAGTCGATTATCCCCGCCTCGAGCCGAGGGATGGCAACGATCTCACCCTCACCATCGACCTGGCGTACCAATCCATTGCCGAGGAAGAGCTCAAACGGGGCATCGAACGCTACAAAGCTGATGCCGGATTGGCAGTCATGCTGAACCCGAAGACCGGCGAGATTCTCGCACTCGCCAACTTCCCCGGGCTGAACCCGAACGACCTCGGCTCGTACGACATCAATGCCGCCCGCAACAGGGTGATCACCGATAGCTTTGAGCCCGGATCGGTGTTTAAAATTGTAACGGGGTCCGCCGCGTACGAGCATTTCCTCATCGCCCCGGGAAAGCGTTTCAATGCCGAAGGGGGAACGTATAGGGTCCCTCTTCCCGGAGGCAGATTCCGGCTGATCAAAGACACCCACGAGCACGATATGCTCACGTTTCAGGAGGCCATCGAGCAATCGAGCAACATCGTGATGGCCAAGGCGAGCCTCATCATTGGTCCGGAACGCCTGTACCGTCAGGCCAGGAACTTCGGTTTCGGCATCCCCACGGGGATTGACCTTCCCGGGGAAGTGCGCGGGAGACTGAAAAAGCCGAATGAATGGTCCGGCACAACATTGCAGACGCTTTCCTACGGTTACGAAATCGCCGCGACCCCCCTTCAAATTGCCGCCGCGTATGCTGCGGTGGCAAACGGGGGCGTGTTGATGCGTCCCTACGTCGTTGCCCGTGTCACGAATGCTGAAACCGATGCGATCTATGAACAACGTCCGCAGGTGATCCGAACAGTCGTCACGCCGGAAACAGCCGAATTGATGACCCGAGCCTTTGAGGGGGTTGTGGAAAACGGGAGCGCCAAAGATGTCCGGATCAACGGGGTCCGGATCGCCGGCAAGACCGGAACATCCCGCAAGGTGGTCGACGGAAAGTACGGGATGGGGAGCTACACCGCCTCGTTCGTCGGATTCTTCCCTGTCGAGAATCCCCAGATTGTTTGTCTGGTGATGATGGATAACCCGCGTGCGGTCAGTTACTACGGCGGGTTGACGAGTGCACCCATCTTCCGCGCAATCGCCGAGCGGATCATCAACAGTACCGGCCGGTTCCCGAAATCACCGAAGGCTTCCGAAAAGCAACAACCGAAGCAGAACGGCATCAGTGTGCCGGATGTCCGCACGCTCCAGGTTGCCATCGCGGGCAAGATTCTGGAGGGGCAGGGATTCAAAAGCGAAACGATCGGAAGCGGGGATGTGGTTGTGCGCCAGGTGCCGGAACCGGGGAAACGTCTTGAGGAAGGGGATGTGGTGAAACTTGTGCTTGAGGGTACTGAGGCCGCGGAGAGCGCTGGTCCGGGGATCGTTCCCAACGTACGGGGCATGAGCTTGCGAAGGGCGATCAACAGGTTGGTCGTCGACGATTTTGAAATCAAAGTCCGCGGGTCGGGAGTGGTGGTCCAGCAAATCCCTGCCCCGGGAAAACGAGTGAATCCCGGGAGTACCATTCAACTTGTCTGCGAACCGCGGGCGCTTGTGTCCGCGGCATTATACTGAGAGAATACTCGGCGGCTGAGAGCGATGCGAATCGCACCCGGCGCGCGTGAAGACCATGTATGAAATTAGCACAATTGCTTCAGGGCGTCCGTGTCACCAAACTGTTCCAGACCATGTTCGGCAGGATGGTTGTGACGCACGATGTGGAGGTCAGCGCGATCCAGTACGATTCCCGAAAAATCACGCGCGGGGATTGCTTCGTGGCCATTCGCGGCACAGGGGTTGATGGGCATCGTTTCATCAGCACCGCCATCAGCAACGGGGCGACGGTCGTGGTGCTGGAAGATGACGCCGTTTTGCCGGATTCGTACTTCATGCACGCCGGCGTTGTCAAGGTGGTTGTTCCGGACAGCCGGAAAGCGCTCGCGCAGCTCGCAGCAAACTATTACGACCACCCGTCGAAGAAACTGACCCTGATCGGCGTGACCGGAACAAACGGGAAAACGACGACCACGCACATCATCAAATCGATCCTTGAATCCTCAGGGGAAACGGTGGGACTCATCGGGACCATTGAATACGCCATCGGCAGTACGACCTTTCCGGCAACGCACACCACGCCGGAATCGCTGGAACTGAACGAACTCCTTTCACGCATGGTCAAGGCTGGTTGCACCTCGGTCTCCATGGAGGTCTCTTCGCACGCATTGCACCAGTCGAGAGTGATGGGACTTGCCTATCGTGCGGCAGTCTTTACAAACCTGACGCAGGACCATCTCGACTACCACGGGTCGATGGAGGAATACTGCAGGGCAAAGAAGATTCTTTTTGACGGGCTGACCGCTGAAGCGAGTGCTGTCATCAACCAGGACGATTCCTGGGGATTGAAGATCGTACAGGATTCCCCAGCACAGAAGATGCTGTACAGTGCCACCGGGGAAGCAACAGTTTCAGCCAGGGATATTCAGCTTTCCATTGAGGGGACATCGATGACGGTACTTCACAACGCGCAGTCAACGACTGTTACCTCCCCCCTCCTCGGGCGGTTCAACGTGGATAATATCCTGGCGGCGTTTTCCACAGGGATCGCTCTCGGGCTCTCCCCGGAGGTTATCCGGCAAGGGATCAGTTCACTCAAAGCCGTACGGGGAAGGTTCGAGCGGATGACCTCGACGAAGGGATGGACCGCCATCGTCGATTACGCCCATACACCGGATGCTCTGGAAAAATGTCTGTACGCGATCCGTGACGTGCTCCCGAAAAGGGCCGAAAGGAAGATTATTACCGTGGTCGGCGCCGGGGGCGATCGGGACAAAACGAAACGCCCGTTGATGGGGGCCGTGGCCGGAAGTCTCAGCGATGTTGTTCTTGTTACGTCCGATAACCCGCGGACGGAAGATCCGGGAGCAATCATCCGAGATATCGTGGGCGGGATCCCGGGAGGAACAACAATACTGCAGGAACCTGATCGCCGGAAAGCAATCGAACAGGCGATCTCGATGGCCCGCGCAGGGGATGTCGTCCTCATCGCCGGCAAAGGGCACGAAGACTACCAGGTTATCGGTACGGAAAGAATTCATTTCAGTGATCAAGAGGTGGTGAGAGATCTCGCATGATTGTGAACCTGACACACGACGATATTTTGGGGATCTCCCACGTCAATGCAATCGGCCTTCGGAAAAGGGGATCGCCCCGCTGTACGGGGGTCTCGACCGATTCCCGAACGGTCAAACAGGGCGACCTGTTTCTTGCCGTCCGGGGAGAGCTGTTTGATGGGCATAATTTCTTGACGAAAGCAGTTGAATCCGGCGCATCCGGGATCGTGGTAGACAGGCGTTGGGCGGAGTCGAACCCGGTCCTCCTCTCAAGCCTCGATGTCCCGAAACTCGTCGTTGAAGATACGGTTGTTGCTCTCGGCGATCTGGCCCGGATCCACAGGCGGAAGTTCAAGATCCCCGTTATCGTCATCGGCGGAAGCAACGGGAAAACCACGACGAAAGACATGGTGACCTCCGTGCTCGCTTCAAGGTATTCCGTGCTTGCAACGGAGGGAAACCTGAACAACCACATTGGCGTGCCGCACACGCTCTTCCGGCTGGAGAAGAAGCACCGGATCGCCGTGATCGAGATCGGCACCAACCATTTCGGGGAACTGGACTATCTCTGCAACATCATCGAGCCGACCCATGCGCTCATCACCACGATCGGCCATGAGCACCTTGAATTTTTCGGCTCCCTGGACGGGGTAGCGAAGGCTGAAGGGGAGGCATTCCAGTGGCTGCGAACGAACCGTCCGAGGATTGGAATGGGATTCATCAACGCGGACGACCAACAGATCGCCCGGCAAGCGAAAGGACTGAAGCGCGTTATCTCCTACGGATTCGGAAAGAAAGCGACCACAGTGAAAGGAACGCTGCTTGGGATGGATGCTTCCGCATGCGCGGAGGTCGGAGTGAAGCGACGCGGGAAGAAGTCTTTCTCCTTCAAGCTTGGCGTCCCCGGAGAGCACAACGCGCTGAACGCCCTGGCCGCGGCAACCGTCGGATTGACATTCAACGTTCCGGTGACCCGGATCCAGGACTCCCTCGGAGCGTTTAAGGGTTCGAACAAACGGATGCAGTTCGTGGAGCTCAACGGCATAACAATTTTGAACGACACGTACAACTCCAACCCGGATTCCGTAACGGCCGCTCTGCAAACCGTCGGGGCTGCAAAGGTTGCGGGAAAGAAGATCGCCGTCCTCGCCGACATGCTTGAGCTCGGCGTCAACGCGGAATTGGAGCATCGGCGTATCGGAGAGATGGTCCACAAATGTGGCGTCGAGTACTTATTAACCTACGGTCCGCTTTCGAATTATACGCACCAAGGGGCAATCACAAAATTTAAGGCTCATTACGATCAGAAAAATATCCTTTCGGAGTACCTCGCGGAGCTCTTGACCAAAGGGGATATTGTCCTGATCAAAGGATCGCGGGGAATGAAGATGGAGGATGTGGTCACGTTCCTGACCGAGCGTTTTCAACAGGCAGCCTAACATTTCCGGATCGGCATGCTCTATTATTTCCTGACCTACCTCGATAAACAGTTTGACATCCCCGGGTTCGGGGTGTTCCGGTTTATCACCTTCCGCGCGGGGGCGGCCGCCGTGACCGCTTTGATGATCGCGTTCTGGCTCGGACCGAGGATCATTCGGAAATTGAAAGAGTTGCAGATCGGCGAGGCGGCAAAAGTCGAAGCGCCAAAGACCCATCTGACCAAGGCCGGCACGCCGACCATGGGGGGACTGATCGTCCTTGCGTCCCTGCTCATCCCGGCCCTTCTCTGGGCGGATATCAAGAACGGCTATGTCATCCTGATCCTGTTCGTCACCATCGCCCTCGGGGCTGTCGGGTTCCTGGACGACTATCTGAAGGTCGTGAAGAAAAAGCCGAAGGGACTGATCGGACGGTATAAAATTGTGGGACAGGTGATTGTCGGACTGGTCGTGGGAGGAGTGATTTTCTTTTATCCCGAATGGATCGATCCGAGTCTCGTGGCTCTGAAATCGAAAACGACGGTTCCGTTCTTCAAGAATCTGGAGCTGGACCTCGGGTGGCTGTACATCCCCGTTGTCATCTTTATTATCACGGCGACCTCGAACGCCGTGAACCTGACCGACGGCCTGGACGGGCTGGCGATCGGGACTGTCGGGATTGTGGCCCTGACGCTAGCGATCATCGCCTACGCGTCCGGTCACGCGGAATTGAGTCAATACCTGACCATTCCCCATTTGCGGGGAAACGGTGAACTGGCGATCTACTGTGCCGCGCTGGTGGGAGCGGCCCTGGGGTTTCTCTGGTTCAACTCGTACCCCGCACAAGTGTTCATGGGCGATACCGGGTCGCTCGCCCTTGGCGGCGTCATCGGTGCTATGTGTGTGTTGATGAAGAAGGAGCTCTTGCTGCCGACCCTCGGGGGTGTCTTCCTCATGGAGACTCTTTCGGTCATCATGCAGCGCTCGTACTTTAAATATACGAAGAGGAAGTACGGCGAAGGGCGCCGGATTTTCAAGATGGCGCCGATCCACCATCATTTTGAATTGCTCGGGTGGCCCGAGCCGAAGATCGTCACGAGGTTCTACATCATCGCGATCCTGCTGATGATCCTGAGCCTTGCAACCTTCAAGGTGCGGTAGAGCATCACCGTGCGGGAGGATACCGCACCCGCGAATTGAAACGTCGGATGTTCATGGATGTTGAACAGCTTCGATCAGCTAGTGTTTCCGTTATCGGCGCCGCGCGCAGCGGCGTGGCCGTCGGCCGGTTGCTTCGTTCCCAGGGAGCGAATGTATTTCTGAGCGACCGGGATACGGAAGAGAGACTCAAGTCTCACATCCCGCACCTCCAGGAGAGCGGGATCGCGTATGAGCTCGGAGGTCATACCGAGCGCGTGTTTCAGTGTTCTTTGATGGTCATCAGCCCGGGGGTCCCCAGCAACGCTCCCGTGGTGTTGGAGGCACAACAACGAGGTATCAAGGTCGTCAGCGAGGTTGAGGTTGCCGGGTGGTTCTGTCGCGCGTCGATGGTTGCGATCACCGGCAGCAACGGTAAAACAACCACCACCACACTGATCGGGAGGGTCCTCGGCGATGCAAAAAAGAAACATGCACTTGCGGGTAACATTGGGACGGCATTCTCCTCCATCGTTCTGGAGCTGGCTGAAACGGATGTTGCTGTTCTGGAGGTAAGCAGTTTTCAGCTCGACCACTGCGAGACGTTCCGTCCGACGATCTCGGTGCTGCTGAACATCACGCAGAATCATATGGACCGGTACGGGAACTCGATGGAACAGTATGCAGCCTCTAAGTCCCGAATCTTTATGAACCAGACCCCGCGGGAGGTGCTCATGTATAACGCCGATGACTTGTGGACATCCCGGGTAATCGCGCAGGCAAAGTGCAGGGCCATTCCCTTCAGCCGCGAAAAGCGATTGGCCGTCGGCGCCTTCATCGAAGACGAGATGCTTGTGACCATGCTTGGGGGAAAGCGGACCGCGGTGATTCCCTTGACCGAGATCAGCATCAAAGGACCGCACAACCTGTACAATGCGATGGCGGCTACCCTGGTGGGACAGTTGATGAACATCGGAAGCGCCTCGATCCGGGCAACGCTCCGGAACTTCAAGGGGGTGGAACACCGGCAGGAATTTGTGCGGGAGGTGAATGACGTGCGGTACTACAACGATTCGAAGGCCACCAGTGTGGAAGCTGTCTGGTACGCGTTGCAGGCATTCGATCAACCGATCGTACTGATGTTGGGGGGACGGGACAAAGGAAATGATTACAGCCGTCTCGCCGACCTTGTCGGCAAAAAGGTCCGCGCCATTGTCGCGCTCGGTGAATCTGCCGAAATCGTGGAAAAGGTGTTCAAAGCCCTCAAGCAGGTGAAACGGGCAACCACCATGGACGAGGCGGTTTTGTTCGCCCAGCAGTTTGCACAGCCGGGGGATGTGGTGCTCCTCTCCCCTGCTTGCGCATCGTTTGATTGGTTCGAGAATTATGAGCAGCGGGGATTGGTCTTCAAGGAATTGGTGAAGAATCTCTGACACAATGACCCGGTCACAACGCAACCATATCGACCTCCCGACGCTGATCGTCGTGCTCATGCTCATGGTTCTGAGCCTCGGCGTGGTGTACAGCGCATCGTCCACATGGGCGATGGAGAAATTCGGCGAGAGCAACCGGCTGCTCAACCTCCACGCTCTCAAGGTGTTGCTCGGATTGATTGCTCTCTTCTTTGGCATGACGATCGACTATAAGAAATACCGGAAGCTCACAAAACCGGCGGTGATTGCCGCGATCGGCCTCCTCCTGGTGACGATGATCCTCGGTGGCGAAGTCAAAGGTGCCGCCCGGTGGATGCGTTTCGGCGGTTTGAGCTTCCAGCCGTCCGAGTTTGCCAAGTTCGCGCTCCTATTCCACCTGTGCACCCTGATCTCCGCCAAGGGGGAGATGATCAAGGATTTCAAGAAGGGGTTCCTGCCGATGATGATCTGGATCGGCAGTGTTGCGGGACTCGTGCTCCTCCAGCCAAACTTCAGCACAGGCTCGATGATCATCCTGATCAGCCTCGTGATGCTCTTTATCAGCCGGGCTCGTTTCTTTCACCTGCTCGGTACGGCGCTGGCGGCGCTTCCAGTCCTGGTGGTCGTCGCCATTACACGGCCGCACGTTATGCAACGCATCAACTCGTTTCTCGACGGGGGCCTGGGGGGCGGACAAAATTACCAGCTCTGGCAGGGAATCATCGGTTTCGGCAACGGGGGGATCTTCGGCGTCGGACCCGGGGAGAGCAAACAACGGGATTTCTTTCTCCCGGAATCGTACGGCGATTTCGTGTTCTCCATTGTCGGTGAGGAGTACGGGTTCATAGGGACGATTCTCTTCCTGGGATTATTCCTCATTTTCATGTTGCGCGGGTTCAAAATCGCGAAATTCGCGCGTGATGAGTTTGGACGACTTCTCGCCATAGGCATCACCAGCCTGGTCATTCTCTACGCGCTGGTCAATGCGGGCGTCACGCTGGGGATCCTGCCGACCACAGGGCTCCCGATGCCCTTCGTCAGCTATGGCGGATCATCCATGCTCTTTACGGCATACGCCGTCGGCGTGCTGCTGAATATTTCAGCCCAAACGGATATGCACCCGCGCGCGGAAAAGGTGCCGGAACCGGTGATGCCGGGTTCGGCGCTTGAAGATAAAACCGTGAAAGTGTACTAAAAGGACCGTGGCAACACGACCTCCAAGAATACTCCTCTCCGGCGGAGGGACGGGTGGTCACCTCTTCCCCGCCCTTGCAATCGCGGAGGAGATTCAAAAGCTTGAGCCGGCGACGGAGTTTCTGTTCGTCGGCACACAAGGGAAAATCGAGGCGCGGGTCGTACCAGAACGGGGGTACCCGTTCCGATCGATCTGGATCAGCGGGTTCCACCGGAGACTGACGATCGACAACCTCCTCTTCCCGGTCAAGGTGATCGTGTCGCTGGTCCAGTCACTCCTCATTCTCCGGAAGTTCAGACCGGACGTTGTTGTCGGCACCGGAGGCTATGTATGTGGTCCCGTTCTTTTTATGGCGACATGGCTCGGCATCCCGACCGTCGTGCACGAGTCGAACAGCTACCCCGGCATCACGACACGGCTCCTGGCATCGAGGGTGAGAAAAGTGTTTACGGCATTTGAATCGACGAAAAACCGCCTCCCGTCGGCCGCAAACGTCGAATTGGTCGGAACACCGACACGGAATGCCCTGGGATCTGTTTCGCAAAAGGAGGGGCGGATTTTTTTCGGTCTGGATGAACAGCGCCACACGTTGCTGATCGTTGGAGGAAGTCTCGGAGCCGCATCCATCAATAGTGCGGTTCTCTCTTCGCTCGATCTTTTGACCGGTTCCGGTATTCAACTGATCTGGCAAACGGGTCAATCGGATCACGAAAGGGTGCAATGGGAGCTCGGTTCCAGACGGGTCGGATGGGTTGGACCGTTCATCGATAGAATGGAATTTGCGTTCGGCGCGGCAGATGCCGTGGCGTGCCGGGCGGGAGCGACAACGTTGGCGGAATTGACCCGGATCGGTAAACCGGCCATCCTGGTTCCATATCCGCACGCGGCAGCAGATCATCAAAGACACAACGCCCGGGCAATGGCAGCCGCCGGGGCCGGGATCATGATCGAGGATCATGAGGTTGCGCAAAAATTCGGACGAAGCGTCATTGATTTGTTGAATGATACGCCCCGATTGAAGGCGATGAGCAGCGCCAGTCGGGCACTGGGGCGTCCGGACGCGGGTCCGGTCCTCGCGCACAAGGTGTTGGAGTTCCTTCGTTGAAGGTTTTTCACCCCTTTTCCATGGGGTTCCAAAAACATCATCGGGTATCCGGAATGCAGAAGGTATTCAAATACAAGCTCGATTTCTATTACCAGCAGACGCTTATCTATCTGCTGGCGTTCCTGGTCTATGCCGTGGTCAGGGGAAGTTTCATTGAGAATCAGTTCAGCCTGGTGCTGAAAGACCCGATCGTGTACATCATGATGTTTTTCGTCCTGATCTCGCTCGGGACCCTGCTGTTGAACCGGTACCGAAACCGGATGCTCATCGTCGAGGAAGACCGGATCATTTTTCATGCCCGCCACCGGGACCGTGAGATCAAGATCTCCGAGATCGAGTGGATGCATATCGGCCGCGAGATGTTGGTGCAAACCGCCGGCCGGTTCCAGATGGTGGTGATGAAAATACGGGGGCGGCGAAGGTTATTCCGGATCCGCGTTGGGCGCTATGAGCGTGATCGCGAACTTATCGGAGAGATGGAACGGATCGCTGACCGCGTCCCGAAAGGGAAAGGAAAAGGACTCGGGATGCATAGAAGAAAACCGGTGTGAGTTATTAGCTGTCAGCGATCAGCCGTCAGCGATCAGCCGTCAGCGGTCGGCTGTCTGTAATCTGTCATCAGCAATCTGTATTCTGAATTCTGACAATCAAAGGACTCATCAGCGCTCATGTTCTCCTCGATCAAAAAACTTCATTTCGTCGGCATCGGCGGTATCGGGATGAGCGGCATCGCCGAGATCCTGATCGATCAGGGATTTATGATCAGCGGGTCGGACAAGGGGTTGGGGGAAGTCACCGACCGGCTGCAGAAGCTCGGGGCAACCATCTTCGAGGGGCATAAGGCCGCGCACGTCGCCGAAGATGTGGACGCCCTGGTGTATTCTTCGGCTGTCTCGTTTGACAATCCGGAAGTGCTCGAGGCACAACGACGGAAGATCCCGATTATACGGCGGGCCGAGATGTTGGCGGAAGTTATGCGGCTGAAATACGGGATTGGCATCGCAGGGACGCATGGGAAAACGACCACGACCTCCATGGTCAGCCTCGTGTTGATGGAAGGAGCACTCGACCCGACGGTGATCGTCGGGGGCAAACTGAGCGGCTTGGGCGGAACGAATGCGCGCCTGGGGCGGGGGGAATTCATTGTTGTGGAGGCGGACGAGTTCGACCGGTCGTTCCTCTCCATCACACCGACCATCGCCGTGCTGACCACGTTGGAAACGGACCATCTCGACTGTTACCGCGATCTCGAGGATATCAAGGGGGCGTTCATCCAGTTTGCTTCGAAGGTTCCGTTCTACGGCTTCGTCGTGCTGTGCCTGGACGAGCCTGCACTGCTCGATATCATGCCGCAGATCAGCAAGAAGAAGATCATTACCTATGGATTGAACCCGCAGGCGGATGTACAGGCGGTCGAGATCCGGCACAAGGATAACACATCGACCTTCACCGTGCTTCGGAACGGCCAGGAACTGGGACCCGTCACGATCCAGGTCCCCGGCAAGCACAACGTACAGAATGCGCTCGCCTCCATCGCCGTCGGGCTGGAGCTGGGAGTTCCGTTTGAAAAGGTCCGGGCAGGTATTGAAAAGTTCAGCGGCGTGTATCGCCGCTGGGAGAAAAAGGGGGAGGTCAACGGGATCACCGTGTACGATGATTACGCCCACCACCCCACCGAATGCCGCGCAACTCTTTCCGGGGTGAAGGCTGGCTGGCGACGGCGGGTGGTCTGCGTGTTTCAGCCTCATCTCTACTCACGCACGCGCGATTTCTATGAAGAGTTTGGGAAATCGTTCCTCCTCTCCGATGTGCTCGTGGTAACGGACGTCTACCCGGCGCGCGAAGAACCGATCCAGGGGGTGACCGGAGAGCTGATCGTGAACGCCGCCCAGCGCTTCGGTCACAAGGAAGCGCACTATGTTCCGGACAAGAAACGGGTCCCGTCATTTTTGCAATCCGTTGTCAGGAGCGGTGACATCGTGATCACCATGGGCGCGGGAGACATCTGGAAGTTTGGGGAGGAGTTCTTACAACAAGCACAAAAAGGAAAGTGAAAAACGGGAGATCTCATTGCTCCCCCCTCTTTTTTTCCCTTTGCAAGGAATATGGTTTCTCTCAGCGATATCAAGGAATTCTTCCGCGGCACCATCGGTATTAACGAACCGATGGCCAAGTACACCTCGATGCGCGTCGGTGGACCGGCCGACTATTACCTCGAGCCCGCGGACAAGATGGACCTGGTGGAGATCATCCGGTACCTCCGGACCAATAAATTCCCCACGATGATTCTGGGCCGGGGGAGCAACTTGCTGGTGAACGATGACGGGATCCGGGGCGCAGTGATCAATATTGAGTCGGCGCTTGCCAACGTGCGCATGGAGGGAGACCTCGTAGTAGTGGAATCTGGTGTGAACCTGGCAAAATTTGTGGACTTCTGCGTGCAGAAAGGGCTTGCGGGGGTGGAGATGCTGGCGGGCATCCCGGGAAGTATGGGAGGCGCCATCGTGATGAACGCCGGAGCCCACGGCGGAGAGATCTCCGATCATCTCGTTGAAGTCGAGGTCCTGCGTGACGACCGGATCCAGTCGATAAAAAAAGAGGACGCACAGTTCGCCTACCGCCGGTCCGGATTCGGGAACGACATCGTGCTCGGTGCAAGCTTCCGGCTAACGGCGGGCAACAAGGAAGAGCTCCTGGCAAAACGACGTGAACTGATCCTGAAGCGAAATGCCTCTCAGCCGCTTCACCTTCCCAACTCCGGGAGCATGTTCAAGAATCCGCCGGGCAACTTCGCGGCCAAGCTTATTGAGCAGGCGGGACTGAAGGGAAAACGGGTCGGGAATGCGCAGATCTCGGAGAAGCATGCGAATTTTATCGTAAACCTCGGTGGGGCAAAAGCGTCCGATGTCTTCACCCTGATCGACCTGGCCCGCCGCACGGTGCATCAGAACGCGGGCATCTTACTGGAACTGGAAGTGAAGCTCATCGGATTTTCCGACGAGTCGAGAAAGCTGGTGGCATGAGCACATCGCCAAAACTCAAGTATGGCTTCGTAGGGCTTCTCCTGGGAGCGACGGGACTCATCGTCGCGTCGAACCTTTGGAAAGCCGAACTCAAAGTCCGACGGGTCACTGTCGAAGGAAACCGCATTGTGGAGACTCCGGAAATCCTTCAGCTTGTCAAGATCGCAAAGGACGCACAACTTCACGAAGTGGACCTGATGGCCGTCCGGAAGAACGTCCTCAGCCATTACTTCATCAAGGATGCGGTGGTCGAACGGGACCTTCCTGCCACGATCAAAATCACGGTCAAAGAGAGAAGCCCGCTGGCTATTGTCAATGCGCAAGAGGTGCTGTACCTGGACGAGGACGGCGTGGTTCTCCCCCACTCGATCTCCAAGGCCCTTTTTGATCTGCCCATCCTCAGCGGCTTACCTGCCGGACAGTCAGGCTTGCCGGGAACGATGACGCTGAAACCCGGAATGACATTGAAGAATTCGGACGTGCAGGAAGCTCTTGAAATCCTGGCAACGTCGAAGCTTGTCGGTAAAGAGCTTTATTACATGATCTCTGAAGTCCGTCTCCGTGACGGTGGCGACATCGTTCTTTATGCTGCGGAGTGGGGAGTGCCGATCATCATCGGGAGAGGCAACATCCCGAGCAAGCTGGTCCGGTTAGAGATATTTTGGCGCGACGTCGTCCGCCAGCAGGGAGCGGAGAAGTTGCAGTACGTCGACCTTCGGTTCGACGATCAGGTCGTTGTGCGCTGGAATCAGAAAAAGGGATAACGAACCCCGCCGCACCGCGGGGTCAATACATGATGGTAGCCAAGGGAGATTGTCGTCCATGACACATGAGATTGCTGTCGGTTTGGATATTGGGTCAACGAAAGTATGCGCGATTGTTGCTGCACCGGATGAAAACAATCCGGGGAAGCTGAACATTCTGGGGATCGGCCGGAGCCCGTCGGACGGCCTGACCCGTGGGGTTGTGACAAACATCGAGAAGACCGTCCGCTCCATCCAGATGGCCGTCGCAGAAGCACAGGCACAATCGGGGGTGAAGATTACCGCGGTGACGGTCGGTATCGCCGGCGACCATATTCAGAGTTTCCAAAGTCGCGGCGTAGTGGCCATCAGCCACACAGACAACGAGATCACACAGGAGGATGTCGAGCGGTTGATCGAGGATACGAAGCGCGTAGCCCTGCCATCCGACCGGAAGATCATCCATGTCATCCCCCAGCAGTTCATTGTGGACGGCCAGGACGGGATCTACGATCCGGTCGGCATGTCCGGCGTCCGGATGGAAGCGGTCGTGCACATCATCACCGGCCTCGTCACCGCCGCTCAGAATATTTACAAATGCGTCCAGCGAGCCGGACTGCACGTAAACGACATGGTCCTGGAACCCCTCGCCTCCAGTTACGCGGTACTGGATGACGAGGAAAAGGAAGTGGGGGTCGCGTTGCTCGATATCGGCGGCGGCACAACGGATCTGGCCGTGTTTGAAGAACGTACCATTCGCCATACAGCCGTGATCGGAGTAGCGGGTAAGAAAGTAACGGACGACATCCGCAAGGGACTCGGCATCCTGACCGAGCAGGCCGAGAAAATCAAGCAGGAGCACGGCTATGCTTTCATGCCGGCCATCGTCAACAACGAGCCGATCATCCTTCCGGGGATCGGCGGACGGGCTCCGATAGAAATCGACAAACGTCTCTTGTGCCAGGTCATTCAACCGAGGATGGAGGAAATTCTGGAAATCGCATCCATGGAGATCAAGCGCTCGGGGTACTCCAAGCATCTCTCGGCGGGGATCGTCTTGACCGGAGGTGGTTCACTCATCAAAGGGACCACCGACCTTGCGCGCGAGGTCATGGGTATGCCGGTCAAGATCGGTATTCCGAGCGGTTTCAGCGCCGGACTCGTTCGCGAGATCGAAAACCCCATCTACGCAACCGGGGTCGGGCTCGTCATCCATGAGCTGAAACATCGCGACCGCTCGACCATCGCCGCGACCGTTGACCCGGAAAAAGGAAAGGGCTCGGTCAAGAGCATTTTTAACCGGATGAAAACATGGTTTGATGAGTTGTAGGGAGTAGGCAAGCAGGAAGTATGTGAGTAGAAAGTATGTGAGTAGAAGGTAGAAAAGTAAAAAGTAGGTAAATAAAAACGTCGGCAAGTGAAACGGATGAGGAGGTGGGGATGCACGACTTCAGAAAATTAGAGGTTTATCGCAGGGCATTAAAATTTACAAGAACAATCCGTCGAATTACTTCTAAATTTCCTAAAGAAGAAATGTTTGTCTTGACGCCGCAATATCGGAAGGCTGCAGATTCAATTGTCTTGAACATCGCTGAAGGTGCTGGCTGTAGTTCGAAGAAAGAGTTCTCAAAATTCCTGGGATATTCTATCCGTTCCGGTTACGAGTGCGGGGGATGTGCCGACATAGCCGCTACTCAGAATTACATTGACCCAAAAGAGTATCAGGCCGTCACCGAAGAAACAAACGAAATCGTCTCAATGCTTGTCGGATTGCAGCGGACTGTTCGCCAATGAATATCGCAACACATCTTACATCATACTTAATACTTCATACTTGGATACTTCCTACGTCTCAGTCTCATAACTTTTCCATAGGAACTTAAACTGAAATTCATAAACCCAAACAAACCCACCCACCATAATCAAAGGAGACTGCACCGTGATAGAACTCGACACGTTGGCGAACCGCGGGGCGAAAATTCGAGTGGTCGGCGTTGGCGGCGGCGGAACAAACGCTGTCAACAGCATGATCGATAAGGGATTGATCGGCGTTGATTTTATTGCCATCAACACCGATTTGCAGGCGCTGGAACGCAACCAGGCACCGAACAAAATCCAGGTCGGCAAGAACCTCACCCGTGGACTCGGGGCCGGGGCCGATCCCTCCATCGGGCACCGGGCGGTGGAAGAGGACCGTGACGAGATTGCCCGCATGATCGCGGGAAGCGACATGGTCTTCGTCACAGCCGGCATGGGTGGCGGCACGGGGACCGGCGGCGCACCGATGGTTGCCAGTATTGCCAAGAGCATGGGCGCGCTGGTCGTGGGCATCGTCACGAAGCCATTTAACAGTGAAGGCAAAAAACGGGCGGCCCAGGCAGACCTCGGCATCGAGGAGATGAAAAAGCAGGTGGACACCCTCATCGCCATCCCGAACCAGAAGCTGCTTGATATCATCGACCGCACCACCCCGCTCATCGAAGCGTTTGAGCTGGCCAACCAGGTATTGTACAACGCCACGCGCGGTATCTCCGAGTTGATCACTGTTCCCGGACTGATCAATGTGGATTTTGCCGACGTGCGCACGATCATGCGGGAGATGGGGGATGCGTTGATGGGATCCGGCATCGCCAAGGGGGACAACCGGGCGATCGAGGCTGCCAACCAGGCAATCTCCAGCCCGTTGCTCGATGGCGTTTCCATTACCGGCGCGCAGGGAATCCTTGTCAATATTACCGGCGGACGCAATATGACGCTGGTCGAGGTCGACGAGGCGACAAGCATCATCCACGATGCGGCGGGCGACGACGCGAACGTCATCCTCGGCACTGTCGTGGACGAGAACCTCACCGATGAGATCATGGTCACCGTGATCGCCACCGGCTTCAACAAGAAGGCGACTGGCGTGAAAGCCCCGCCCAGGCCGGCGTCGAAGTTGATCGACCGCATTCCTTCCGGACCGACCGACCTGCAGAAGCTCGACGAGCCGACGTTCCTCCGGAGGGGCATCGACATCTCGATCAACGCTCAGCGGGATTTGCATCGGAGCGACGACGAGAAGATCGACAAGATGGACCCGGATAAACCTGCCTTCCTCAGGAAGATCATGGACTAGGAGGTTCCGGGAGAGGGCTTCAGAAAACAGAAGGCGGCGATCACCATCGCCGCCTTTTTTTTCTGATGGTGCATTTGGGAAAACGTCGCACTTCCACTCCACTTGGTCCCACGTTCGTTGCTTCTCTCCTCCCCTTTCCCTACATTTTCTCAGCCTTTTTAAGAAGAAAGCACATAAAACACCGGAATGTTTCGAAAACGCGGAATACTGAATTCTTCTTTTTTCACTGTAAAAACACGACGGATTCTCACCATCTTTTTCCTCTGTGCCTCCGTGGCCTCTTTATCCATGGAAGCCCAACAGCGCATCGAAAGCCAGTTCCGGATCGCCCGGCTTAAATACAGCGGCGGCGGGGATTGGTACAACGATCCTTCGGCCGAGGTCAACCTCCTTCGATTCGTCGGGGAACAGACAAACATCGATGTGGACCCCCGGTATGAGTTCGTCGAACTCTCCAGCGATAAACTCTTTTCGTACCCGATGCTCTTCATGACCGGGCATGGCAACGTGGTCTTCTCCGAGTATGAGGCTCAACGGCTCCGCACCTATCTGTCGAACGGCGGCTTTCTCTATATCGATGACGATTACGGCATGGATAAAGCGCTCCGGCGGGAACTGAAGAAGATCTTCCCGGACCAGGAGCTGGTTGAGCTTCCGTATACTCATGGACTTTATTCGTCCCACTTTAGCTTCCCGGACGGCGTGCCGAAAACTCATGAGCATGACGGTAAACCGGCTCAGGGATTCGGCCTGTTCCTGAATGGGAGGCTCATGGTCTATTACACGTATGAATCAAACCCTAGCGACGGGTGGGCCGATCCGGAAATCCACAATAATCCCGAGACCACGAGACAGGAAGCCCTCCGGTTCGGAACGAATATCGTGGTCTGGACGTTGAGTCGATAGTTGAGTTCTTCTTCCTCCATATTGACCGATATCCTGGACCGCATTGCACGCGTCCGGATCTTGCAGAGCAGGGTCGAGCGGCGATCGGGCTTTCTCGTCTTCGGCGTGTTCCTTCTCCTGGTCCTCGTCATTGCGGCGCTCCTTGAGTCGATGCTCCGCCCCGACAGCACGGGAAGAACCATCCTGTTCTTCCTTTCATCCCTGACCCTGATCGCACTCTTTCTACGCCACGCAGCTGCACCCTTACTCCGGGTCATGGGCGTTCTGAGTGCGCCCGGCGATTTCGAGATCGCCGGCCATATCGGAACACACTTCCCCACGATCAAGGATCGCTTGCTCAACCTGCTGCAGCTTCACCGGGACTCCTCTTCGGGGACTTCCCCCTATTCTCCGGAGCTGATCGATGCTTCCTTCCAGGACCTCTCGGATGCGATCAGCAGGGTGGATTTTACCACCTCCGTCGATGCTTCGCCGGTGCAACGTTCCCTCAAACTCTTCGCGTTGACAGGCCTCGGTTCCCTGCTGCTCTTTCTCTCCTCCCCCGGAGCGTTTCTTGATTCCTATCACCGGCTTTTGCATTTCAATCAGGAGTTCACGGCGCCGGCGCTCTACACGTTTGAAGTGCTTCCGGGAAATAAAGAAGTGGTGAAGGGAGAAACGGTGGAAGTACGTGTCAATGTCAGCACCACCCTGACAACGAATCTCTCCGACCTTACGCTCGAGTTGCTCTGGCGTCAGGAAGGACAATCGAACTTTGAGAAAACCGGGTTGCGATCCCAAACCGGGGGCGTCTTTCAATCCACCTTCAACAGCCTCCGGGCTTCCACTGAGTATTTTGTGAAAGTCGCAGACCTGGAAAGTGAACGGTTCAAACTCACCGTTCTCGACCGGCCGGTTCTTCGCTCGTTACAGGTGCGGCTCGATTTCCCCGAATATACCAGGCTCCCGCCCCGTATCCAGGATGAATTTGTGGGTGATGTCACCGCCCTGGCGGGCACGCGCATCTCCCTTTCCGGCACGGCAAGCAAGGACCTCGCGGGGGGAGAGATTGTCTTCGGTCCAAATAAAACCCAGCCATTGAACGTGCGCGGCGATCTTTTTACAGCTGGCTTCACGATCAACGAAGAGACCGACTACTCGGTGAGCGTCCGCGATGAGGAATCGCTCACGAACCCCGATCCGATCCGCTACAAAATCAGGATCGTGCCGGATGATTTCCCTGCGGTGGCGATCCTTCAGCCGGGACGCAACCTCGACATTGCGGGCAACCAGTTCCTCCCCCTCCTCATCCAGGCGAAAGATGATTTCGGCATCTCCACGCTCCGGTTGGGATACCGGCTTGTCCATTCACGCTACGAGCAACCGCACGAGACACCAAGGTTCCTTTCCATTCCCATCCCGTCCTCCCGCAACGGACAGGTCGAGACCCCCTACACCTGGGACCTTGCGCCACTCAGCCTTGTTCCGGAGGACGTCGTCGAGTACTTCGCGGAAGTGTTTGATAACGACGTCATCCACGGCCCGAAGAGCGGCAGGAGCCAAATGTTCCTTCTCCGCCTCCCTTCGCTTGAGGAGGTTTTTACGGAATCGGAAAAAGGTCAGGACCAATCGATCGACGATTTGAAACAGACACTCCAGGACGCGAAGGAGCTCAAGGAAAAGCTCGAGTCTATTCAACAGGACATCAGGACGAACAAGGAGATGGACTGGCAGCAACAAAAGAAGCTGGAGGAGATGGCGAAACAATACCAGGAGCTGCAGAAGAAACTGGAGGAAGTGAAGAACAACGTCGATCAACTCGTTCAGAAGATGGACCAGCAAAACATTCTCTCGCAGGAGACGTTGGAGAAGTATATGGAATTGCAGCAACTCTTTGAACAACTCGATTCCGCAGAACTTCAGCAAATTATGAAGCAGATGCAGCAGGCTATGCAGCAAGTGAACCGCGAGCAGCTGCAGCAGGCGCTCCAGAAGATGACCTTCTCCGAAGAACGCTTCCGGGAGAGTCTCGAACGCACCCTCAATCTTCTGAAGCGTATCCAGATCGAGCAGAAACTTGACGAAGTAACGAGGCGGGCCGAAACGCTGGAGAAAAAGCAGAAGGATCTGCAGGAACAAACCACGCAGGCACAGAACGATCAGGGGAAGCTGAACGAGCTTGCAAAGCAACAGAGCGACCTCGCCAAGCAGGAACAGCGCCTGGAAGAAGCGGCGCGCGAACTCCAGAAACGCATGGAGGAGTTCTTTGCGGAGATGCCGGCAGACAAAATGCAGCAGCTGAACGAGCAGGTCGCGGGACAGAAGATCGATCAGGCCATGCAGGATGCCAGCTCGATGATGCAGCAGGGGAAGCCGCAACAAGCCGGAGCCATGCAACAGCAGGCACAGCAAAACCTGCAACAGATGTCGGAACAACTCCAATCGATGCAGCAGGAGATGCTGCAGCAGCAGATGCAGCATGTGATGAACGAGATGCGCCGGGCGATCAACAACCTGCTGGAGCTCTCGAAACGTGAGGAGGCGTTGAAACAACAATCGCAATCCGCTCCCCCCAATTCCCCCCAACTTCGCCAGAACGCGCAGGACCAGTTGCGGCTCATGCAGGACCTGGGGAACGTCATTCAGGGGCTCAGCGAACTCTCCAAACGCTCCTTCGCCGTAACGCCCGAGATGGGAAAAGCGATTGGCGAGGCGTTCCAGAAGATGCAGAGCGCCATGAGCGGCCTCGACGCACGCAACGGTTTTATGGCGTCCCAGGAACAGGGAAGCGCGATGGGGTCACTCAACAAAGCGGCCATCGAGGTGCAAAATTCCCTTCAGGCGATGATGCAGGGAGGAAGCGGCGGTGGCATGGGGGGACTGATGCAGCAGCTCCAGTCGATGGCGGGCCAACAGCAATCGATCAACTTTCAAACACAACAGATGCGGGCAGCCGCGGAAGCCGCGCGGCTTGCCACGGAGCAGGAGGCTGTGCGGAAATCGCTTGAACAGCTCAACAAGGAAGCGCAGGCCAGCGGCGAGGGAAAGCGGATCCTCGGCGATCTGGACCAGATAGCACGCGAGATGCAGGAAGTGGTCCGCAATCTGGAGCAAAGCAACGTCAACCCGGAAACGATTCAGAAACAGGAGCGCATTCTCTCCCGGCTTCTGGATGCGTCAAAATCGATGCGCGAGCGCGACTATGAGAAGCGTCGACGCGGAGAAACGGGCACAAGGGTGGCAGGACGGCGTCCCGGCGAGCTTGACCCCTCAACACTCGAAGGACAGAGCAGGATTCGCGAGGACCTCTTGAAAGCTATGGAGCAGGGATACTCGAAGGATTATCAGGAGTTGATTGTGCGGTACTTTGAGGAACTGCAGAAGATTCAAAGCGAGAGGCGGTAAGATTGAGATTTGGTTCTTCACCGCAGAGGCGCTGAGAATGCAGAGGAACACGATCCCGACGATGGAATTATTGGTTTCACCACAGATCCGGGGCGGGGTGATCGGCAAGGTCCCCATTCCACCCACAGAATGGTACCGAGTTCCCGCCCCAAGATGCTATGAACTTGTTGCAGATACATCGTTGGGGCATGGAGTCCGACGAAAGGTCCCCAACCAACCCACTCACAAAGCGATCCATACAGAATTGTGGAATGGTTATCGGACTCCAGCCCCGAATGATTTTACCGCGTTACTCCCCAACCTCCCCACGACGACTTTTGCTGTCATCCTCGCGCACTCAAAAAGTCATGCCGACTGCGAGGTAAGACTGTTCAAGGTCCGGGTTGACTATAAACGATGCAAAGACGGGGAGCGAGAACGACTCCGTGACCGTAATGGACTTTGAAGCCGTGAACCCGACATTGATGACTGCCGCTTGCTCTGTCCCGTACCAAACGCTCTTTCCCGCCGATGCACCGACAAAGAAATTCAGGTGAACGCTTTGGAGCGCGACGGGATATCCGATCTCAAAATACGCCGACTTGTCCGGATCGTTATGGACGTTGAAATATGCTTTGACCGTCAGGGGGACGGTTTCGGGACCAGCGTAGCCAATCCCAACCTCCAGCGTGTGTGCACCCGTCCCCTCCCCTTCAAAATTGAAGTACTTGAGTCCCGCACTCGGATAGTAATAATCGGTGTAGAGGGCGGAGAATGTTCCCGCCGAAGTCGGAATGTCGAACGAAGCCCAGATATCATGTTCCGCAAACGGCGTTCCGGATCCGGCGAAGCTATAGGCTCCCCATGTTCCGAGTTTAAAGTTGCCGAGCGTCAGGGCCAGAGAAGGCTGGAAGCTCGGTGAGTTGCCATAGTCGACGCCCCGCCAGATATAGCGGCTCAAAATATCTGCGCCAACACTGACCTGCGCACCAGCATTGGGTGCAAGGAGCAGGGAGGCGAGGGCGAGCATCGAAACGAATGAGCCCGGTTTGGTTTTGTTCATGGAATTGTTCCTTTCAATGTTCGCGTGCTTAAAGGTCGTCTACTTTTGAATCGAGCAGGTTGAACGATAGTGGCCCGCCCTGAGCGCGCCACCTCCATTGCCCAACGACGCGGGAGAGCCCGACATCGTCGGTGTTCCCCGGTTCCTTCCGGAATCTTGTCCCTCTGGTAGATCTTCCCCCGGGAAATCCCTCACCTGTAAGGAGTTATCACGTCTCTTGTGCACAAGGCGGGGTCCAGGTCAACCTGCATCCATTTCGACTGCAAACTGTGAACCGGGCGCGGGGCCGCGTTTGGGAGCGGCGGGACCCTTCGGTTCGGTAAGATCATACCCTCTCTCTCCGGCGTTGGTAAATTCGGGGTAAGCGGACATTCCATGCTCGCCGATATCGAGCCCTTCGAACTCTTCCTCCGGTGAAACCCGGATCCCCGCGACAACCTTAATGAGGTACCATGC
>DKJQ01000322.1:0-2330 GCA_002454845.1 Ignavibacteria bacterium UBA6688
ATTCCTCTACAGCCCGACCGAAGAATTTGTCGTTTGCATAAAACGATATTCTTCTCCAGTCTCCGACCCCCGGAAGCACGTAAAATTTCTCCTCTGTGATCCTGCGAACGATATCATCCTCCTTGAAGATGACCAGCCGAATGCAGATATTGAATGGCGAAACGATTATCTGCTTCAGGTTACGTTCATCCCCGGCATCGTCCGGGAACATGAACCCCCTTCAGGCTATGTCTTTAATGCGAGAAACGGGCAAAAAACCGACCTGGTGCAGTTCAATAAGGCACAGCAGCAATAACCTGATTCTCTGACGTGGGGATGATGAAGATAGTTTCTACCATAGGCGGCCTGTCTCTCTTCGTGTTGTTGATATGGCTTTCCTCGACCCCCGGTGACGAGACTCCGGAGCGCGTTCGTTCGAATTCCCCCCTGGGCCTGCGCATCGCCGAACAACGCGCAAAAGAGAAGCGCCGCGCAGAGGGGTACGCAAAACCCGATGCCCCCGGACAGTTCTTCCAATTTCATTTCGACATCCGCACCCCGGACGGAGCATCCGGTCCGAACTATCCGCTCAACTTCAAACAACGGGAGATTCAAAAAGCAAAAGAGCGGAGACTTCCCTCTCTGCAGAAGACCACGCTCCTTCCGTGGGTTGAGCGGGGGCCGGGCAACGTCGCGGGGCGCACACGCGGGCTCATCGTCGATCCTGACGACCCGGCGGGGAATACCTGGTACGCCGGTTCCGTCGGTGGAGGAATCTGGAAAACAACGGACGCCGGCACACTTTGGACCAATAAAACTCCCGACCTCCCGAACCTCGCGACGACGACCCTCGCGATGGCTCCTTCCAACCGGATGATTGTCTATGCCGGCACGGGGGAAGGGTTTGGAAACATCGATGCCGTCCGGGGGGATGGAATCTGGAAATCGACCGACCGGGGAGAAACCTGGGCGCAGCTCGCCTCCACCGCAAGCATCGCGGACTTCGCCTACGTCAACCGCATCATCGTTGATCCGGCCGACGAGAGCATTCTCCTCGCTGCCACCAACACCGGCATCTTCCGGTCAACCGATGGAGGGGCGTCCTGGTCGAAGACCTTCACCGGCTCCGGCCGCATGCAACAGATCGTTGCGCACCCTTCAGATTTCTCCATCCAGTACGCGACGGAAAACGGATTCGGGGTTGTGAAGTCAACGGATCGGGGATTGACGTGGCTGGCAGCCTCCACCGGACTCGGCAACGGGGCACGATTCGAACTCGCCATCGCCCCCTCCAATCCGGACAACGTGTACGTAGCCGTCGAGACCAACAGTTCCACATCGGATTTGTACGTTTCGGATAACGGCGGCACAACCTGGATGAAAACAACGCCGGCAACTTCGGTGCACTGGCTGAGCGGGCAGGGATGGTACAACAACACCATCGCCGTGCATCCCTTCGACAGCGACATCGTGTTCGTGGGCGGGCTTGATCTGTACAGATTTATCATGGGGCAGACCTCGGCATCAAGCTCCCAAATTACCCGGGCAGATACGATCAACACCGGATCGTTCCTCTCGCTTGTGAACTTCGGCCTTCCGTTCCTCGGCGGGGGGGTCGGGTCCGGCGAGGACTTCGTTCCCCCGTCGACGAGTTTGGAACCAGGCGACTACGTCT
This sequence comes from Ignavibacteria bacterium UBA6688, assembly GCA_002454845.1. GTDB lineage: Bacteria > Bacteroidota > Ignavibacteria > UBA10030 > UBA10030 > UBA6688. The sequence goes on from DKJQ01000322.1 coordinate 1,655, forward strand.
CCGTCGAGCTCCGCTTCGGTCCGGGGAAAAGGCAGAAGGCCCATCGTTTTATCCCCCCTGACGGCAGCGGCCAGCCGGTCTTAGCGTACCTCTACGCAGGGTATGTCGACGTCCCGTTCGAAGTGTGGGATATCACCGGCAACCGGCAGTTGATGGTATCGTTTCGGGATCAAATTCACAACGGCGTCTTCGACTTGAGCCTCTCCACTCAAGACAGTGTCTCCCGAGAATATATTTTTATCCATGCGGTCTTGTACAATAATTCTGTTGCACATCCTTCCATTGCCCTCAACGGAGGGATGAAGTATAAGAATATCTACGGCATCGGACCCGCACTTGCCGCCGGAGCCTCGTGGAATCCCGATGGGCTTCCCCCCTCCACGCTTCGCATCACCTACGCAAATGTTGCAACCCGCGCCCGAACCCACGAAAAGCTGAGCAGCTGGCAGCAAACATCCACCAGTTTGTCTTCGAGCACCTATGTTCATGCGGACCACCATGCGATCATGGTCATCCCCAATCCTGCCCAGCAGACTTTTCGCCTGCTGAATGCCAGCGACGGTGGAATATCGATCTCCAACAACGGCGGAGACACATGGGCGAATCCGAACAGGGGATATATCACCAGCCAGTTCTATGGTGCCGATAAGAAGCAGGGTGAGGACGCGTACATCGG
>DKJQ01000322.1:2431-19000 GCA_002454845.1 Ignavibacteria bacterium UBA6688
GAATGGCAGAGTCAGCTTGGAGGGGACGGGTTTGCCGTGAGCTGGCATTACAGCGACCCGAACAGGATCATTGGTTCCATTCAGTACAACAACTTCCGCCGTACTCTCAACGGAGGTTCAACCTGGACCACGGCCTTCAGCGATATGACGGACCTTGGAAGTGGGCTGGGACCGTTCATTTCCGTGATCGCCAAATCGAACAGCGACCCCGACCTTCTCTTTACGGTGGGAAGTCGGGGAGTCTGGCGTTCCGACAATTTTGGGGAAAACTGGACTCTCTCCCCCATCACGAATAACTGGAGCTTCGGGACCGGTGCCACCGCGGCGATTTCGCTCGCCAATCCTCAGATTGTCTGGGCAGGCGTCCGGATGTCCGAATCGACCACACAACCCGGGAAGATCTGGGTCTCGACAGACGGCGGCATCACGTTTCAACCAACGAACAACTCTACCGACGCCCTACTTGGACGATTGAGCGGGCTGGCGACACATCCGACCGAGCCACAAACCGCGTTCGCCCTTTTTTCTTTCTCGAACAAACCCAGGATTCTTCGAACAACGGATCTGGGGCAAACGTGGACGGATATCTCAGGATTCGGAGCGGGAAGCACCAGCTCGAACGGTTTTCCGAATGTCGCGACATACACTCTCCTCGTGATGCCCCACGCTCCGAATGAGATCTGGGCGGGGACAGAGATCGGTTTATTCATTTCGCTCGATAACGGCGCACATTGGGCGTACGCGAACAATGGGTTGCCTGCGGTTTCTCTCTGGCAACTTCGTATCACCGATGACCAGGTCATTGCGGCAACTCACGGACGCGGCGTCTGGTCTGTCCGAATTCCCGAGCTGGCTTCAGCCCCGCCGCCCGCCACCGCACGGCCACCGAGATTGAACAAGTCCTCGCAGACAGAGGGAAGCGCTTTCCCGGTGACGATATCGCTCCGGTCGGCGTATGACTCCACGTTCGTTTTCATCGACGACTTTCGTTTCACAGCGATTCCTGCGAACGACGGGCCGCAGGACCTCATCGTCCACTATCCGGTCCCATCCCCGAAAACCATCAGCGTGAGGCTTTCGGCATTCAAAGATGGAAGGGAGTACCGTTCCGCCACCCGGGCATTTTCCGTTGTTACCACTTCGGCAGGCGAAGACCCGGAGTTGGTCCCCTTGTCATATCAGCTCGAGCAAAACTATCCAAACCCGTTCAACCCGGCGACCACCATCCGGTTCACCGTTCCCCGCGAATCAAGGGTGCGCCTCCTGGTCTACAATCTGCAGGGAAAGCTCGTGGAGACACTTTTCGATCAGCAACTGAGGCCGGGCACGTATTCGAAAGTATGGACTCCGAACGGCGTTCCGAGCGGCGCGTACTATTGCCGCATGGAGGCCGCCAACCCCGCCAATCCCCATGACCGTTTTGTCGAAACGCGTAAGCTCATCGTTTTGAAATAACACCTCCGGGCAACGCTGTCGCGGATGGTGAGAGCGCGGATTTAATTCTTTTTAGCCTTCCTTCACACCCCTTGCTTGCCGCGGGGTTTGTTCTTACATTCTCAACGTTTCAATTCCAGTCGGACCTTTCAACCTCCATCTCCATGCACACAAGACTTGAACCAAAGCTTTTCACCGTTTTCCGCGAAGGGTACACGGGGAAGCAATTCCTTTCTGACCTCATTGCCGGGGTCATCGTCGGCATTGTGTCACTACCGCTCGCCATTGCTTTTGCCATCGCCTCCGGCGTAAAGCCGGAACAGGGATTGTACACTGCCGTTGTTGCCGGTTTTGTCATTGCCGCCTTGGGCGGGAGCCGCACACAGGTCAGCGGTCCGACCGGTGCCTTCATCGTCATCGTGTACGGGGTTGTGCAGAAATATGGTTACGAAGGACTTGCCGTGGCGACGATCATCGCAGGGTTCCTGCTGGTAGGAATGGGACTCGCCCGGATGGGGGTGTTGCTCAAATTCATCCCATACCCGGTTATTGTCGGGTTCACCACTGGCATCGCACTGATCATCTTTTCGTCGCAGGTAAAGGACTTTTTAGGGCTCCGGTTGGAACAAGTGCCGGCGGAGTTTGTTGAAAAATGGATTGCGTTCGGTGAACATGTTACCACGTTTAATCCGTACGCACTTGCTGTCGGGTCGGTCTCGCTGCTCATCATCACTCTCTGGCCCAGAGTGACGGGTAGGGTCCCCGGCACGCTCATCGCCGTCATCGGCGTGACGGCAGCCGTACAAATCGCCGGGCTCCCTGTCGAGACTATCGGAAGCCGCTTTGGAGGCGTTACGAACCACTTCCCCACCCCGCACATTCCCACTCTTTCATGGAAGCTTGTCACCGAGATGTTCGGGCCGGGAGTGACGATCGCCTTACTGGCGGCCGTTGAATCGTTGCTCGCGGCCGTCGTCGCAGACGGAATGACCGGAACGCGCCACCGTTCCAATATGGAATTGGTCGGCCAGGGAATAGGGAATATCCTCTCCCCCCTCTTCGGCGGCATTCCGGCAACCGGAGCAATCGCGCGAACGGCAACCAACATCAAGAACGGGGGCCGCACACCGGTCGCCGCCATGATCCACTCCATCGTGATCCTGCTGATCATGGTCTTCTTTGCCCAGTGGGCATCGCACATCCCCATGGCAACACTGGCAGCGGTGTTGATCTTTGTTGCCTATACGATGAGCGAAATGCACGCCTTCAATCGTCTCCTCAAGAGCCCCAAGAGCGATGTCGCGGTTCTCTTCACCACTTTTTTCTTGACCGTCCTGATCGACCTCACTGTTGCGATTCAGGTCGGCGTCGTGCTCGCGGCATTCATGTTCCTGCGCCGCATGTCCAACGTCACCGAGGTCAAGATGATCACCAAGGATCTGAAGGACGAAGAGGATTCCCTGGAACACGACCCCCTGTCCATCACAAGCCGCGAGGTTCCCGAGGGGGTGGAAGTGTTCGAGATCTTCGGCTCGTTCTTCTTTGGATCGATCGACCAATTCAAGGAAGCAATACGGGGAATTGAAAGAAAACCTGCCATCCTGATCCTCCGCATGCGGAACGTGTACGCGATCGACGCTTCCGGACTGAAGGCGCTCGAGGATCTTGTTGATTCCTCAAAACACGAGGGAACCAAGCTCATCCTCTCCGGCGTCCACGCCCAACCCCTGGTCGCCATGCAACAATCGGGATTGCTCGACCGGCTGGGGGAGGAAAATGCACTCTCGAACGTCGATGATGCGCTGAACCGCGCACGAACGATACTCGGGCTCCCCTTGATCCGGCGTCCTGCACCGTTTGTCCCGACCGTTGAACGGGAAAGGCCACAGAAGAACAATACTCCAACCTGATCCAGGAAACCTATGGATGTGCGCATTGCCCTCTTCGCTTTTCCAATATTTCTCGCGCTTTCATGCTCTACCCCGTCCTCGGAGCAAACGATGAAGGGGACGCCGCTCCCGGGTTCACAATTGGTAAAATGCGGCATCGTTCTGCCGGTCGGCCGCCCCGGCGAATGGGATGACGGTATGGTGGAATCGCCGGTCGTTTGGTACGATGCCAACCGGAAACGGTACGGGATGGTCTATACCGGCTACGGGAGTACCGACACCACCAAACGGGGATACAAATATGTCACGCAGCCTCGAATCGGACTTGCCTGGAGCGACGACCTCCATGCCTGGGAGAAGGATCCTCGGAGCCCGATCCTCGGCGGCAGCGGCATTCCCGGCGCGCCCGATTCCGATGGAGCCACGGGGCCTTTCCTTTGGTATGAAAACGAAACGTACTACCTGTTCTATTTCGGCGTCACCGCAAAAGGATATGAAGGGGGAAAGAAAACAATGAACCTCGCAACCTCCACCGATCTCCTTCATTGGGAACGGTACGAGGGAAACCCCATCATCGCTCCGGCGGGAGAGGGCTGGAGACGCGATGCCATCTGGCACCCGAACGTGGTGAAAGACAAGGGGACCTATTTTCTCTTCTTCAACGCTTCGGGAGTTGTCGACGGGCTTGTGGAAGAATTTATCGGGTATGCAACATCGAACGATTTGTTCCATTGGACCGTGGACGATACCAACTCCCCCCTCCTCGTCGGGAGCGCCCGACCGGGGGCCTGGGATGCCTCAGGCCGTGCTGGCGACCCGAGCGTGTACAAGGTCGGGGACACATGGTATATGGCGTGGTATAGTTGGGACAAGAAGAACTCTGCCGATGGCCTGGCGTGGACCACGGAGCAGGAGTTTCCACTGGGGTGGCGGGTCTATGAGCACAACCCTGTCCTCCGGATCGGGGAACCTGGGTCGTACGATGCTCTCCACGCCGGGAAACCGTTTATCTTCAGGACAGAAGGCAATCACCACCATTTCTACACGGCAGTAGCTCTGGATGAAACCCGCCAGATAGCAGTTGCAGTCTGGCCCGAACCCTGCCGGTAGCAAAGTGTTTCCAACGCGCCGCCGCAACACCTTCACACCACAATCTCATGGACAACTATGGACTGGATCACTGACCCACAAATCTGGGTCGCGCTTCTCACCCTGACGGTTCTCGAAATCGTCCTGGGCATCGACAACATCATCTTCATCTCGATCCTCTCGGGCAGATTGCCGGGGCATCAACAGAAGAAGGCCCGATCGGTGGGATTGTTCCTCGCGATGTTCATGCGCATTGGTCTGCTCTTCTCCATCACGTGGATCATGCGCCTGACGGAACCTCTCTTTGTCGTTTTGGAGGAGGAGATTTCCGGTCGGGATCTGATCCTGATATTGGGAGGGTTGTTCCTCCTCGCAAAGAGTACGCACGAGATCCATAACAAGTTGGAGGGTGAGGAGGAGGGAGGAACCGGACGGAGCGCCTCTTCGTTCATCAGCGTCATTGTCCAGATCATGCTCCTGGATGTTGTCTTCTCGCTCGATTCAGTCATTACGGCAGTGGGCATGACGAGCAATATCGCGGTGATGGTTGCCGCCGTGGTTATCGCGGTCGGGTTCATGCTCGTGTTTGTCGGACCCATCAGCGACTTTGTTCTCCACCACCCGACCGTCAAGATGTTGGCGCTGGCGTTCCTGCTCCTGATCGGCGTCGTGCTGATCGCAGAAGGGTTTGACCAGCATATTTCAAAAGGGTACATCTACTTTGCGATGGCCTTCTCCGTTTTTGTGGAGATGCTCAACCTGCGCATGCGTCGCAAAAAGGTTGCGCCTGTGAAACTCCGCAACACGTTTACCAAAACCGCGTGACGGTGGATTATTTCTGATAAGGGAATCTCCATGAAAGCACACTGGAAGTCTTTTACCCCTCTCCTGGGAATCGCGATCTCTTTTCTCCCTGCCGCGCTCCCCATCCAGGCCCAGATACCCGGCACCGACATCTATCTTGTTTCGCTTTCAAGAACCAGGGGGACGATTACCGTCGGTCAACCGGGGAACATTACCAACCGGCCGGGATACGATAATCAGCCGTCGTTTCTCCCGCATGGACAGGCGATCCTCTACACGGTGATCAAGGAGGACGGGCGCGCGGATATTTTTCGGTACGATATTCAGAGCGGGAGGACGCACCAGGTTACGAACACAACGGAGAGCGAATACTCGCCGGTCGTGATGCCGGGGGGAAGAACGTTTTCCGTGGTGCGCGTAGAGATGGACTCCGTACAACGTCTCTGGCAGTTCAACCTCAACGGGTCAAACCCGAAACTTCTCTTCAAAGATTTAAAACCGGTGGGCTACTATGCGTGGGGAAACGCCAACACCGTGGGAGTCTTCATCCTCGGCAACCCGCCGGAGTTGCACATCGCCACAATCGTCCCGGGAAAGGCCGTGAGAGTCTGGAAGGATATCGGGCGTTCCATTCAGTCGATCCCGCGCACCAACGCCCTAAGCTTCATAGACCGCGTATCGGAAAGCGAAGTGTGGATCAACCAGGTTGACCTGAACACCAGGGTAGTTACACCCCTCATCCGCGCTCCGTACGGAAGCGAATTCCATGCATGGACGCCGGATGGGACGTTGCTGATAGCCCAGGGATCAAGACTCCTGGCCTGGAAACCGGGTTCGGAGGGTTCATGGCGGGAGGTGGCGGATTTTCGCACGGCGGGAATCCAGGGGATTACCAGGATCGCCGCGAGCCCGCTTGGGAACAGGTTGGTGTTCGTCGCAAGCGAATGAAAACATCATCCCCCTTCCCATGCGGGAAGGGGGATGAACACGGTCTTAACCCCGGGCGCCTAGCGCCCGGTCCAGCATCATCAACCCCGCCCGCGCATCGCCAACCATCTTCAGTTGCTCGATGATATCGACGACGGTCTTCTCCTCCTCCACCTGCTCCGTGATAAACCACTGCAGCATCACCTGCGTCGCGTAATCGTTCTCCTTGATCGCAAGTTCGTACAGTGCATGGATGGTGCCCGTCACGGTCTTCTCATGCTCCAGCACCTGATTCATCACCTCGAGCGGTGACTTGAACTTCACCGGTGGCTTCCCGATCGCCTCCAACTCCACATGTCCGCCACGGTTGTGCACATACGCGTAAATCTTCATACCGTGCCCGGTCTCCTCTTCGTACTGCTTCTTCATCCAATGGGCGAACCCGGGAAGGCTGGACGCCTCAAAATGTGACGCCATGGAAAGATACAGATACGCGGAATATAACTCGTGCGCGATCTGCTGGTTCAACGCACTCTGCATTTTCTTCGACAGCATTATGATGGCCCTCTCTTGTTGTGAAATTGATGTGGTCAGTGGTGCAAACTCATGAACGATTTTCCATCCCCCCCGCTATCGGGTGCCCAGCGCCTCAACAGGCCAGAGGCTGAGCTCCGGGATATACGTGATCAGGAGCAGGGCGATGAGCTCCAAAACAATAAAGATCAGCACCGCCCGGGTGATCGTCAGGATCGGTTTGCGGAAACGGAGACCGGAGAGAAACAGGTTCAGTCCGACCGGCGGCGTCATATAGCCGATCTCCAGGTTCGTCAGGAAGATGATGCCGAGATGGACCGGGTCGACTCCGAATTCACGCGCGATCGGCAGGATCAGCGGGACAACGACAATGATGGCCGAAAAAATATCCATCATCATCCCGACAATGATCAGGAAACCGTTCAAAATCAACAGGAAGGCAATCTTGCTGTCGATATGTTCCCGGACCAGCTCGAACAGCTGCTGGGGTATTTGCTGATCGATAAGGTAATTGGTCAGTCCGAACGCCGTCCCGAGGATCGCCATGATGGCCCCCACGAGCAGCATGCTCTCCTTCATCACCTTCGGCACATCGGTCCACAGCTTCAGATCTCTGTAGATGAAGACTTCAACAACAAACACGTAGAATGCGGTTACGGCGGCTGCCTCCGTGGCGGTGAATGCACCCCCATAAATTCCGCCGACGACGATGACGGGGAGCGGAATCTCCCATGCGGCTTCCTTCAGCGCGCGGCCAAGGTTGCGCACCGTGAAGGTAATTCTCGGGACATGGTATTTGATGCCGGTCTGCACGCTGTAGGCCGAGAGAACGCCGAGCAGAATGAGCCCTGGAACGAACCCCGCCACGAACAACTGATCTATGCTGACCGCAGCAATCAGAGCATACAGGATAATCGGGAGGCTCGGAGGAAACAACAATCCTATGCTGCCGGAGGCTGTGACCAGCCCAAGCGAAAACTGCTCCGGATATTTTTCATGGATCAGGATGGGATACAACAATCCCCCCAACGCGACAATCGTGACGCCGGACGCCCCGGTGAACGCCGTGAAAAAAGCACAGGTGATCAGAACGACAATCGCAAGCCCACCCGGCATCCATCCGAACATAGCCTGCGCAAGGTTGACGAGACGTTTCGGAGATTGACTCTCCGCCAGCATATAACCCGCAAACGTGAACAGGGGAATGGCGATAAGCGGTGGGGAGTCTGCGATGCGGTAGAGCTCAATGATCACGACCGAAAGGTCGATATCTGCCGAATTGAATCCGTACAGTGCGAGCGCTCCGATGATCGAGAAAAGCGGAGCGCCCACCAGGGCAAGCGCAATAATCCCCAGGACGAAGAGCCAGACGTTCATTGGGCCTCCCCTCCCTTCAGCGCGGTACGAGCCTTGAGAACCGCACGAATGAGGAAATGGACACAGAGCAATCCGAATCCAACCGGGATGATGATCGCCGCGTACCATGATGGAATCTCGGCATAGACGGTCGACCCGTCGAGCATCTCGTTCTGGATGAACGTCAGGGCTGCGCGGAAAAAGAGAAAAGAGATGAACGCGGCGAAAAGGTAGGAGAGGACGTTGACCCCGTGCTTGACACGTTCAGGGAGAAAGCGGGTCAATGCGTCGATGGAGATGTGGCGATCATGGCTCACCGCAAGGGCCGCCCCCAGAAAGCCGATCCAGAGAACGAGATGGCGGAGAAGAATATCGGCCCAGAGAATACCGGAGGAAAAGGCATTGCGGAGAACCACCTGCGCGAACGCGAGCACGATCATCACCGCGAGGAGAAAAACGAGAAGTCCGCCTTCAGCCTTGTTGAGAAGCGTGTCGAGCTTCTGAAGCAGCTTCATGGAACCTCTTTGGTGTTCTTCCGGAAATCGGCGAGTTGTTTCTCCACGCGGTTCAGGAAATCCTCGGAATACATTTTCCCCACGAGCATACGCCGCGCGCGGGCGCCAACCTCGATATACTGCCGCAGGTCCTGTTCCTGAACCTGGAGCACGGTGATGCCTCGTTTCTTCATCTCCACAATCGCTGTTTTATTATCCTCCCGGCTCTGCAGGGTGAGTTTCGACAGGTACGTCCGCCCGTTACGGATCAGGATCTCCTGCAGGTCGGCCGGAAGCGTCTCGAAGTACTTTTTGGAGATCAAGACCGCCCCTGCGGCATCGGCAAGGGGCGCATCGACCATGTATTTTACCCTTGTGTACCATTGCAGGACAGTCGCAGCATAGGGTGAGGTATAAAACGCATCGATCAGTCCGGTTTGAAGCGACGTCAACACGTTATCGAGTGAGAGGGGGATGGGATTGATACCGAGCGCCTGAAAGGACACCTCGGCAATCGGATCCCCTTCCCAGGTCCACATTTTGATCCCTTTGAGATCGTCCGGTTTCCGGATCGGGGTATTGGTAAAGACATGGACGAATCCCACCTCTGTCCACCCCAGCAACACATATCCCGCTTCCTCAAATGCCTTCTGGAATTCCTTGTCGAATTGTTGATAGAGAAAATCCACTTCCGGGTAATTCCGGAGGAGGAACGGTGAGTCGAGGATGCGAACCATCGGGGCAATCTCCCCCATGGCGACTCCCGTAAAGCCACCACTGTGGATTTGCCCGGCCCGGATCTTCCGGAGAACCACTTTCTCATCACCCTGCGTGGCGCCGGCATAGATCCTGAATCCCAGCTTTCCCCCGCTCTCCTTCCTGATCGCAGCGTCGTATTCTTTCATCACATTCATCCACGTGCTCCCCTCCGGGGCAACGGTGGCAAACTTGACGGTATACTGTTGGGAGTACAGAGCGGAGAGCAACAAGGAAGACAGCACCAGCAGGGATCGTAGTCGTTTCACGGGAACTCCGGAAAGGTGGTCGGTTCAGAATAATTCGGCGATCTTATCACGTAACAGACGCGCTTTTCGTTTTGCAACAGCATTCGGGAGGCGTGCCTCCAGTAGGATATCCAGCGGGGCATCATCCACCTTGGTTAACAATGACTCGAACAGGTCTTGTTCCAGCTGCTGTGCGGCATAGGTTTTTGCATAGAAAACATAGGTCATCAGGAATTTACCGTCGCTGGCAGCTACGGCTTTCTCAAAGTATTCCTTCGCTTTTTCCGGCTTTCCCCCCAGCATGGTCGGGGTCACTGCTTCAATGGAACCGAGGAACAGATACGCCCCTCCATAGTAGTATGTCGGGTCCTTTTCCAGCACAAACCTCATCATCGATGTCACTTTCGCAAGGTCCGCGAGTGCGGAGACATCGTGCCGTGTCATGTTGATATAGCTTCCCCAGCCGAAGGCCGTCCAGAAGACGGCGGGGACATCCTCCCGGGAAAGTGTGTTGAGGCTCGCCCGAAAGGTGTCAAGGTCCTTGTCCCATGCTTCTCGTAGCCTGGCATTCTGGTGAAGAACGCGCCGCGCAAAATCGCGTCCCCGGAGGTAAAAGATGCGGGCGCGCTCAACACTGTCATCCTCGACAAACGCGAGCGCGTAGGCGCTATATCCCTGGGAAGCAAGGAGCAGGAGTTTCGTGTTCTCCGGGTCGCCCTTGATCAGGGCTTCGAGAAGCTTGAGGTTGGAGCCCAGCCCCTCCTGGGCAAGCTGGAGATCGGACTCCTCATTGAACGCCTCAAAACCGTAGTCCATGATCCCGCCCATCGTCCTGATGGCAAGGGTCTGGACGCAGCCTTGAAGCACAAGGGCCAGCAGAAGGAACGAAAGGTATTTTCTTATCATCACGGGAATGGTCATACTTTTCCGGGAAGAACGGAACAGGCCGAACATTGTGTCCCTCCTCACGAAGTACCATCACAACTATGTTAATTTGAGAACAAAAAAATATAGTAAAAAAAGGGGGAGTTTCCAATGACAGCCTGAGGTCGCAGGCTCCTGGTGTTCGCGTGATCGCGGGAGCACACCGTATTTCTCAAGTGGAGGTTCCCGCAGACTTCCTTTCCACGATCAAACAAGCAGGAAAGGGCTCGCGAGCATCACGGGCCGCAGACCGCTGTGGGAGAAATTTGACAGTGTTCCGAATTAAGCCTACCTTTCCCCGGTTACCGCAGCATGACTGCTGATCGATCCGTGCCATCCATGACGCACGCGCATCGAGTCTGCCAAAGGTTCTTCATGACGGTTGTCCCTCCCCCCCGGTTCCGGAACACAGTTTGACGAGAGACCATGCATATCCTTCTTGTCGAAGACGAAACGAAACTTGCCCGCTTCATACAGCGCGGCCTTGAGACCGAAGGCTTTACGGTGGAGATCGCTGCCGACGGCGCGTTGGGGGAGAAACGGGCACGGTCTGATCAATTCGACCTTATTCTGCTGGACGTCCTTCTCCCGAAAAAAGACGGATTGGAGATCCTGAAAGCGATCCGGAAAGCGGGACTCAAAACGCCGGTGCTCATGCTCACTGCGCGAAGCGAAACGCAGGACATTGTCTCCGGCCTCGATACCGGCGCTGATGATTACCTGACGAAACCGTTTGTCTTCGAAGTACTGCTTGCACGCATCCGCTCCATCCTCCGACGCGGGCATCAAAGTGAGACGCTGCTCAAAATTGCCGACCTCCGCCTTGACACCGTCAAACATAAGGCCTCCCGCAACGGAACCACGATTGACCTGACCGCCCGCGAGTATGCGCTGCTGGAGTGCCTGATGCGCAATCACCCCAAGCTGGTGACCCGCCAGCACCTGGCCAAGGAGATCTGGGGGTTCGATTTCGATCCGGGTACCAATATCGTCGACGTCTACGTCAATCACCTGCGAAAGAAGATCGACCACGGATTCGGAAAGAAACTCCTCCATACGGAGCGGGGGCAGGGATATTACATCGCGGGTGAAGAGAAGCAACGAAAAAAGCGATGACGCTGTTCCATTCCATCCGGACCAGGCTCACACTATGGTACACCGCGCTCCTGGGGGCGACCCTCCTCGGATTCGGAGCTACCGCCTACCTTCTGACCCGCTCGATCCTCCTGAACAACCTTGACCGCTCGCTGCGGAACGAGGTGGCGTGGGTCAACGAATTCATCGAACCGAAGGCCCGCAAAGTGCGGCTCAAACGCGCGGCCCTCCTGGAACTTCAGGAACTCAAGCGTGCAGCCACAGCTCTCTCACCGGTCGATAGCTCGGACGTCGCAACGGTGGAGACCGACCAGATCTGGAATCAAATCTACCAGCACACGCTCCTCAGTCCCCGACGGCAGTTCATTCAGATCCTCGATCGCAACGGCGACCTCCTCTATCGGTCCCCGTCGCTGGAGAATCAGACCATTGCGTTTGCCGATATCCCCTACAGAACCATCAACATCATTACCATCCGGGACGAACAGAATCGTGAACTCCGCCTCGCCTCCACCCAGAATGACTTCGTCAAGATCGTCGTGGCATACCCCCTCGCCGACCTGACCGAAGCGCTGGGAGACATTTTTTCCAACTTCGGGACCATGGCCCCCCTGGCCCTTCTCGTGTCGATCATCGGCGGGTGGTTTCTCGCACACAAGTCCCTCAAACCGGTCGCCGCTCTGACCTCTTCCGCACGCGCGATCACAGCCCGCAACCTCAGCCAGCGGCTTCCGCGTCAGAAGGTGGATGACGAGCTTGGAAGGTTAACGGAAACGTTCAATGACATGATCGCGCGGTTGCAGGAATCGTTCGCCCAGATTCAGCAGTTCTCCGCCGATGCATCCCATGAACTCCGGACTCCCCTGACGATCATGCGCGGAGAGATCGAGGTCGCTCTCCGGAGCAAACGACTGACGAAATCGACCCGTGAACTTCTCATCAGTGTCCACGATGAACTGATCCGGCTTTCCTCCATCGTCGAGAGTCTCATGACTCTCGTGAAATCGGAGTCCGGCCGGCTGGCGTTCCGTTTCGACAATGTCGAACTGCACCGGATGATCGGGGAAATCCTTGAGGACGCACAGATCCTCGCCGGGAGGAAGGAGATCCATATCTCCGCCGGGCAAATCGAGCCTGTGACCGTACGGGGTGATGCCGTCCGGCTGCGTCAGTTGTTTCTCAACCTGGTCGAGAATGCGATCAAGTATACTCCGAACGAAGGGACCGTTTCGATGTCGTTGCGGCAGATGAACGGAAATGCTGTGTTCCATGTCAGTGACACGGGCATCGGCATTCCGAAAAAGGATCTGAAAAAAATCTTCGACCGTTTTTATCGTGTGAAACATGATGGCATTCCGGATGCGGGAGGAAGCGGACTCGGACTTGCCATCGCCCGGTGGATTGCCCAGGCTCACCATGGCACCATTGAAGTGAAAACCCAGCCGCGCAAGGGGAGTACCTTCACTGTCACGTTGCCGCTCTCCTGACAGTAAGAAATGTGCTAACGCACATTTTGGTTATGCGCCTTCGGCCCTCCGACTGTGGGAGATGCTTTTGGCTTTTTTGACAGTCTGCAAACGCGCAGTCGTTTGAAAACCGGGACCCTTTCGCACGCTCAATCGTTCGCCTTGATTCTCGTCCGTTTTTTTGCTATCTAAGAACGGATTTCTCAAATCGTCCCACCAACGGTTTCCGCTGAAAGCCCGTCGTTCTGGGGATCCATCTGCCAACCTATGCGCAAGACTTATTTTTTCTCAGACGCTCACCTCGGAATCGGCACAAAGGAGGAAGATCGGGCCAAAGAGAGAGCGATCGTCCGCTTCCTGGAGAGGGTCGCTCTCGACGGCGAGCGACTGTACATCCTCGGCGACCTCTTCGATTACTGGTTTGAGTACCGAACGGTCGTCCCCAAAGGGTACTACCGCCTCTTTACCGCGCTGGCAAACCTTACGGAATCCGGTGTGAAGGTCTTCTACCTCGCCGGCAATCACGATTTCTGGATTTCGTCCTACTTTCGGGACGAACTCGGGATGGAGGTCTTCCCCGACCCGGTTGAACAAACGCTCCACGGCAAACGGTTCTATCTCCATCACGGGGACGGGTTGCTGAAGAACGATACAGGATACCGGATTCTCAAACGGGTCCTCAGAAACAAGACCAATATTGCCCTTTTCTCCCTCCTCCCCCCCGATCTCGCAACACGAATCGCGCGGGGAGCTTCGAACACCAGCCGGCATCATACGTCAAAGAAGATATACGAGGGGAACGATATGGTGGAGTTCGCCGGAAGGAAGATCGCCGAGGGCTTTGATTTTGTTGTGATGGGACACAACCATCAATCGCTCTACAAGAACATGGACGGCGGCGTGTATGCGAACCTCGGGGATTGGATTGACGAACGGACCTACGCTGTGTTCGATGGCACAACGTTGAAGCTGGAGGCGTGGGTCACGCAAGACTAGAGACGGTCTTCTCATACGGTCCGGCAGAATTCCGGACCTTCCAAAGGCAGGATGGCAAAAAAAGACGACACGACAAAAGATCTGGACCGCTACTTCCGTGACCCGGAGTACCGCAGGTCGTTCCTGAAGCGAAGCCGCGGATTCATGCGCCGCAACGCGAGATTCTTCATCGGGAGCGGCGTGGTGCTCCTCGCCCTGCTGATCGTCTACGGCGTCTACATCGTCAGCGGACTCCCCTCCCTGGAGGAACTGGAGAACCCGAAACCGTGGCTCGCGACGAAGGTGTATTCTTCCGATGCCGCCGTCCTGGACCTGCTCGCCATCGAAAACCGGACACGGATTTCCGTCGACTCCCTCCCGCCGGGACTGATCCACGCCCTGATCGCAACGGAGGACAAGGAGTTCTACAACCATTGGGGAGTCAATCTTCCCCGGTTCGCGCGCCAGATGGTAATAAATATCGTGACATTCCGGCAGGCGGGAGCCAGCACGATCACCCAGCAACTCTCCCGCAACCTCTACAGGCTCCAGAGTCAGAACGAGACGATGTTCGACAAGATCACCCGCAAACTCCGCGAGTTTGTCACCTCCGTCCAGATCGAACGAAACTTCACGAAAAACGAGATCCTCGAACTCTACCTGAACGTGTCATGGTTCGGACGCGGAGCCTACGGGATCGAGTCGGCCGCACAACGCTATTTCAACAAGTCGGCCTCCGAACTCACACCCCCGGAATACACTTTGTTCATCGGCATGCTTCAAGGTCCCGGCTACTTCGACCCGCTCCGCAACCTCGAGCGGTCCCTGCGCCGCCGCGACGTCGTTATCGGTCAGATGATCCGCGACGGGTATATCGGCAGAGAAGAGGCGGACCAGATTCGTTCCGATAGCCTTATGTTCCGGATACTGGAACCGGATTCGCGAACCGGTATCGCTCCCCACTTTGTCGAATGGATCCGCCAACAGCTCGAGGCGCGGGCGGAGAAGTACGGATTCAATGTCCACCGTGACGGGCTTCGGGTGTACACCACGCTGGATAGCCGCATGCAGCGGCATGCGAACCGGGCCGTGGAAGAGCACCTGGCTGACTTCCAGCAACGGTTCGACGAGCGGTGGGACTGGAAGAAGTACCCGGAGATCCTCCGGGGGAACGTTGATAAGAGCATCCGGGACCTCGACGTGTACAAGAAAGCCAAGACCCCTGCCATTCGCGATAGTATCGTGAATGCCCTCCGTTTCAATGTGGAGTTTATCGACTCCATCCGCACGGTGGCCCGCACCATCGAAGTGGGGTTTATCGCGCTCGATCCCCATACCGGCCAGATCAAGGCTCTGGTCGGCGGGCGGAACTTCCGCCACTTCAAGTACGGGCTGAACCACGTGACGCAGATCCGCCGCCAGCCCGGCTCTTCCTTCAAACCGTTCGTCTACACGGTGGCGATCGACAACGGTACGCCGGTCTGTTACGAGCTGCTCAATCAGCCGGTGACCGTCCCCATGGCCGATGGGACCCGCTGGACGCCCCAGAATTTCGATGGGACCTTCGGGGGGAAGTACACCCTGCGCGAAGGATTGAAGCGGTCCATCAATCTGATCGCCGTCCGCGCGATTCTCGAGATCGCCCCCCCGAAGCAGGTCGTCGAATATGCGCAACGGATGGGGATCATTTCGCCGATCCCACCTTACGAATCGATCGCCCTCGGCAGCGGCGAGGTATCCCCCCTCGAGATCACTTCGGCCTATGGCGTTTTCCCGAACGAGGGGGTCCACGTAGAGCCGATCTCCATCTTGCGGATCGAGGATAAGGATGGGAACGTCATTGAAGAAAACTTTCCTGCCAAACGGGAAGTGCTGAGCAAGGAAACGGCATACATCATGACGAACCTCCTGGAGGGAGCTGTCAACGAAGAAGGAGGAACCGGGCGAGTGATCCGACGTGACTTCGCTCTCCCCGCGGCGGGGAAAACGGGAACGACGAATGACTACGGCGACGCGTGGTTCGTAGGGTTTACGCCACAGCTGGCCGCCGGAGTGTGGGTCGGGTTCGACGACAACAGGATCAAGTTCGGCGGTTCGGACGGGCAAGGGGGGCGCGCAGCGGCGCCCATCTTCGGCCTCTTTATGCGCCACACGTACGAAGACCCCGACATCGCCCTGCCGCTGGAGTACTTCCGACAGCCTGAAGGGGTGATCACGGATACGATCTGCGTGGAGACGAAGAGGAAGGCAAGAGAGTTCTGTCCCGAAACGACGACCGAGATCTTCAACGCGAAGTACCCGATCGGTGAGTGCGACATCCATACCAGTCCAGCCTGGCGCAACGACCGTCAGGGCCCGGGGAGGATCAACTGGTAAGGCTGTTTTTCCTCCATCCGCACCCACGATGCTTCCCCTGCTACTATCTCACAAGCACCATTGTTCTGGTAAAGACGATCGGCTTCCTCCCCTTTTCCTCCACAAGAAGTCGATAGACATACACGCCGGTGGATAAAGCGGACGCGTCCCATACCTGCGTATGGAATCCGGCAAGCCTCTCCCCCTCCACCGGCGTTGCCAC
>DKJQ01000322.1:19184-19595 GCA_002454845.1 Ignavibacteria bacterium UBA6688
TCGAAGATGGTGGGTGGCAGGATTGCGAGGGCAATTTCTTTTGTCCACGATTCTCCCGACGGTGTGGAGAGCGAGAATATCAGTGTGTACGATTCCTGGACGGGGGCTGAACGGTCAACCGAGAACGCAAACAGTGCGACATGTTCCTTCTTTCCTTCAACCGATTCGATCCGTTCCTCCGTTTTCTGGAACCGTAGCCACGAAGGGGGATTGGTCAGTCGTACGGCAACGGACGCAAGGGGGATGGTCGAATTGTTTTCCACGGCAAGCTCCAGCCGGTTGTCTTGGGAGGCGAAGGGGAGTTGATGGACCGTCTGCCCAACGACCATTTGCACACTCAAAACCAGGATTGTCACAAGCATCTTCATTGCACTGTACTCCTTAGTCTGCCATCTGCCATCTGCCGTCTGC
>DKJQ01000322.1:19670-20463 GCA_002454845.1 Ignavibacteria bacterium UBA6688
CTGCTTTCTGCCATCTGCCCTCACAGCTTCGACACCAAATACTCCGCATTGAACTTTAGCAACGCGTAGGCTTCACTCGTGATCTGGTCCCCCTTCTTGTTCAACGCTTCCACTTCGTTAAGGAAGGATTGGAGTATGTTCCTGGCCGACGTTATGTTGTTGCGCTGAAGTTGGGCTTTGGCGTTTTCCAACTTGGCGTCGAGGCTTTGTAGGATGCCTTGATTTGCGATCCAGCCCAATGTAAAGGCTTGGTGCTTGTAGGAGATGAGCGTGTCGAGAAAGGCTACAGGAATGAAGGGGGAGGGAGGTGTCGATGGTCCGATCGTGTACTGTATGAGAGTGTTTCTCGGAAAGGTCAGGAGTGTATCAAGGATCTGGTCCATTTCACTTGGGGGTTCCGCGGAAAAAGCAAGCAGGGCCGCGTTGCCTTCAAAATATGATTCCACAATTGTAGGGAGACCAGTGCTCTCGAATGAAAACCCGGAGAGAGATTCTCCCGGCCCTATATCTGTTGTTCCAGTCCACAGACCGGAAGGATCCATCAGGCTATTGGTCCAACTCCAAACCCCGTACTGAGCGAACTCCCTTTGCAACCAGCGTTCATTAGGTTTTGAAGGGTTCTCAATGGGTGCTGGGTGTGCAACCTTGAATGAGCTCAGGCACTGTTTGCTCGAAGTCGATAATGAAACTACATATGAGTACACATAGCGTCCCGGAATCAACTTTCTTATGTAACATACAACAAAGGGGTCTATTTTTGTTGCTGGCTCAAGCGTATCTATATAGGTAATTC
>DKJQ01000388.1:0-1256 GCA_002454845.1 Ignavibacteria bacterium UBA6688
TCAGGAGGGTGCTGATTCTGCTATCAGCTGAATTTCACCGACCCCAACGTGCTCCGGCAAAATACACAACGAAGTGAAGCATACTATTCTACCATCCGCAGGATTGAAAGGTTCCATGAGGGTTCCTGGCGATAAGTCCATTTCGCACAGGGCCTTGATGATCGGGGCTCTGGCCGATGGAATCTCGGAAGTCCATGGCTTCCTCAATGCCGCCGATCCCAGGAGCACCCGCAGCTGTCTTGAGGCGCTCGGGGTTCGAATTTCGCAATCGGGGGATCACCTGCAGATTCATGGTCGCGGTCTTCGGGGCCTGCAAGCCCCCCGGAAGGGACTGGATGCGGGAAACTCCGGGACAACCATGCGCCTTCTTTCCGGCATCCTGGCAGGACAACCGTTTGTCTCCGTCTTGACGGGGGATGACTCGTTATCAACGCGCCCCATGAAGCGGATTATCGAACCGTTGACGAGGATGGGCGCCCACATCGAGAGTTCCCCCCACGGCACGGCTCCACTCAGGATTGAGGGTAGGTTTCCTCTGGACCCTCTCGAGTATGTGATGCCGTTCCCAAGCGCTCAAGTAAAGTCGACCGTTCTCCTCGCCGGCCTGTTTGCCGAAGGGGAGACGCGGGTGTCGGAGCCAGTTCCCACACGCGACCACACCGAACGGATGTTAAACCTGAAAGCGTCAAGCGAGACAGGGAATACGGTCATTCGGGTACTAGGCGGACAAAGGATTGAGCCGCGCGAATTTGTCATACCGGGGGACATTTCCTCGGCCGCTTTTCTCATCGTCGCCGCTCTGATCGTTCCCGGTTCCGAAGTGCTCCTTCGGGATATCGGACTGAATCCCACGAGGAATCGCATCCTGGATACACTGCGATCCGTCGGGGCCGACATGGAAATCAGCAACGTCCGGGAGTTGAGCGGCGAACCAATGGGGGATGTCCTGGTCCGCTCATCCCTCCTTCACGGGAACCTCGCTCTCTCGGGCAGGGCCGTAGCGGAAATGATCGATGAAATTCCCATACTTGCTGTAGCCGGATTATTCTTGGATGGCAAATTTGAATTGCATGACTCGTCCGACCTTCGCAACAAGGAATCCGATCGAATCGCAGCTATGGTTTCAAACCTCAGGCATCTTGGATGTGCGGTGGAAGAGTACCCTGATGGGTTCGCCTTCGAGGGAGGCAAGAGCCTGAAAGGGGGCGAGGTCAAAAGCTTCCATGACCATCGGATCGCGATGGCCTTCGGCGTGC
>DKJQ01000388.1:1288-7791 GCA_002454845.1 Ignavibacteria bacterium UBA6688
CAGGACTCGCCCTGCCAGCGGGGATGGTGGTCCACGATGCAGAGTGCGTCGATATTTCATATCCGGGCTTTTGGGAAACCCTCTCTTCACTTCAGCGTTCGTAAATCCTGGGAGGCAAAACTGTGGCACATGTCCGTTTGGAGAAAATCAAGAAGGTGTACGAAGGGGGAGTCGTTGCCGTCCACGAGATGAACCTCGAGGTCAAGGACAAGGAATTTGTCGTTCTTGTCGGCCCCTCGGGGTGCGGCAAATCGACGACGCTGCGGATGATTGCGGGACTCGAGGATATCACCGAAGGAACACTGAGCATCGACGGCGAAGTCATGAATGATGTGCCGCCGAAGGACCGCGATATTGCCATGGTGTTCCAGAATTATGCCCTCTACCCGCACATGTCAGTCTATGAGAATATGGCCTTTGGACTCAAGTTGCGTAAATTCTCCCGTGATGAAATTGACCGGCGTGTACGGGAGGCGGCCGGGATCCTGGGGATTGAAGAGTATCTCGATCGAAAACCGAAGGTCCTTTCCGGAGGGCAGAGACAACGGGTGGCTGTGGGCCGCGCGATCGTCCGCAAACCGAAGGTCTTTCTGTTCGATGAGCCCCTCAGCAACCTGGACGNNTGCATCGTCGGGCTGGAGGCGCCCGACGCGGGCGAGATCGCCATCGGCGGGCAGGTGGTCTGGTCCGCGGCGAAGGGCATCAACGTTCCGACGGAGAAGCGCGGCCTGGGCATGGTCTTCCAGACCTACGCCATCTGGCCGCACATGGACGTCTTCAACAACGTCGCCTACCCGCTGCAGGTGCGCGGCGTGGATGCCGCCACGATCCGCGAGCGGGTCGCCAGGACCCTTCGCCTCGTGAAGCTCGAGGGCTTCGAGAAGCGGCCCGCGACCAAGCTCTCCGGCGGGCAGCAGCAGCGGGTGGCGCTGGCCCGAGCGCTCGTGGCCGAGCCGAAGGTGATCCTCTTCGACGAGCCCCTCAGCAACCTGGACGCAAAGCTCCGGGTTCAGATGCGGGCTGAAATTTGCGGACTGCACCGCCGACTGGAAGCTACGATGATTTACGTCACGCACGACCAGACGGAAGCGATGACGATGGGGGATACGATTGTTTTGATGAAGGATGGATTTGTCCAGCAGGTTGATTCACCCCTGACCCTCTACAACAAACCCCAAAACAAATTCGTGGCTGGATTCATTGGAAGTCCCTCCATGAATTTCCTGGCGGGGACGATCAAAAAGGGACGAACGATCTCCTTTGTTGAGCACAACGAGGGAATCTCACTCCCGATCTCCCCCAAACACCAGGCAATGGTGCGCCCCTATCTTGGGAGGGAGATCATCCTGGGCCTGCGGCCGGAGAATATTTACGAAGGTTCACGCGCCTCGGGACCACGCGGAACAACGCGTCGCAAAGTTCACGTCGAAACGGTCGAGCCGATGGGTAATGAGATTTTTGTCTATTTCTCCACGGGAATACAATCCCGTCATCATGTCGCGCGTATCGGGGCTCAGACTATTCCGACCGTCGGTAAACCGCTTGAAGTCCTTTTCGATATGACCAAGGCCCTCTTCTTCGATCCGAAGACGGAGGCGGTTCTGTAAGAACGAGCGTGCACCAAGACAAAAGCCCTCGATGGAGGGCTTTTTTTTGTCGTAGACATTTCAGCTGTCAGAGCTTGATGATTTGATGCTTGAATGTTTCAATGCTGATCTCCCCGTACAACCACCGCAAGAATTCCATCCCGTATTTGTTCAGAAAATGAAGCACATTCAGTTCGCGTTCCTGGAAATTTCCGTTCGGGAAAATGTGATTCGCGGTCTTCTCAAGTTGCCGGAGAGAGACCTCGTGCTGCCGTAGACGCGCGGCTACCGCCTTTTCGCGCAACCCTTCGACGCTGCCCAGAATTTTCCGCTTTGTATTGTCAAGAGCTCCGAGCAGCGTCGGGTCAATTTTTTGAAACCCGATCTGCATCGAATCGAGAGTCTCTTCGAGCGAGGTCAGCGTTCCTCCAAACAGTTCATCGAGGTTGACGTCGGAGATCTGGGCCGAGACCTTTTCTTTCACGATTTCCACATCACGGAAGAACTCAAGCGGCTCGAGGGAAAAACGCGTGAGAACCTTTTCGACTTTCTCCTCGACGATGGTGGCGCTCGCCCGCGGGTAGATAATCGGTTGGGGGATGTTGACTTCCTGATAGAGCGTCTTCAACTGCCCAAAATACGCCACTTCTGATGGTCCGGCAACATAAGAGACAGTAGGGAGGAGCCAGTCCTGACAAATCGGCCGGAGGACGACGTTCGGACTGAAGAGTTCCGGTGTTTCGGTCACAGCTGTCTGAATGTGCTCCTTCGTAAGATGCTGGCGCGTTCCCTTCAGGGAATACCCGTCGGGCCTCGGCTCGAGCAAGTACCTCCCACCATGGTGGAAGAAAAAAAGATTAAGGGACTTGGGTTTGACCTGGGCATGGTATTGTTTTTCAATTTCAGCGCTTTGGTCCACCACCAGCTGGCAGAATTTCGGTGTTTCGGCAAGTTCCCGTTGGAAGAGGGGCGCGAGCAGTCGTTTGATCTCCGTATCATGCGGATCAAGGAAGATGAGCCCTGAGTCTTCGAGGAGAACGTTCATCAGGTGCACGAAGGCGCGGTTGAACGTCATTCCTTTCTGATACGCCGTACGAAACAGCTCGGTCACCTTTGTGGAAAACTCTGTGCGGAGGAGCGACTGGTCAATCGATTGAAAGAGAGTCTCAATGGACTCGTCAAAGGCAAGCTGTCCAACCGCTCCGAGGTTTTTTTCGACGGTCCTTTCCGGAAGACTATACACATGCCGCACGACATCGTTTGCCTGGTTGAGAAGGGTAACGGAATTTACCTCTTCGTAGTCATGATCCTCCCCCTCGAGCCAAAACACAGGGATGAAGGCATTGTCGGGAAACTGATTGTTGAGTTTTTCAACGAGTTTCAGGGTGGTGAGCGTCTTATAAATCGTATACAGAGGGCCGGTGAAGAGCCCTACCTGCTGGCCAGTCACAACGGCGAGGGTGTTATCATTCATCAGGAGATCTATATTGGCGAGCGTCCTCACCCCGCAATGAAAATTCTTATTCTGGTCTGTTAGAATTTGGGCTATGGTCGAGCGATCGATTTGCCTGCCCGTCACGCTCTGGATTACTCTCCGCCAGTCAGCTTCACTCCTGAAATTCCCATTATAGAACGGTTGGAGGTTCGAAGCATGGGCCAAATAATCGAGAAAAAGGGGGGAAAAAGAACCGTTGCCGGCAGGAAGATCCCGGAAGTCAATCCCAATCATGCGCTGGAGCCTTTGGAGTGATGGTAGTGATGATTTTAAACCGCCGGAATATACAATTTAGTATAAGAGACTGCAAGGAGAGAACTGGGATGGAGCGGGTTGATTTCCACTCCGGGAAATTCAATGTATGATTGAGCATGCACCTATGGAACTTACGCGTGAGAAATTTTTGTTGAAGCTCTCGGTGTCGCCGAAATCGCCCGGGCCTCGCGAGTACAGCAACGGGGTGGGCGACGAGAAGTCAGGCTGAAACTTGAGCAGGCCGTTGAAAACCTCAACAGAAGTGCGATTCCAACATATGATTATCGGAATTATTCTTGACAATCGGTGCAAGCTTTTGTATATTTTGACCCAATTAGAAAGCGGGTTAATAGAACAAACTACTCGATGATTGTCCTGTAAATGACTGAAATACCGGCAGTAGCGAAGCCCACCACACCACAACCTGCGCCGAAAAAGAAGAAGAAATCCCCCCTGATTGCAATCGTTCACCCCGAAGGGTGTACAGGTTGTGAGGTGTGTATTGAGTTTTGCCCAGTGGATTGCCTCTACAAAGTTCCCGGTCCTGAGAATCCCGAAGAGCATGGTTTTGTCAGTCTGAATGGGATCGACATCGTCGATGAAGAAGTGTGCATTGGCTGTAAACTCTGCGCAAAGTATTGTCCCTGGGAGACCATCGACATGGTTCCTCGCGTGGAGGAGATGAGTGCTGCTGCGTAATCCTGTCCGATATCATCGAGCCTGCCTTTTCGACTTCGTTCCGGCTTTTCCCTTTTGTGATCCTTTCAGCGTGGCGTAAACAAGGAATTATTCGATGGCTGATCAACCGACCAACGAAGTCGTTAAACCTGTCCAACCCCAGATCGCCGCTGCGCCGATTCCCCGGAAGCCGAAGCAGGATCGCGCTCCCGAGGAGGATCCGGGTATCTGGCGGATGAACCGCCGTAATGCCCTCTGGGTCGGGGGATGGCTTGCGTTCTTCGGATTTATTATTACCTCAACCGTGGGAGCCCTCCGCTACATGTTCCCCCGGGTTCTGTTCGAACCCCCGACGAAGTTCAAAGCTGGTCTTCCTGCCGATTACGTGGTGGGCGAAGTCAGTGAAAAGTATAAGGACGAAAAGAGAGTCTGGATTGTGCGCGAGAAGGATGGGTTCTACGCGATCATCTCGATTTGCACCCACCTTGGCTGCACCCCTCGGTGGCTCCCCTCGGATAACAAGTTTAAATGCCCCTGCCATGGAAGCGGTTTCTATAAGAGCGCCATCAACTTCGAAGGTCCGGCTCCACGCCCCCTGGAGCGCGCGTTCATCGGACTTGCAGACGATGGGCAGATTGAAATTGACAGGAGCGTGAAGTTCCTCTATGAAAAGGGGGAGTGGGGCAAGCAAGGTTCCTTCCTCGAGTATAAAGGTTAAAGGAGAGTTCGATGCTCACGCAGTTACGTGATCAATTCAGAAAAACGGATGTTTACAAATCCATTTTTCGTCATTCGTACCAGGACACACAGCGGAACCGCGCGTTGCAGATCGTCGATAACGTCTTTCTGCACTTGCACCCCGTCCGTGTTCCCCGCCACGCGACCAACCTTGGATACACGTGGGGAATGGGGGGAATCACGTTCCTGCTGTTCATCGTCCTGACGATCACCGGAGTGATCCTGATGTTCTACTATCGGCCTACGGCACAGTACGCATACGAGGATATGAAGTATCTCATGAATGACGTGCCCTTTGGTCCTCTGATGCGCAATATGCACCGCTGGGCTGCGCACGCGATGGTGCTCACGGTGATGCTGCACATGTTCCGCGTATTCCTGACCGGATCCTACAAGCCTCCCCGGCAGTTCAATTGGGTCGTTGGAGTCATCCTGCTGGTGTTGACCCTGCTCCTCAGTTTTTCCGGCTACTTGCTGCCCTGGGACCAACTTGCCATCTGGGCGGTGACGGTGGGAACCAACATGGCGCGTGCAACACCGCTGCTCGGTCATGAAGGACCGTTCGGACCGGAATTGGGATTGCGCGCGGACAACGACGTGCGATTCGTTCTGCTCGGAGGAACGGAAGTCGGTCCCCCGACGCTGCTCCGGTTCTATGTGGGGCACTGCATCTTCCTGCCCTTGATCGCCGTGATTTTCATGGTTGTCCATTTCTGGCGTGTGCGCAAGGATGGAGGCATCTCGGGCCCCGACACCGGAAAGAAGAATTTCTAAAACGCAAACGACACTCGATAGTCACTCCGCTTTCCCACGTGTAAAGAGCGAACAGCATGGAACAGTTTCTCGAGATCATATCCAAACCCGATAACATCCCCATCGTCGCGCTGCTCGTTTCGGTGATCTTCTTTTCATGGCTTGCTTGGACAAAAGCGGCCAAGAACGACTCGCAAGACATGCCCGAAGAAGCCAAGATGGATGACAAAGTCCAGGTATGGCCTTACCTCGTCCGGGTTGAGTTCCTGATGAGCATTGCCGTTATGGCCATCCTGGTTCTCTGGTCGGTGTTTCTGGATGCACCGCTGGAAGAACCGGCCAACCGGGCGCTTACGCCAAACCCTTCGAAGGCCCCCTGGTATTTTCTCGGGCTTCAGGAATTGCTTGTCTATTTTGACCCCTGGATCGCCGGCGTCGTGTTGCCGACGCTGATTATCGTTGGACTGATGGCCATTCCGTACATCGATACAAATGAAAGGGGGAACGGGTACTATACGTTCAAAGAGCGTAAGTTTGCCATCCTGACATTCAGCTTTGGCTTTATCGTTCTCTGGGTTGCCCTGATCGTTCTCGGAACCTTTATGCGTGGACCAGGGTGGAACTTCTTCTGGCCATGGGAAAAATGGGACCCCCACTATGTCGGAGTACTGACGAATGTTGACTTTTCAGAGATGTTCGGTATTGCCACTCGTCTCCCGGACAACTCCCTGAATCCCATTGCGTTTATCTTCGGCGCCCTCTGCATCCTGGGGTTCTATTCTATTATTCCGGCGTACTGGATGCTGAAGAAGAACAGTGAGTTTGTCAAGAAGTTGGGGATGATTCGGTATCATACCGTGGCGTTCTTATTTGTCACGATGATTGGGCTCGTCATCAAAATTTTGCTCCGTTTGGGACCGCCCGTCCTTGGGCTCAATCCCGTCAAGTATGTCTGGGTGACCCCCTGGTTTAACATCTAACGATCTGGCTGGAAAAGG
>DKJQ01000393.1 GCA_002454845.1 Ignavibacteria bacterium UBA6688
TTGAAGATGGGGGGAGAACGAAAACTTGCCACGGTCTTCTTTTCGGATATCCGGGGGTTCACTTCCTTCTCGGAAAAAGTCGAGCCGGAACGCGTGGTCGCCATGTTGAACGGCATCCTGGCAAGACAGGCGGCTATTGTCCGGACGCATGGGGGGGATATTGACAAGTTCGTCGGTGACGAGCTCGTGGCAGTGTTTCAGGGGGAGGGGATGGTCCGGCGGGCCCTCAGCGCGGCGTTGGAAATCCAGGAGGCATTGGCGGCATCCCCCGATCTCACGGAATCCGGCGTCATCGCCGTCGGGATCGGCATCAACACCGGTGAAATGATCATGGGGGCGATGGGGAGTCCCGACCGTATGGACTACACGGTGATCGGCGACCATGTCAATTTGGGGGCTCGGCTCTGCAGCTCCGCAAAACCGCGTCAGATCCTGATATCCGGGGGAACGGCCCGTGACGTGCTCGAAGACCCCGGGTTCCACTGCGTTCCCCTCGAACCACTCCAGGTGAAGGGGAAGGAAAAACCGGTGCAGGTGTACGAAGTCCGTCGCGGAACCCGCTTGTCCTGAGTTTGTTTCAAAAGTGCTCAGTTCTTTACACATCCTATGAATATTATTTTTGTCCAGAAGGAAGTTCATACGACATGATGGCTCAACGAAGGCTGTACCGTACGATCGAAAGTTTTGCCTCCGAACATTTCAAGTCCGACAAGGAGATCCTCAAGCACGTTATCAACGAGATCGTCAAGGAGGAGCAGATTGATATCAAGGGGGGGCGGATCTGGCAATACGATCCCGGGACGGAGACGTACCGTTTGATACACCAGATTGGCGTGATTCAGCGCCTCGAGACGGGATACACGATTGCGGTACCGGAGTACCCCACCTTCACGAGGTTAGCGGAACACCGTTCGATCATCGCGAATGAAACCGACAAGTATTTGCGGAAAAAGGGGATCGTCAAATATTCCGCGACCGGGGTTGGAGAGAAAATTCCCTACAAGAAGAATTTCGTCTACCAATACATCCTGGCGTTTAACTCGGATTCCATCGACGAATCGCTCATCTCGGACCTCAATATCATCAGCCTTGCCGTTACAGCGCTGCTCCGGGGGAAACGGGTCGAGCAGAAAGCAACGCTGCTCGAAAAGGACCTGGACAAGGCCCGCGAGATTCAACAGAGCATTTTACCCCAGCACGCCTTGTCGTTCCATCATTACGAATTGTACGGAGTTTCAATCCCAGACCGTGTGGTGGGGGGCGATTTCTTCGACTACCTGTTCGCCGATGAGGAAACCGACCGGCTCTCCGTTGTGATCGGGGATGCGGCAAGCAAGGGCTTCAGGGCCGCGGCGCAGGCATTGTACGTCGTCGGCGCGCTCCGGATGGGAATCTCCTACCACAGCAAGATTACCAGGCTGATGTCCCGGCTGAACAGGCTCGTCAACAAGACCTTTTCCGAGGAACAATTTGTTTCCATGTTCTATGCCGAGCTATCCAACGATACGAAGGGACTGATGCTCTATGCCAATGCCGGGCATAACAGTCCGGTCATCTACAGGGCGAACGAGAAGCGGGTGGAGATCCTGAACCCGACGGGGCAGATCCTGGGCCCCTTCCCGGACGAGACCTACAAGGTGGAGAATACCGTGATCGGCAAGGGGGACGTGGTGGTCATGTATACCGACGGCCTCAGTGAGGCGATGACGGGGGACTTTGAGATGTACGGCGAGAAAAGACTTGCAGAGAAGGTGGAAGAGTTGCATCTTTTGAGTGCGGAACAGATTTGCCGGCACGTGCTGGATGATGTGATTCACTTCTCTGCGGGGGGACAAGACGGCGATGACAAAACGATCGTCGTGATCAAGCGGATTAACTGAACGTACTGTCTTTCCATAAGGAGCAAGTATGACCGACCAGAAAAAAATCGGAGTTGTCACCGGCGTTACCAGCGGCACGCTTTCGGCGGTTCTCGACTCCGCGATCACTTCCCTTGCCAAGGAGATCAACGGCAAAGTCTACTTCATCGGCCAGATCGGCACGTACGTCCTTGTCCCGGTCGGCAAACTGATCATTGTCGCGATGGTGTCGGAGTTCAAAAAAGTGGACTTTGCGGAGAACGGCAAGTTCACCCAGCGATGCATCATGGAGTTGAACCTGGTCGGGACGGTGAAGTCTGGCCGGTACGAACGCGGCGTCTCCGTCATCCCGCCGGTGGATTCACCGATCTTCCTCGCAGAGGATGCGGACCTGACCGCGGTCTTCTCCATTTTCCGTAAATACGGTTTCTCCATCGGACAGCTCTCCCTCTTTGAAAAGGAGCGGGCGTATCTGGACCCGAACAAATTCTTCGGAAAGCACCTCGCCGTGCTGGGGTCCAGCGGTGCGGGGAAATCATGCACCGTTTCCTCCCTTCTGCAGAAGGTTGCGGACTTTCCGGACACGAACATCATCATTCTCGACATCCATAACGAGTACCGTGATGCATTTCCCGATAGCTGCAAGTACCTCAACATCGCGGAACTCGAACTCCCCTACTGGCTGATGAACCTGGCCGAATTGCAGGAGACCTTCATCGATGAGCGGGATGAGAATGCATCGAGCCAGTTGACCGTGTTAAAGGACCTGATCGTCCAATCGAAGAAAGGGAAGAACCCCCAGCTCTCCGATGTCTTGACGGTCGACACCCCCGTGTTTTTCGATCTTCCGGAGGTGAGGGCCAAGATGCAATATCTGGATACGGAGAAGATTTCCGGCGGCGCCCAGGGGGCCAAGGAAGGGCCGTTCTACGGCAAGTTCGCCCGGTTCCTCGTCCGCCTCGATAGCAGGCTGAATGATCCACGGTACGCGTTTATGTTCAAGCCGAAGGTCTACATCCACTCGAGTGCGTTCAACACACTGTTGTCGCAGATCTTCGGCTCGGAAGGGAGCGCGCAGGTCACCATTATGGATATGAGCGGCATCCCGTTCGATATCGTCAATACCATCGTCTCGTTGATTGCCCGTCTGGCCTTTGACTTCAACTTCTGGAATCCGAACAGGAGGGAGTTTCCCATACTCCTGGTGTTCGAAGAGGCGCACAATTACCTCCCCAGCGGCGGCAGCAACACCGGCACCAGCGCCGCGCGGCGAACGGTGGAGCGGATCGCGAAGGAGGGACGGAAGTACGGCGTCAGTTGTATGATCATCAGCCAGCGGCCAGCCGAGGTGTCGGAGACGATCCTCTCGCAGTGCAATAATTTCGTGATTCTCCGCCTGACCAATCCCGTCGACCAGAACTACGTCAAGAAGCTGATGTCCGATACCTTCTCCGGCCTGATCGATACGCTTCCCTCGCTACGCCAGGGAGAGGCGCTCGTGATCGGCGAAGCGATCCCCATGCCGTTGCGTGTCCAGATCGACTTCCCGAACCCGGAACCAAACAGCTCGGATATCAAGTTCTATGATAAGTGGAAGCAAAGCGACGCCAAAACCGATATTGCGGAAGTCATCGACAAGTGGTGGAAGCAGATCCGGACCACACACAGTGACGCAGAGGAACCAGGTTAACGTGGAAGGTCTCCCCGGGCCGAAGGCGCATCGCCGGAGGCCTACTGATGAAGCACGC
>DKJQ01000177.1:0-3888 GCA_002454845.1 Ignavibacteria bacterium UBA6688
GGTCAGTTGCCCCTTCTGTGGAAATTAGTAATATGCGACTTGATGGTGAAATATTGAGCGTACTTGTCAAGTTGGCTTGAGACAGCACTTCGATGAGCCCTCCCAATCCCGCAGATCCGGTCTCGCCCGAGACAACTCCCTCATCCGCAAGCAGGACCATGGCCTCCTTTGCACGTTCATCGGCGATGGTCACAAAGCAATCGATTCCCCGCTCGAGGATCGGGAACGCGGAGAACGACATCGTCCCACAGTTCAAACCGGCCATGATCGAGTGCTGCTCACCTTCGAGCGTTACCACCTTCCCTTTCTTCATCGACTCAAAGATGCATGCCGCCCCCTCCGGCTCTACACCGATGATCTTTGGTCTCGTCTCTTTTCCTTCGGCGCGATAATGGCGAACGACCGCCTCAGCAAGGGAACCAACCCCCATTTGGACGAACACATGAGTCGGTGCTTTTTCCCCCGAAACACGGAGTGCCTCATCGACTTCGCGCAACAACGTTGCATATCCTTCAACGATCCACGCCGGTATCCGCTCATATCCTTCGAACGCTGTATCCTGGATCAACAGACCTCCCTTCTCTGCCACGCGTGCAGCTTCGGCGACCGCATCGTCATACGTGCCGCCGACGAGCACGGTTACCCCCTCGCTTTCAATCGCCCGGACGCGATGCGGTGATGAGCCTGCCGGCATGAAGATTTGGGCCGGAACGCCGAGAAGTCTTGCAGCGTGCGCAACAGCCCGTCCGTGGTTGCCGTCGGTGGCGGAGGTGAGAACGAACGAGGGAGACGAGGAGAGTTTTTCGCGCAGGACGTTGAGCGTGAGCTCCCTGCCAACCGGAATCTTGAACCGTTCGCCCAACGCGCGATGGATTGCCCAGGAAGCCCCCAGGATCTTGAACGAAGGTAGGCCGAGTCGGTCGGACTCGTCCTTGATCCAGAGCCGTTGCAGATGACAATGCAGTTGAAGTGATGGAAGAGAATGAAGCGGTGTTGGTTGGTATCCCTCGATCCCCGAATGGAAGCGTAAAGCCCGGTCTCCCGCCGTCGGAAGAGCATACGCCGGATTGCACCTTGGGTTAATGAAGAATTGTGGCAAGAGAGGAAAAGAAAGGGCGGGGAACAATCTCCCCGCCGCGTGGATGAATGGAGCTTGAACTTCCGGCTACTTCATGACAACGAGACAACTGGCAAGAATGTCATGCAAAGCCTGTTTCCGCTGAGTGAAGCCGGCCATGATATAGCCGATCATAAAGATCATCCCAGAAAGGATCTTGGCAAAATAACGCCCCGTCGCGCGGCCGAACGTTATCCTCCTCCCCTCCGTATCGGTCACGATGATGCCCATGGCGATCTTTCCCAGTGTCCCCATCTTTTCGGACGATTCCATGATCGCGAAATAGAGCCATCCTGCGACCTCCAGAACAAAGACGGCAAGGAAGTACGCCCCAATCGCGGCCATGATGAGACCCGCCGCAGCTTCCGGCTCATCATACGCTGCACCGAACCCAATGCCGATCCCGACGAGACCGAGGATTGGAATAATGACGATAAACGAAACCATGCTGATCAGAATTGCGTCGATGATCCACGCCACAAACCGGCGCCAGAATCCTGCATATTCGACCGGCCGCAGTGTTTTCGCTGGTGATGGTACGGGTTGCATTTTGATCTCCTTTTTTTTAACTGACGGCTGCTCCAGGACAGGAACCGACATCCCGTATTACTGCGCTATGCCAAGCTGTCCCAGGAGAAAAGCGTAATTAAAGGCCTGTTCCTTGTACGCATCGTACCGTCCCGAAGCCCCCCCATGCCCGGCCCCCATGTTGATCTTGAATACCAGGAGGTTCTTATCCGTCTTGAACTCCCGCATCTTGGCAGTATATTTTGCCGGTTCCCAGTACATCACCTGACTGTCGTTGAACGAGGTGGTGACCAGGATTGTCGGGTAGTTTTTTGCCTCAATATTCGTATAGGGGCAATACGTTTTCAAGTACTCGTATTCTTCCTTCTTTTTCGGGTTTCCCCATTCGAGGAACTCCCCGACGGTCAGGGGCAACGACTCATCGAGCATGGTATTGATCACGTCGACAAACGGAACAGCCAGGTGGGCTACCCTGAACAAGTCAGGGCGCATATTGATCACGGCACCGATCAGCAGTCCCCCGGCGCTTCCCCCCTGGATCGCCAGGCGGCTGCTTGAGGTATATCGCTCCTCGATGAGATGTTCGGCACACGCGATAAAATCGGTGAACGTGTTTCGCTTCTTCAACATCTTCCCGTCCTCGTACCACTGTTCCCCCATCTCCCCTCCACCCCGGATGTGAGCGAGGGCGTACACCACTCCCCTGTCAAGCAGGCTCAGCCGTGCAGGGGAGAAGGTGGCGGACTGGGAAATGCCGTACGACCCATAGGCATAGAGAAGAAGCGGATTCGATCCATCCTTCTTGGTCCCTTTTCTATACACAAGGGAGATTGGAACGACCGTGCCGTCCGGTGCTTTTGCAGCGATCCGTTCTGAATGGTACTGCGACGGGTCATATCCTCCCAGCACCTCGGTCTGCTTCATGAGTGTTTGCTTGCCGGATTGCATATCGTAGTCGTAGACCGAACTCGGCGTGATGAAGGATTGGTAGTTGTACCGGAATACCGTCGTGTTAAATTCGGGATTGCCACCGCCCGACGCGGCATAGGCCGGCTCGGGGAAATCGATGGTCTTCCGTCCCCCCGACCCAAAATGATGCAGGACAAAGCGGATCAACCCATTCTCCCTCTCCGTGAACACTGCGAACTCCCGGAAAAGGTTGATCCCTTCCAGTTTGACACTCGGCCTGTAAGGAAGCACTTCCCTCCAATTCTTCTCCGAAGGATCGCTGTCGGCCGCGGTCACCAACCGGAAATTCTTCGCGTTCCTGTTCGTCCGGATATAGAAGAGATCCTCACGGTGATCAACGTAGTACTCATGCTTTTCCTCCCGCGGCAAGAGTATCCGGAACGCCCCATCAGGCCGGTCGCTCGGCAGGGATCGCATTTCCGTGGTCTCCGAGCTTGCGCTCGCCATGATGATTTGCTTCTTGTCGCTCGAACGGTATGCCCAGATGCGGTAGAGCTCATCCTGTTCCTCGAACAACAACTCGTCCTTCGTCCCCCCGAGCACGTGGCGGAAGAAACGGTACGGGCGCTTCGCTTGATCCTCCTTCACATAGAAAACGGTCTTGTTGTCGGCCGCCCAGACCACGGAGTTGACCTGCCCGATGTCATCCGGAAGAAGTTTGCCGGTGCTCAGGTCTTTGATGTACAAACGGTACTGCCGGAACCCCGTTGTGTCGAGCGAATAGGCGAGCATGGAGCCGTTCTCGGAGACAGCGTAGGCGCCGAGGCCGAGGAACTTACGCCCTTCGGCAAGTTGGTTGAGATCGAGGACCACCTCTTCTTCGGATTCCATGGAACCCCGTTTGCGGCAATAAATGGAATACTGCTTCCCCTCTTCGGTCCGCGTATAATACCAATAGTCCCCGAGCTTGTACGGAACGCTGAGATCGGTTTGTTTGATACGACTCAGGATCTCTTTGTAGATATCGTTTTCCAGGGACTTCAGATGTCCCGTGACGGAGGCCGTATAGGCGTTTTCTGCTTCGAGATGGGAGACGACCTCGGGCTTGGTCTTCTCCCTGAGCCAATAGTAATTGTCGATCCGGCCTTCACCGTGGAGGACATCCTGTTTCGCAATCTTTTTTGCCACCGGTGGCTTTGCCGTTTCCGGATTCATTTGTGCGTTTGTGACGAAACCCGTCATCATAGTCAAGAGCAAGGTAAATGCAAGCGTGCGCATGGTTTCTTCAAGACCTCCCTGTACAGTGTGAAGGAAATCCTCCTCACGGACCGCTA
>DKJQ01000177.1:3951-22314 GCA_002454845.1 Ignavibacteria bacterium UBA6688
GGTCGCCCTCCCGAACTTCAGCCGAAGGAGCGATGCCGTTCCATCGGATTTCTTCGTGACAATAAACAGATCATCGTATTGATGCATGGGGATCTCCTCCTTGAACTCCACGCCAAGATCCTGCAGGATCAGAGGAATCACGTTGCTGTGGCTCGAAACCAGCACCACGCGACCGGCGTTGTTGGTTGAAATCCGTTTCAACAGATCGGCAACATGCTCTTTCAGGTCCCTGTTTTCGGCGTTCACCTCCTCGAACCGGATACGAAGTGCCGAGGCGAGTGGTTGGACCGTTTGTTGTGTCCGGAGATAATCGGTCGTGTAGATCGCACTGATTCCGGCCGGGGTCAGCATCTGTGCCAGAACCTGCGCCCGCTCCCTGCCAGCCACGCTGATCGGCGGATCGACTTTCTGAGTGTCCCTTTCAGCATGCCTCACCACGATGACCGTTGTATGCTCAACAACGGATGGAACAGCAGCAGGGAGGAAAACCGGGATGCAGCAAAACAGAACGCCGATTGCGAACATTCGACGAAGATTCTCTTGCATAGGCTTCATTCTCACTTGAAGGAACCGAAGGATGTGGGGTTCGGGTGCGATCGACGGGGGACAATGTATTATTCCTGGGGCAGATTGTCAAATACGTATCACGTTCGGCCCTTCCTTGAGCCATTTCATCCCTGGAGAAGTCACTTTCGTCCCAATCTCTCAACTTTTTTTGCCGACCAGCGTCTTATCCTTCAGAGCAACGAAAGGATCTTTGACGCTCCCTCCCTCGGTGAGCCGGCAAGACAAGAAGCAGGATTCAATTCATCCACTCACCCAAACTGGAGGGACGTATGAAACAATCATGGACTGTTCTCCTGGGGCTGACCATCAGCCTCGTTCTTGCGACGGCAGCATTCGCGGGTGAAAACCCTGACCGCGCAAAATTCACCTTCAACAAGGAGCTCGTTGAAGCGAACTTGTTGGCCGGGGTCGAATCGACTAACTTCGGCCTGCGGACGAGCGCTGCGATGATGCTCGGAGATCTGAAATCGGACAAAGCCGTTTTTGCTTTGATGAAGATGTTGAGGGAAGAGGATGACGAACGGGGCCGGATCGTAGCAGCCCTGTCACTCTACAAGATCGGGGATTCTGTCGGTCTCTATGCCGTGAAGCAACAGGCACGTTTCGACAAAAGCGCGCGCGTCCGCAAACTGTGCACCCTTTTCTATCAGGAGTCTTTGAAAAACGCCACAGCCGGTTGATACCCTGAGGGATTTTGGCCATTCCCGGGTACCCCGTCCTGCGATAATGAGACTGTGGTGGGAGCAGCGTGAAAGCAGGTCCAGCCCCGAGCAATCGGGGCTTTTTGTCTCTGGCAACCGCCCCGGTCGCGTTTGGATGACACCGCTACGATTCTGTGTAGAGTTCCGTCTGGATCACACCCCGGAACTGTTCCGGCATTCGCTCGAACGCGTGGTCCCAGCAAAAGTTGTTCCGGAGGAACCAGGAGGCGGCGTTGTCACCGTCGTCGTTCTTCCAGCGGTCCCAGTAACCGTCGCCGGGGCGTCCGATCTTCCAGACAAAGGGCTTCTGACAGACGCTGCATGTTGTTTCTTTTACGAGTGCCATGGTGCGTGCAAAGAATTAAGCATCGAGCTGAATGAAGGTTGAGGGAGGTAAGGCGTGAAGGAATATACGGGAAGAGTTGATGGAATTCAACCGCCCCCTACTTCCCGAACATGAATGTCAGGGGCCGCCAGAGCCGGTTTGCCCACGCGCGTTCGTTATGGGCGCCCCGTCGATCGAAGAAATACTCGAGATCCTTCCCCCTCCGGTACCCCTTTTTCCTGAGGAGGGCCGCCATTGTCCGGTACCCGGGTATGAGGGCCCGTTCCAACCCACCGACATCCAGATAGATCCGCAGTCTTTTCTTACCGCCGGAGGAGGATTCGATCTCCTCAAACAGCTGACGGTCTTCATCCCGGGCCAATGCGGTTGAGATGCATCCCGCCTGTGAGAACACCTGCGGATACCACCAAACCATAAGAAGCGAAATCAATCCTCCCATCGAGGACCCCATCACCGCTGTGTTCCTGCGGTCCGGTTTCGTGCGGTACATTGTATCGATGAACGGTTTCACGAGGGAAACGATAAAACGGGCGTAGCTGCGCCCCAACTCTGTAGCGGAATACTCGGAGAGCCGATCCGGCGTGTTCGAGAGACCGACCATGATAATTTCCTTGATTCTCCCTTTCCGGATCAATGCATCGACCGTCTCATCAGCCTGCCAATCATACCCGAGGAACGAGGTCCTCGGATCGAACATATTCTGACCGTCATGCAGATACAGGACAGGATACCGCTTTCTCTTCTTCCTCTCGTACGAAGGGGGAAGCCAGACGATCAGATCGCGCTCATACTGCAACCCTTCGCCCCGAACGCCGCGATGGTATTGCACGATGCCGAGAATCTCATCCCGCCCCTTTTTTTTTCGTAGTGCCACGGATTGCTCGCTCTACCGGATCGGTTTGATGGAGACGATACACTCTCTCCTGCCGGGGCAGGGAGCGACGACGACCTCCTGTACTTTTGTCATACCCATCCTCTTAGTTTGCAGGCTTCTGCTACGCGGGCAACGCCGACCACCATGGCTGCCAATCGGGGATGCACCTTCTTATCTTTGATCGCCTCCTGGACTGTGTGGTACGCCTTGATGATCTTCTGATCCAGGCGTTTATGAACCGTTTCCTCGTCCCAGAAGAATGAGTACTGGTCTTGCACCATTTCAAAATACGATACCGTTACACCGCCCGCACTTGCCAGGATATCGGGAATCAGGTGAATTCCCTTCGAGTGAAGGATCAAGTCTGCATCCGGAGTCGTGGGCCCGTTGGCCAGTTCGCAGACTATGGCTGCCTTGATCTTGTGTGCGTTAAATTCATTGATCGCATTCTCGAGGGCTGCCGGGTAGAGTACCTGTACATCGAGTTCGAGCACCGATTCACGCGGGATCTCCCGGCTCCCGGGAAAGCCCACGACACTTCCTGTCTTGAGTTTGTAGGTGACGAGGTCCCTGGGGTTCAATCCCTCCGGGCGGGTGATCCCACCCTGGGAATCGCAGACGGCAATAAGACGCCCCCCACCGAGCAACTCCTGATGCAAGAGGGCCGCCCGCTGTCCGGCGTTGCCAAACCCCTGGATGGCATAGGTTCCCTTCCGCGGATCAATACCCAGAACCGAACAGGCTTCACGCACCGTCATCACACCCCCCCGCGCGGTCGCGTCACGTCTCCCTTCGGTTCCGCCGACTTGCATCGGCTTGTCCGTAAGAACCCCCGGCTGATGGCTTCCCATAATCGTCTCGTATTCATCCATCATCCAGGCCATGGTCTGGGGATTCGTGTAAACATCCGGTGCGGGGATGTCTTTGTCGACGCCGATATACCGGGCGACTGCCCGCACGTAGGCACGCGCCAGGAGCTCCAACTCCCGCCCCGACATCATGCGCGGATTGCAGACAACTCCCCCCTTGCTTCCTCCGAGCGGCAGATCGACCACCGCAGTTTTCCATGTCATCCACCCCGCAAGGGCACGGATGGTATCAACGGTTTCCTCGGGGTGGAACCGGATACCCCCCTTCGCGGGTCCGCGGGCGTCATTATACTGGATCCGGTATCCATGAAAAATCTGCACGCCTCCGTTATCCATCTTCACCGGCATGGTGAACTTGAACTCGCGTTGCGGCCACATCAGCAACTCGCACGTTGCTGCATCAAGATTCAACAGCCTGGCAGCTTCCAGCACCTGCTGCTGGGCCACTGCAAACGAGTTGTAGGATTTCATGGCTTGGGACCCTTCGATTGGTTGTTGTCTGCTTCACCCCGTGCGGCATCATCCCGGACATCGAGAATGATCCGATACCAACAATGCTTGCACATCATGGCCCTGTCCACACTCAGGAGAACCTGCTCCCATGGACTGAGGGCTGCCCCGCAGTGCGGGCAAGCATCGAAGACACCTCCCGCGCCCGGATCACCGGGCTTCCGCCGATCAGGTTGTTTCGCCACGTCGCCCCTCCGGTTTAAGAATGATGCCCTTGTTCTGGTGCCCGTTTATTTTGACGATAATAGGCTCGTCGAGCCGAATGTGCCGGACAAACTGCTTTTGCTCCAGCGGAACCTGTTGCATCAACCAGGCCCAATCGACAAATCCCTGCTTCACCTTGGAGTTGATGGTGAAATAACCCACCATGAACGAGGTAATGTTCTGGAAGAAGTGCGAGCCCTGGGAAGGAGCCACGTCCATATCCTTGAACCCGGCTTCCACGATTGCCCGTGCGCCCGAGATCTGGTCCCATTTCACCGGGATGCCCAGCCACGGATCAAGCGAGCCCCAGCGGCCCACACCAATGAGCAGGTACGGCCTCCGCTCCTCGATCAGTTTTTCATTGAATGCCGTCACCTCACGCCCCACCTCCCGACTCTTCGCCCGATCAAACAGATTTGGATCGACAAAGACGATGTCAAAGATGTCCCGTATCGCCCCGTTCCCCAACACCTGATGGCTTTGACAGATCAGCTGTTCCGGTGAAAACTCCTCGATGTTCAGTTCCTCCACCTCACGACTGAGCACGAGGGGGCGCATTTGCAGGAGTCCGAACTCTTTCGTTTTCCCCGGAGGACCGGTCATATTGACCGCAAATTCGATCTCGACCGGAGTCCCCATTCCCCAGCTTCCCATATCCAGCAGGAGTTCGAGAATTTGGGGGAGCGGAAATAGTTTGCTTTGCAGGACGGGACCAAAGGTCACCACACGAATCCCATTGCGGGAGAGTCCGACCGACAAGGAGTCGTTCTCCGGCGAATAGGTCGACCCGACCGCTGTGAGGGTGCCGTCATGTTCGGCGACCTCCAGGTTGTATCGCTTCAAAAGGGCATCATAGGTTTCCGTGTGCTGGAGAGGCTGCCCGGTCATTTCAAGGGCATAGAACTCGTTCTGGTTATTCCTCAATGCCTCCACAGGCGAGAAAAACTGAAGAAGATGTTGGGGGTATTTGGGGCAAAAACGGACCGTCACCCCCCCGTCCACGACGGTTTTGCCGAGGCCCAGCGCGACTGAGACAATGCCATCATGGGACTTCTGGGGCGGAATCGGATAGAAATTATATGATTTCCCGACCCCGGAAAAATCCGGATAGAAGCGGTCTTCGTGCTGCGAACCGACCATTTTTTGAATGATCACCGCCATTTTCTCTTCTTCCAGCCGGTAGGAAGTGACCTTGATATAATCCTTGGCACTCTGGTAAAAGGTCGAGGCATAGACGCGTTTGATGGTCTTCACCAGCTCGCTCAACCGGACAAACGGATCCTGGTGGCTGTTCGGAATCATGTACGTCTCATACACGCCGGCAAAGGGATGGTATTGGGAATCCTCCAACAGGCTTGAAGACCGAACCGCTAACGGTTCGCGGACAAGATCGAGGAAGGCAGCCAACTCGCCCAGGGTCTCTTCGGGAAAACTTCTCGCATCCAGAAACCGGCGGGTCACCTCTGCATCATCGGTCGGCTGCAGCGCGAAACCCCGGAGGTTGTTTTCATCCAGGAACTGATCGAACACATCCGTGCCGAGAACAACTCCGGGAGGTACGGAGATCTGCACCCCCTCAAACCGGTCGCGCACATCATAGTTGCTGATAAGGATATTCACAAACCCGAGTCCGCGCGCTTTGCCTCCCAGCGACCCTCCTCCGATCCGCGCGAAGCTGCTGGACGGCATGAATGTTTCTTTTTTGAAATCGGTGATGATCCCCCGCTGCCGAAGCCGCCGGTATTCACGCAGCGAGGAGATAAGATCCTCGCGGAGCCCCTGCACGGAAGGATAGTCGGATACTTTCCGGGGGCGCAGCTTGTGAGCAAGCCAGAACTCCGTCCTCGCCTTCAGCCAGTTGGAAAAGTGGTTTCGTTCGGCATGGTAGCGAATGCTTTCTTCCGGGACAAACCGGAGCTGTTCCTCCAGCGACTGGAGGTCCCACGCCCTCCCGACTTCCCCCCCTTCAAGTGTTCGAAACACAAAATCACCAAAGCTGAAGTACTGGATCATGAACTGGCGGAGTTCATTCAGCAGCGTCGGGGAATCCTTCAAAATGAAGGAGGCCCCGATGGCCCGCGCCTCGGTCTCGTACTCCTGGGTGGTGGATTGCAGCAGGATAGGAATGTCATGGTGCCGGAGCTTCGCCGTCCGCGCAAAGGTGAGTCCGGCCCGGGGATCCTGCTCCCCCTCCCGTTGAAAATCCACGTCGGAAATGATGCCGAGGATATAATCTTCATATTTCTGAAAATACTCCCAGGCCTCCTCGTAGTTCGAACAGAGGAGAATCTTGGGGCGGGCCCGCATGCGAAGATACTTATGGGAGAGGTTGATCCCTTCTGAGATCAGGCGCTGGGATTGGTTCAGGATTTCGGTGTAGATGATGGGGAGGAAGGAAGAGTAGTAACGGACGTTGTCTTCAATAAGGATAATGGACTGGACCCCGACGATCCGCGTGTCGTGATCCGCGTTCATCTTATCCTCCAGGTGCTTGACGATGCCGATAATCAGGCGAAAATCCCCCTGCCAGATGAAGATGCGGGTGAAGACCGAGGTATCGTAGTGGGTGAGCAGGTCCTTGAGTTCCCGGTTATCGAAAGCGAGAAGCACAATGGGAACATCGAGCCCCGCTTCCCTGACCTGCCGCGCAAACTTCAGCGCGGTCATGTCCTCGATGTGCAGTGTGGTGATGATGAGGTCGAAGCGTTTTTCCTCCTTCGCGATGCTGATCGCTTCTTCCGCGCTCGACACCCGCGTGATTTCCGGGGAGTGGCTGAGGTGGAGCCCCTGGTATTCGTTCCGGATCAGTTCATAGAGCCTCCCATCCTCCTCAAACAGGTACAGGTCGTACAGGCTCGAAACGAGCAGCACGTCCCGGATTCTCCGGCGCATGAGATTCTGGAACCCCTGGAACCTGGTTCCATACCCATGCTCTACCCAGTCCGGATCAACGTATTCTATCGGCATCGTAGCACCGGGATGTTCGATCGTGGAGCTTGACGGAATTACGGTATAAATGACAAGATCGGAGCGGACGATGCCCGCTCCGATCTTGTCTCAATCATAGAACGGGATCAAACCAGACCCTGGTCCATCATGGCATCGGCCACCTTCAGGAATCCACCGATGTTGGCGCCGTTCACATAATTGCCCGGCGTCCCAAACCGTTCGGCGACCTCCCTGCAGGTTTTATGAATACTCTTCATGATCAGATGGAGCCGTTGATCCACTTCCTCGCGCGTCCAGGGAAGGCGCATGCTGTTCTGTGCCATCTCCAACCCGGATGTCGCCACGCCTCCGGCGTTTGCAGCCTTTCCCGGGCCATACAGGATCTTCGCATCGAGAAAGTGCTTCACACCGTCGAGGGTCGTCGGCATGTTGGCTCCCTCCGCCACCACGTACACCCCGTTCCTCAGGAGGTTCTCCGCATCCTTGCCGTTGATCTCGTTCTGGGTGGCACTGGGGAACGCGCAGGAAGCCTTATGATCCCAGAGGGGATTGCTCACCGACTTTGTATCGAGCGGCGTAAACACAGCCTTAGGATACACGTCGACGTATTCCTTCATCCTTCCGCGGCGGACGTTTTTCAAATCCATCACGAACGCGAGCTTCTTTGAATCGATCCCTTCTTCGTCATAAATATACCCGTTCGAATCGGAAAGCGTCACCACTTTGCCGCCAAACTGGTTGATCTTCTCGACGGTATACTGTGCGACGTTACCGCTGCCGGAAACGAGACAGATTTTCCCTTCGAGCGTTTGGTTCCTTGTCGCCAGCATCTCGGCGGCGAAGTACACTGCTCCGTAGCCGGTCGCCTCGGGACGAATCAGCGAACCGCCCCAGTTCAACCCTTTGCCGGTCAGGACACCGGTGAATTCGTTTTTCAGTCTCTTATATTGCCCGAAGAGAAAGCCGATCTCGCGTCCGCCAACGCCGATATCGCCCGCCGGCACATCGGTGTCGGCACCGATATGGCGATAGAGCTCCGTCATGAAACTCTGGCAGAATCGCATTACCTCATTGTCGCTCTTCCCCTTGGGGTCGAAGTCCGAACCCCCTTTCCCTCCCCCCATGGGGAGTGTCGTCAGGCTGTTTTTGAAGACTTGTTCGAACGCGAGGAACTTGAGAATCCCTATGTTCACTGATGGGTGGAATCGTAGCCCTCCTTTGTAAGGGCCGATGGCGCTGTTCATTTCGATGCGGAACCCGCGGTTGACATGGATTTCTCCCTGATCATCCAACCACGGCACTCTGAAGATGATGACGCGTTCCGGTTCTACCATCCGCTCGAGAATCTTGGCGGAGCGGTACTCCGGGTACCGGTCCAGGACACCGGCGAGCGATTCGACGACCTCCTGCACCGCCTGATGAAATTCCGGCTCTCCCTGGTTCTTCGCTTTTACGTGTGCCATGAAGCTACCGACGTACTCTGACATAAACGACCTCCCGTGGATGACGACCGGGCGATCCATCGACCCGGCCGTTCATCAAGTTCTTGATAATGAAAGGATGTGATTGGGGCGTCGGCAAGCGCTGTCTCCCGAATCTGCACGGGGTCTCCGACAACGCATCGACCTCCCCTTGCTCAGCTTGTCCCCCCCGCACAACTTCTGTTCCAAGGATGGTTTCCCGGAGGGCCCGGCAAACCTCAAGGAAAGTCGACCTTTCCCATCCCCGGCAGACGATCAACCTTCCAGGAATGAGAAGGATCGAGAGGCATCACCAAGTCTGAGAACCGGAA
Source organism: Ignavibacteria bacterium UBA6688 (assembly GCA_002454845.1). Lineage (GTDB taxonomy): Bacteria > Bacteroidota > Ignavibacteria > UBA10030 > UBA10030 > UBA6688. The sequence goes on from DKJQ01000177.1 coordinate 12,764, forward strand.
ACTGTGTCCATTATGGGAAAATCCCCAACTCAATGTAGGAATGGGCAATCTTGTCTATGGAGCTGACAAAAGCTGCTGTACGGAGGTCCTCACAACCTGACGCAAACTTCCGCTCCCGTATCTCATTGTAGGCAACGATCATCGTATCCTCCAGACCGGAATTGACCAGGTCGACCTCGTCCGGACCGTGAGTCAGCTTTTTCCGTTCATCCGCCGTGAGCGTGCTGCCTGTCTTCTTTTCAAACGCGCCAAGGATCTGTTCGAATGAAGTTTCCGTTAGTCGCTTCGCCATCCTTCCCATGCGGACGTGCTGGAGGTTTTTGAGCCATTCAAAATACGACACCGTGACTCCCCCCGCGTTCAGATACATATCGGGGATCACCATGACTCCTTTTCGATTGAGGATTTCTCCTGCTTCAGCCGTCGTCGGGCCGTTAGCCCCTTCCCCGACAATTTTCGCCTTTATCCGCGGTGCATTTTCTTTTGTGATGACGCTCTCGAGCGCTGCGGGAACGAGAATATCGCACTCCAGTTCCAGGGCTTCTGCCGTGTGCGCCAGATTGGTGGCACCGGGAAAATTGAGGATCGAGCGGGTCGTTTTGCGATGCTTGACCACCTCTTCCAAATCCAGGCCCTTCGGGTTGTGAATCGCCCCTTCGTATTCCGCCAAACCGACAAGGATGCATCCCCCCTCCTGGAGAAACTTCGCCGCGTGGTAACCAACATTTCCCAATCCCTGGACCACCACACGTTTTCCCTCCAATCCGGGCTTCAATCCAAGTGCTTTCATATCCTCCGCATTCGCACACGCCTCACGGATCCCAAAGAAGACTCCCCGGCCAGTCGCCTCCCGCCTCCCACGGATCCCTCCCTGCGTAATGGGTTTTCCCGTGACACATGCCTGACCATCAATAGATCCGGGATTGAAGGCCATATAGGTATCCACAATCCAGGCCATTTCGCGCTCTCCCGTGCCATAGTCCGGCGCGGGAACGTCGATACCGGGTCCGATGAAGCTTTTCTTCACGAGCTCCGCCGTATACCGGCGCGTGATCTTCTGCAATTGGCTGACCGAATACTTTTTCGGATCGATCTTGATGCCCCCTTTGGCCCCACCGAACGGCACGTCCACGACGGCGCATTTGTAAGTCATCAGTGCTGCGAGGGCCTTCACCTCATCTTCGTTCACATCTTCGCTGTACCGGATCCCTCCTTTGGTGGGAAGCTTGTGATGGCTGTGTTCCACGCGCCAGGCGGAGATTACCTCGTACCCTTCATCGACCTGGATAGGAAATTGAAATTGATAGACGCTGTTGCAGATCTTGATTTGATCGAGCAAGCCTTGCGGATGTTTTGTAAAGGCCGCCGCCTTGTCAAAATTGATATTGACGTTTTCGAAAAAACTGACGGTATGTCCGTTTGCCGCCATGGTGGGTCCTCACTGTAGTGAACAACGCACGTGGTAGGAATATGAGCTTGTGGCTCGAAGTGTGCAAATATTGTGCCTTTTTCGATAAAGAAGCAAGGACGAAAAGGAGAGCCGAACCCCTGATAATTTGCACGGGGATGGAACCACGGCGCGTGAATCTGGTGAGAATAAGAATTCTTTGGAGGAAATATTGCAGGAAAAGGAACTGCCGGTTCAAGAATTGGGAATACCTTACTGCATTACAAAAAAGGGCGGCCCTGAAAGAGCCGCCCTTGAGAATACTGCCATCACACCCCACGAGTCGCTATTTCACCAAAACCACTTTCCGGGAACCGATAAAGCGCTTTTGAGACTCCAGCCCTTCCGCCTGCATTCGCACAAGATAGACACCGCTGGGCTGGTTTTCAGCGACCCAGGTAATTTCATAATACCCTTTCTGTTTTTCCCCTTCGACGAGTGCGGCAACGACATTGCCAAGCATGTTATAGATCTCCAGCTTGACCCTTGCGCCTTCGGGGATGGCATAGCGAATCTTCGTCGCGGGATTAAAAGGATTCGGATACGCCTCGTGCAAGACAAAGACCTCGGGAATAAGATCCAGCATGTTTTCAGCGCGGGACGGAGTTCCAGTTTCAACCGTGAACACGCCGGCAAGCGATACTTCTCCGCCACCCGGAGCGGCATTCGTGACCGACACGGGCCTCGCGCCGGTTGCAGCGATTGCGCCGATCGCGATGGTAGCCACAAGTTCCCCCGACCCCGTCACGGAGAGAGTATTGACCGAAATGTCATCACCAAAAGAAACAGTGGTCGCGCCCGCTTCGAATCCAGTTCCCGTAACCGTGACGTTCAGTATGCTGCCGCGGATTGCCGAGGCTGGGGAAACCCCCGTCAAGGTTGGTGCGACATTCCCCACCGTAAATCCTTCGGAGAGGGCAACAGTTCCTCCTCCGGGGGTTGCGTTCACGACCGTGACATCCCTTGCTCCCGTGGAAGCAGCGGGATCCACTGTGATACTTGCGGTAGCCTGCGCCGTACTTCCAACATTCAAAGAGTTAACGGTGATTCCATTCCCGAAGCTCACGGCAGTAACACCGGAGATCAAGCCGGTCCCCGTAATCTCCACATCAACCGTGGTACCTTTTGTTGCGAGCTGCGGTGAGACACCCGTAACGGAGGGGGCTGGGTTGACCACGGTGAAGACACCGGTTCCGGTCACGGACGCGGTGGAACCGTTGCTGATGATGATATCCCGCGGTCCGGTGCTTGATGCAACATCGATCGAAACATAGGCCGTGATCTCTGTCGCGCTGACAACTTTGATTGAATCGACGGTGATGCCTTCACCAAAGCCCACCGTCGTGGTTCCTGTGACAAAATTCGCACCAGTCAAACCCACGCTGAGAGATTCGCCTCTCGAACCGCTGGCCGGAGCGACTGCGGTGAGCGCCGGGACGGCACTCGCCACCGTGAAGCCATTCGTCAACGTCGAGAATACCGATCCGTCGTTAGAGACACTGACGTTGCGCGCGCCTGGAGCTGCATTCGCCGCGACCGTAATATTCGCGGTCAATTGGCTCGAGCTGTTCACTGTGACGCTGTTAACCCCGATGCCTCCTCCAAATCCGACGGCCGTGAGACCGCTGTAAAAAAATTGACCCGCCACCGTCACATCAAGTGTTTGGCCGGGCATCCCGGAATTCGGCGCCAAGCTGACCAGGGTCGCTGCTGCAGGGAGTACGGTGACACCGGATGCCTCTGTAATGGTAAGACCTGGACCGTTGCTCACTACGACATCCCGGGGGCCGGGATTGGCTCCTGGGCCTACAGAGACATCTGCGACAAGTTCGGCTGAACTATTAACAGTCGTGGAGTGTACCACGATACCTTCCCCAAAATCAACGGTGGTTATGCCGTTCAGGAAGCCTGTGCCGTTGATCGTAACAAGAACGTTCACCTGACCATCCGTCAGGGCATTCGGTGCGACAGAGACAAAAGTGGGTGAAATCTGGCCGGCCTGGACGAGCGCCCACTGGCTCAAATCAGTCTGACCGCTGGCGGTGATGCTTTCACCCCCGATGTTCACACTGGTATTGCTGAGCGGGATGAGAACCCATCCTGTGCCGCCGGAGGCAAAACCGACACGTTTGGCAATTCGTAAGTTCGCCGGGTTGGTAATTCCGCTAACGCCCTCAAAATCAAACAAAAGATCGGCGGTGAAACCGGACAAACCACCTAATTGAATGACTTCCCAGTACAATCCCAGAATGGTAAATGAAAGTCCCGTATTGTCGGGATCCGTGATGGGTCCGGGTGGTGGTGCCTGATTAATACGGGCCACGACTACCGTGCCCCCGCTCCCCGTAGTACTGAAGTCAATTGCAACCCCTGTCAGACCCAGTGTCGCCGGAGAAGGATCCGCTTCGGCGTCAAAATCCGCTCCACTTATTTGGGTTGGGACAACTCCGAAGAACGGATCGAAGCGTACGTTCGCACTGACTGCATCCCCTGAGCCATCGGCAAGTTGGTCTGTTTCTGGGTCCACTTCGCCGCCGCTCGGTCCGCTTGCATGTCCCCACCAGTTGAACCGACCGTCAACGAGGGCTTCAGCGGAAGCGTTTTCATTCAAGATACCGAAAGACGCATTTCCCCCCAGCCTGTTGAACCCTGAGAAGAACGCGACAGGAACTTCGGATGATGGAAAATGAATCCCCACCGAACCATTGTCTAAGACCGTATTGACGGTGACATCGACGTCGGAAGAATTGGAAACGGTGATGCCGCTCTCCTGGTTATTGGAAACGGTGTTGCCGTTCACGCGGCTTGAATTGACATTTTCGATAAGAACACCATGCCCAACATTCCCCTCGACCGTATTGTCAATCACCAGAGCCGTGTAATAATCCACATGGATGCCGTCATCACTGTTCCCTCCTGCCGTCGAGATAACCGCCGACGCCGGGCTTGCTGACGTCTTCGTGTCGGCAGACAATCCCACTTCATGCTTCGGAATCACGGCGACCCGCGCGGCCCCCCTTCGTTGGGAGGGCAAGGGTCTACGGGACGCATCCTTCTTCTCGACAGAGGCTGTCGACTTGAACGTTGCCGAACCGCGGGCTTGAGTCTCAACTCTGCGCTGTTTGCCGGCGGACCTGTTCTTTTCACGCTCTGCTGCCACGAGCCGGTCACGCTCGGCACGCGGATTCACACCGGTCCTCGAGACGAGCAACCCATCATCTTCTTTTTCCGCTCGCTTCAGAGTCGCGGATGTCAACGAAGGTTTCACGGATTTTACAGCCTTCTTTGAAGTGATCTCATTAGGCTCCTCTATTCCTCCCACCGTATTTCCCATGATCTCGGTCTCCCAACTGTTCCGCGACCAGATACCGACCCCGGCGTTGTCGGTAACGGTGTTGTTGGAGATGAGAGTCGCATTACCATACTTCACCACAATCCCCGCGGGTCTTGAGAATCCCCCATCGACATTCACTCCATTATACTGAATGACATTGTTCTCAATAACTGCGTTGTCGGCGGAATAAGCGCGGACGCCGTGGTTCACATTCTCATAGATGTTGTTGTCGCGAACCTGTGACCCCGAGCTCCACTCGAGCACGATCCCCGCTACCGGTATTCCGGACTCTACAAGATTCAGATCGCCGTTGGCAAAAATCTCATTCAGTCGAATAATGTTATCGGTATCAGACCCCTCGTCCTGCACACCGGCAGACTGGTTCCAGAAAATCTCGTTCAGTTCCACAACGACATTTGTTCCGTACTGTATGTCGACGCCGATTCCGCCGTCACTGTAGATCGAGGTGGACCGGGAGGTGGATATTCCCGCCTCAGGAGCTGATCCGTACACCGTTCCCACATACGAGGTGCCTGCCCCGCGAATACGGTTGTTTTTGACGATTACATCATTCCCGTAAACTGAGAGAACCCTGATAACATTGTCATCCCCCAAAAGGAACTCGTGTGTTTCAGGATCGAGCCTTCCGCCGTTGTCAAAATCAAAACCTTCGACCGTGATATCATTGTTATCAATATCGACCGATGTACCGAATAACCTTACATAGGAGTTGTCCTTGCCCGTTCCGACCAGTTTGATATTTTCACGGATGATGGAGATCCCTTCCGGCTCGGAATAGCCACCAAGCCGGACGCTGATTGTTTGCAGGTTCCCCGTCGTGTTGGCATTCTGGAGAGCTTCTGAAATCGTGGCATAGACCACTTCCGGCTGCGTGGAGTTCACTACGGGACCGGCCGTGACAACCGGAAGCGAAATGGGAGAAGTTTTGGCATAGAGAAAATCGACGTAGTCACTGACGGCGACTCCCTGGTTCGGGTTGGAATTGGATTCATGCTCAGGTCCTCCCGATCCTCCCCACCAGTTATGTTGTGCGACAAGGAATGGGTCGAAGATGAGACTGGAGGAAAGAAGTTCGTTTTGAAGGGGCACAGAAAATCCAAGGTAAACACCGTGGGTTTGACCGTTTCCCGTTGCGAAGTTGTTCAACGCGATCACCATCGTCCCTATCGTCCCGGACATGGACAGCTGGCTCGCGATGGTTTGACGGTTTCCGGACTTCGCACCCGAGGTCTCCCCCAGTCCGGGCGTTTGATTCCGAACCGCCTCAGGCCTCTCGATCATTGCATCGGGCATCCCTTCGCCCACCAAAACAGCGACCGGTTTGTTGCCTGAGAAAACGTTTGCTGAGACCGACTGCCGGCTCCCGGCGCTCTCCCCGATGAAAACTCCTCCCTCCTGCCCTCCCCCGTTTCCATTCATCGCAATAGTATTGTTCCAGACCGTCGTGTTATCGGAGCCGTCGTCTATCAGAACCCCATTCTCGCCATTCCCTTCGATGGAAGAACCTGCAAGAAGGTTATCGCTCGAGAAGAACAACTTCAAACCAACGCTTTCATTATTGCTGGACTCGCCGTTGAGAATCTTGTTCCCATCGGAATATTGCAGAGTGAAGCCGGTGCTGTTTTGGTTTGCCGTGTTCCTTTGGAACACATTCAAACCGGAATTGATCACCTTGATCCCGGTGCCGGAAGCAGAGGGATTGTTCCCGTTGGCGATATTGTCATTGATCTGGCTGTTCGAAAGTCCTGCAACGCCCCCGATGTACAGTCCGGCGTCCCAGTTCCCTGTTGCCGTGTTGCCGTTCACGGTTACTTCTGCCCCCGCATCGGCCCAGATCCCGTAGTCCGCGTTCAGATTCGTGGTATTCGAGTTCACGGTATGGAAGGACCCACTGACACGAATCCCGTTTCCTTCATGCAGTTCATGATTGCCATTGCTGTTCGCCGTATTGCCTGTCACGCTCACCGACTGCGACGACTCCACACGAATACCGTCCGAGCCATTCGCATTTATCGTGTTGTTGCTGATGGCCGCGAAAGGGCTGTTCACGAGATCAATGCCGATGTAGGAGTCGTGGACATAGGAATCTGACATTTCGAATCCCTCGGCGTTTTGGGCACTGACGGCCACGGCCAGGTCCGCTATCACTTCCATGTTCGAAATCGAGGCGTTGGTTGTCACCACATCAATGGCACTTTCCTCAGACACGCTGATAATGGGTCTTGTTGCTCCAAGGCCTTCCACTTTCAATCCGGCCTTATTGATGGTCACTTTCTGGCCGTACGTTCCACTGTAGACCTGCACCACATCGCCGGGATCTTCCGCGTTCTCATGCGGGATGGCCTCGTCGACCGCGAGCTGGATGGAAGACTCCGTGCTGGTATTCACGCCGAACGTGACCGGCATCGCGCGCTGAAACCCTGGATCAGCGGAACCATCCGTCCCGAGGGCGAGCCACGGACTGTAGGTTACTCCATCGCTGATTTGCATCCCGAGGTCGATCGTATTGTCATTGGATGCGTGCTGCGGGCCGGCGGCTCCACCCCACCAGTTAAACAGTGCGCTTACATTTGAGGGAGTTGAGTTTTCGAGAGCGACGGTGTTTCCCGCAAAGCTGTTGTACCTGGCAGTCACGAAAGAAGAGGACCCCTGAACGCGAATACCCGTCGCATTGTTGGTGATGAAATTATTGTTCGCTGAGAAGGTCGAGACGTCGCTCAACGAGATTCCCCTGGTATTCCCGTTGAGTGTGCTGGCTTCCACCAACACCTCTGAAGAGTTTTCCACGTACACCCCGTCGGCTGCCCCGGCCACGGAGATTCTTGTGACTTCAACATTGCTGGATCCGGAAACAAGGAGCCCGGTACTCGTGGACGAAATCTCGAGGTTGAAGAGGGAGACGGTGCTAATCCCGTTAAGTGTGATGCCGGTCCCGCTCCCCGCTGCAATCGTTGTCGGATTCTCATCCCTCCCCTTCACAAGCATCCCATAGGAATCGAGACTCAATTGTTCCGTAAACGTACCGGCGACGGCTTCAACCCTCATCCCGGAAGGGGGAAAGGATTGAACTGCTTGAACGGCGGTCCCGCCTTCTGTCCCCACGGGAACACTCTGTTCCACAGCCTCGATGGCTGCCTGAATCGACGCGAACGTTCCGATCGGTTCATTCGCTTCGTTATAGGCCTTTACCGCCTCAAACAACGGGAGGCTCGGCTGCCAGCCATCCTCATCAGAATCATCATCGGCTACGGCCGCCCACGGGGCAACGTCGGCGTTGCCATACACCACCGCGCCTTGAGAAGAAACGTTATACGTGTTGCTCGGATGCGTGGGGCCATTGGCCGATCCCCACCAGTTCCCGGTGGCCAGAACGGTCGTGCTTGAGTTGTTCAGGAGTGTTGTATTGCTGTTGCCGGCAAGATCATTGTTGGTGATGGAAATGGTATGGCTGTCCCAATTGATCTCAATACCATTGGTATTGGAATTCACCCTGTTGTTGAACAGGGTAACCCCCGTCGTAGTATAAATACCCATCCCCGTCGCATTGGAGTTGATCGTGCTGCCCGTTACGGAAACCGTGTTCACGTTGTCGACAATAATGCCTGTCGTATTCTCGTTGATCGTGGTACCACTGATGGTTGCATTGTTACTGTACTGGAGGGAGATGCCCACACTACCGCCGCTGATGTCCGAATTGAGGACGCTGATCATGGACGACGGGGAGCTGAACGAGGAAACCGACCTAACACCGTCGTCCATCACCGTGATATCAAAATTATTGATGGTCACGTTGCTGATACCGTCCGCGATGACAAACCCATGTCCTGATGCATTCTCGATGACAGGTTTTGATTCCCCCACCCCGACAATGGAGATGCCCGTGGTGTTGACATTCATCTCGCCGGTGTAGGTGCCGGATGGAACAGAGACCTCATCGCCTGTCTGGACGATGGCGAGCGCGTCCTGCAGGAGGGCTGCGTAGCCGTCGGAGGGAGTGTTATGGATGATGCGACCCTCGATGGGGGAGGAAGAATTTTGGGGAGTTGCCGGTGCTTGAGCAACGAAGTCGCTCGCATTATCCCCCGCATCGAATTCATTGCCGGCGAAACGGTGAACCCCGAGATACATGGTCCCCGCGGTAGATGCGGCGACGGCTTTTCGCTCATACGAACCGGTACCGGAGAACGCCGCGAGGGACGTTCCTTCCTTATATGCCGAACCGACAGCCAGGCCTACCTGATCGACAGTTGTTGGACCCAAATTCAGCAATGCGATTCCTCCGTCGTCGGCAATATCAGGCGAGAACGAAAAGTTGGGTGTCACCCCTCCGCTGTACGAAGAGCCGGCAATGAGGTAGAAGGAGTAAGGCGGGATCGTCGTACTTGCTGGAATTGTCGCGATTTGCAGCGCGGTTCCGGTGCTATTGGATTTCCATATCGTCCAATTGCTGATGTCAACGGAACTTGCGGTTAGGTTGTACAACTCGATAAACTCGTCCGTCGCCCCTCCCGAACCACTTGTCCGAAATTCGCTGATGACGACCTGGGCCTGCACCATGCTACCGAACAAACAAAGAGCAAGGACTGCGGCCGTAATGAAATGGCGTTTCATAAGAATCCCCTTGGAACGAAGCGATGGTTGGACTCCAAAGCGTTCATAGCGCAACAGTGACTCCCCTGTGGCTATCGTTTGAAGCATCTCAAGAAACCGTGTCGAACGACCATTCCCCTGGTGTTCGATCGATTGTCT
>DKJQ01000019.1 GCA_002454845.1 Ignavibacteria bacterium UBA6688
ACTTTTCACTTTTCACTTTTTACCTTTTACTTCTTACTGCTTCCTTCTTACTTTTTACTGCCTTTTCGTATTGATTCCCACATTTGAAACCCCTATCTTTTCCCACACTTTTCAAAAGGAGCCTGCTTGAGACGAACGCTTCCCCTCTTCATCCTCCTCCTTGTCACGATTTCACCCCTCATTGCGCAAGTCCCCCCACAGGCGGTTACCCTTGAATTGAAGACCCCGCCGGTCATCCTTACAGGGGTGGATTTCACGCTGGAGGTTGTGGCAAAGGACACGGCGGGCAGGGTGTTAACCTCCTTCAACGAATCGGCTACAGTCCAGGGGATTACGAGGATCTCAGGAGCGGGCATGGAATCTTCTGCGATCCGATTCTCGGAGGGCCTCCTCAAGATTGACGACGCGATCATCAGCGACGCCGGGTCCCACACCATTTCAGTCTCTCCCCTCCTTCCGGACGGACAAACGTCGTCCCTCCAGGGAACCGCCACCGTCCGGGTCATTCCGGGTATCCTCAGCGTGCTACCTCCCCTGCTGGCAATCGTGCTTGCCCTTGTCCTGCGGCAGGTGGTGATCTCCTTGTTTGCGGGGATCTGGCTTGGCGCCATCTTCCTCTTCGACTACAATATCATCGGCGGGATTTACCGGGTCCTGGACCATTTCATTATCAAGGCTCTCTCCGAAACGAGCCACATACAGATTATCCTCTTCAGCATGCTCTTCGGCGGCATGGTGGGGATCATCTCGAAGAACGGAGGGACGGTCGGCATTGCCAACGTGATCACCCGGTACGCCAAAACGCCTCGGGGCGGCCAACTGGCTGCATGGGGAATGGCGTTCGTGATCTTCTTCGACGATTACGCGAATTGCCTCGTACGCGGCAACCTGATGCGCCCGATCACCGACAAGCTGCGCATTTCGCGCGAGAAGCTTTCCTTCATCGTCGATGCCGGAGCGGCAACCGTTGCCAGCGTTATGATCATCTCGACATGGATCGGCTACGAAGTCGGGCTGATCGAGCAGGGGTTGAAGATGATCGGCTCCACGGAGGACGCCTACGCAGTCTTCCTTCAGACGATCCCCTATCGGTTTTATCCGATTTTCACCCTTATCCTGGTCTTCCTCGTCGGGTTCATGAACCGGGATTTCGGTCCGATGCTGGATGCGGAGCGGCGCGCACGGTCCACAGGGAAGGTTCTTCGGGACGGTGCCCAGCCTGCAACCGACCTGACGGATTCGACCGATGCCTTTACGTCCGACAAACCTCCCCGCTGGTACAACGGGCTGCTCCCGATCCTCACCATCCTGGTGGTCGGACTCTATGGCCTGTACACAACAGGGACCGCCGCCCTGGAAGCGGAAGGGGCATCCTCCTACGGCATCGGTGATATCATCAGCAAGTCGGATTCCTACGCCGCCCTGCTCTGGGCATCACTCTCCGGCTGCCTGATGGCAATCCTGCTCACCGTAGGCCAGCGACTCATGAAACTGACGGAAACGATCGATGCGTGGTTCAACGGACTGAAGTCGATGCTCCTCGCGATGTTGATCCTGACCCTGGCATGGTCCATCGGGTCGGTGACGGAAGAGCTTCACACGGCCGGATACCTTGTGCAAGTCCTGCGCGGCACCATAGCACCACAGTGGCTCCCGGTCCTGGTCTTTCTTATCGCAGCCGTCATCAGTTTCGCGACCGGAACGAGCTGGGGAACGATGGCCATCATGATGCCGCTCGTCATTCCGCTTGCCCATACGCTTGGCGTCGACGCCCAACTTTCCCCCATCGACCTGCAGATCATTCTCCACGGTGTAATCAGTTCCGTCCTTGCGGGGGCTGTCTTCGGGGATCACTGTTCCCCCATCTCGGACACCACGATCCTCAGCTCCATGGCCTCGGCGTGCGATCATATCGATCACGTCCGGACGCAATTACCGTACGCTCTGCTCGCTGCCGTGGTCGGCATGCTGGTCGGCGACATTCCGACGGCGTTCGGCATGTCCCCATGGATTTCGATCGCTCTTGGTATTGTTATCATGGTTGCAGTCCTCAGGATCTTCGGCAAAAGTCCGGAACCGGTAACGGCGTAAAAAACTAAGGAGAGGCAGTATGAACTGGTGGAAATCCATTCCGCTGCATCACAAGATCCTGGGGGGACTGATCCTGGGAGCCCTTTTCGGCGCCCTCTTCAACGTCAGCAAGTACGAGTTGAGCGTTCAGCACAAGGTGAACGGGGAGGATCAGACAACCGAATTGGTTCGCTGGCAGCAGGTCGAGTTTCTTGACCAGAGCGGTACCGTCGTAGCCTCGTTCGGCAAAGAAGACCAGCTCAAAATCATCCAGTTCGTCCGGACGCACACCAAGGCCAAGCAAGGCCCGATCAACCTCCGTGCGATGACCGGCTCACAGGTCCTCCTGGAACAAGTTCAGTCGATCGAAAAAGTCCGGACCATCGCGGTCATCATCAAGCCGATCGGTACGATCTTCATTCGGCTGCTGATGTTCGTGGCGATCCCGCTGGTTCTCTCCTCCCTGATCGTGGGCGCGGCGAGCCTCGGGGATATTCGCCACGTCGGACGGTTGGGGGGAAAGACGATGCTCTTCTACCTTTGCACGATCACTTCGGCCATCACCGTCGGACTGACCCTCGTGAACCTGATTTCGCCCGGGACCCGGCTCTCCCCGGATGCGAAGGAAAAGTTGATGATGGAGTTCCGCCCTCCCGACATCGGCTCCTCCGTGCAGCCTCCCGACCTGCTCGAGATGCTCGTCCGGATCGTCCCCACAAACCCCTTCATGGCCATCTCCGGTGGGGAGATGCTCCAAATCGTGTTCTTTGCCCTTATGATCGGCGTCAGTTTGACGATGATCGATACGACCAAATCCAAACCGGTGATTGATTTCTTCGACGGGATCAGTGAGACCATGATCAAGATGGTGGGGATGATCATGAACCTGGCCCCCTACGGCGTGTTTGCCCTGATCGCGGCCACGGTGGGCGAGTTCGGATTCGATATCCTGGAGACCCTGGTCTGGTATTCTGCGACCCTGATCCTCGGGCTTTTGATACAGACTTTCCTCGTCCTCGGGCCTGCGGTGCGCATCTTCTCCGGTATCCCGTATAAGAAATTCTTTTCGGGGATGAAGGAGCCAATGCTCGTTGCATTCACGACCAGCTCGAGCGGGGCAACGCTCCCGGTGAACATGAAAGCGTGTGAAAACAATCTCGGTGTCCCGAAGAAGATCACGAGCTTCGTCCTCCCCCTCGGTGCGACGATCAACATGGACGGCACGTCGATGTACCAGGCGGTCGCCACCGTTTTTATTGCCCAGGTCTATGGCATGGACCTGAACCTGACCCAACAACTCACGATCCTTCTCACGGCCGTCCTGGCATCGATCGGAACCGCCCCCGTTCCGGGTGTCGGTATCGTGATGCTCATTATCGTCCTCCGGTCGGTGAACGTGCCGGAAGAGGGGATTGCACTGATCCTCGGTGTCGACCGGCTGCTCGACATGTGCCGGACGGTCCCGAATATCCTCGGCGATGCCGCCGTGGCAACGATCATCGCAAAATCGGAAGGGGTGCTGGAACCACGGCCCTGAAAAGATTGGAACCGCAAAGGACAGCCGGAGGGCCGAAGGCAGCTGGAAGCCGCCGAAGGCCTATAACTGAAGAACGCGCAAGCGTTCTCCTCATCGGATATGCGTTGATTGGATTCCCGACAGAAAAAGCCGGAGGCCAAGAGCTGAAGAACGCGACAGCGTTCTTCAATCTGGATTTGCGCCCTAAAAAACCCAGATGCGTCCGCGTCCTACAAATTGGCTATGCGCCGCCGGGAAAAAGATTGCCACGGAGGCACTGAGAGCACAGAGAGCACAGAGAGCCGGGGGCGTACAATTAAAGAACGCGTAAGAGTTCTCCTATTATTGGAACTATGCTGTACAG
>DKJQ01000020.1 GCA_002454845.1 Ignavibacteria bacterium UBA6688
CGGAAATGCTCCGCCGTCCCCCGCCCGGTTTTTCCGACCACGCCGATGCCGTGGGCATCGTCCACAAACAGAACAGCATGATATTTCTCTGCAAGGCTCGCCAGAGCGTCCAGGGGAGCCATATCCCCCTCCATGCTGAACACGCCATCGGTCGCAATGATGCGGAGGCGGTACTCCTTGTCCCGATCCTCCTCAAGAAGCTTCTCGAGGTGGGCCGGGTCGGCGTGGTTGTAGATCTTCTTCTCCGTCACTTCCGACCGGCAGAGGCGCTGACCGTCAATAATGCTGGCATGATTCAGCCGGTCGCTGTAGATCACATCCCGGTACTGCTCCATTCCCATCTTCTCATTGGTGAGGGCGGAGAAAAACCCCACGTTCGCGGCAAAGGTGGAGGAAAAGAGGATCGTGTCTTGTGCGCCGACAAACTTCGAAATCGTTTTCTCCAGTTGCCGGTGAATGGTCTGGGTGCCACACAGGAACCGCGCGGAGGCAACGCCATAGCCGAACTTTCTGATTCCTTCGATTGCCGCTTTCCTCACCACCGGGTGATTGGACATACCCAGGTAGTTATTGGAGGCAAGCATGACCAGCTCCTTCCCTGCGACCCGAACAACACCCCCCTGCGGCGACTGGAGAGCAGTTTCGTACTTCATGGTGTTGGATTCTTCGAGCCTCTTCAGCTCGGCGGAAACAAGCTCGGAAAGAGTCATACGGTCTTCATTCGTAGGGTGATCAGTGGATGATTCAGGCCGGAGTCCCGGCGTCAGGGTTTCAACAAGACCTTGTACGCGTCTCCATTCCGGATTGCGGTAAAGGCGTCTTCGTATCGATCCATGGGGATCTGGTGTGTCACAAAACCGGTCTTCATGAGGTGCTTCGCGAGACCCGCTTTGAGCAATTCTTCCATTTGGTCCCATGTCTGGAACACTTTCCGACCGATGATTCCGTGGACCGTAATGCCGCTGAAGATGATATTTTTGGCAAAATCGATCTGCGTGGTTCCCGAAGGAATACCGAGGAGGGAAAAAGTCCCCCCCATCCTCAGGATCCGTTCCGCATCCTCATACGCGCGATAGCTGCCGGACATCTCGAACGCGGCATCCACACCGGTTCTGTCCGTCTCCCGAAGTACCGTCTCCCGTAACGCCTCGCGTTCCTGCGGGATCGAAACGTCGAAACAATGATCTGCACCGTACTCTTTCGCCAGCGCAAACCGGTGGTTAACGAGTTTCTCATGGGTGAACTCGGCATAGGAAGCATCGGTGACATAGATGCGCTTCGCCCCCGCGTACTTCGCCACGGCGATCGCCATCAGCCCCTGCACGCCACATCCCAGCACCGCGACGTTCCGCCCTTTGACGGGGGCAGACATCACGGTGTGCGTGGCATTTCCGAGAGCGTCCATAAAACTGATAATCTCCGGCGGTATCTCGCGCCGGTAGAACAGTCGCACATTCTCTGCCGGCACCTTGACAAACTTGGCCCATGCCCCGTCGTCATGAACGCCTTTGATAATGGTATTGCGGCAGACATGTTTCTCCCCCAACCTGCATTGATAACATGTTCCACAGGTCACATGCATTTCTGCCGTACTGAAGAAGTTTTTTTCCAGCCAGGGGGCAAAGGTCCGTTCGGAGGCGAGTGCACCGGCGGTTTTCCGGCGCAGGACCTTCTGCAGGGCGGGGTCACTTTTGGCTTTCTGAAAAACGAGCCGTGCGAGACTCACCCGGGCTTTCTTTCCCGCGGCAACGATCCGGCCGCTGAATTCATGGCCGACCGTCACCGGATCGGTGATGGCTTTCGCCATTTCCACGCGCAGCGAGGGTTTACAGTTGTAGATACCGACATCGGTTCCGCAAATGGCTCCTGCGAAAACCTCGATGATGACGTCGTCCGACCGTTCAACTTTCGGTTCGGGTTTGTCGATGATCTGAAACCCTTTCGGCCACTCAAGGCCCTCAACGGGTTTCGGTTTAACGATTGCTTTCATGGGGTGGGCGTTTCTTCCGGGGTAGGGTTTCCCTCTTCGGGTGATCCGTCAGCAAGGGAACATCCGTGTTTTCACTACCTATTTGCGTTTTTTCCATTCCGCATAATTCCTGCGGATGTCCTGTAGAACCTCTTTGTCAATTTTGTCGTCTTCGCGGATGCGAACATCGTAGTTTTCCCAGCCCATGAAGTCCTGTAACGCTTTCTTCGTGCCCGCGTCAAAGGTCCCGTTGACCGGTCCCGCGTAGAACTGGAAACCTTTGTACGCTTTGTCGAGCAGCATCGATTGGAGTTCCTTGCAGAGTGAAGCGTCGATGGTGATCAGGTTCTCCGGGCTGCTTCTGAAAAAGAAGAGTTTGTGAAGCGCATACAGACGCTCAAGTTCCTTGAGTGGAGTCGGATGGTCGTAGATGCTGATATCGATATAGTCGTCGGTTGTGCCGTCATAACCCGCTCCCGCCCTCTTCACCAGCAGGGCTGCCGATTGTTCTCCCCGTCGATCTCCCCCGGCCTTCCCCCCCGCCACCAATGCCGCCACAAGCTTATCGGAAAGCGGTCCTGGCGTTTCCTGGAATGTTTTCGCGAGTGCTTCCACCGTTTCGCGACTGACGAGAATGTTCCCCTGGGCTGCAAATCCTTTTCCGGTCACCACAACGCCCTTTCCTCCAAAATTGCTCCCAGCCCGTCCTCCAGCCCAATCAAAGCACTCGTTCCCTGTCCAGCTTGCAGCATTCCCCTTGGCATCGACCAACCCAACCTGCCGGACATCCCGGGCGGAGTCACCGGCGATAAGAATCCGAAGCGCTTCCTCTGCGGTAGCTCCGTTTCGCATCAGCGTCAATCCTTTCGAACCGTATCCGATGTTGGCAAACGACTGGGTGGCGACCGCCCCGACTCCAGCCTCCGCCCATGGAACAACGGGACGCACGTTCGGGAATTTGGACTGGACGGCAACTCCGACATCTCCCGTTTCAGGATCGACGGCAACAATGGAGAACGTCGAGACCAACGGATCCCTGTTCAATGAGAGGACATGCAACAACGACAGAACGAAGATGAGCATCGACATGAGGCAAGAGATCCAGCGAAGCATAAGAATCCTCCCGGTTAAGACTGTTGAAGGATGGTTCAGGAACAGGCAGTCAAGACGTTGAAGAAGCTGCCATACCGTAGCGGGGAAGCGGTTGGAATATAG
>DKJQ01000022.1 GCA_002454845.1 Ignavibacteria bacterium UBA6688
CGCGATCCGCCGGAGGCTTACTGATGAAGCCTGCGTAGCAGGCTACTACTTGGACACAGGCCAACGCTGAATTCGCGCAGATCCAAACAGTCGCACGCTTACGCGTGCGTTAATAATAGGCTTTCAGCGGCCTCCGGCGGTTGAAGGCTGAAGGTTTAGAGTTCAAAGTCCAAAGTTTAAGATTCCACGGTTCACGGTTTACTGTTCACTATTTACCGACGAGCATCTCGGCTTTATCCAGGGAGACGCGTTTGTATTTCGAACTTCTCAAAGACTTCTTTGCCGATCTGAAGGCACACCGTACGCGTGCCACGCTGACGCTGGTGGCCATCACGTGGGGAACGGTGTCGGTTGTGCTGCTCCTTTCGTTTGGGGAAGGGCTCGGTACGCAGATGCTGAACGGGCTCCTGAACGCGGGCGACCGCATCATGATCGTATACGGCGGCGAGACGGGACTTTCCTTTGAAGGACTGCCTAAAGGGCGACGCGTCAGGATGGTGGAAGAGGATGTGGAAATCTTGCGAAGATCGATCAGCGGAATCGACCTGATCTCGCCGCAATACCGGCAGACGGTCAACCTGACCTACGGTAAAATGTCGACGAACACGGAGTGTGAAGGGGTTGATCCGGTGTTCGAGGAAATGCGACGGATGTACCCCGTCGGTGGGGGACGATTCCTGAACAGCGTCGATGTGGAAATGCAGCGGCGCGTATTGTTCCTCGGCGTGGAGATTGCGAAGGATGTTTTTGGGGAGGAGGACCCGGTTGGCAAAGCGATCATGTTTGACGGGATCCCCTTTACCGTGATCGGCGTGATGCAAAAGAAGATTCAGACCGGCTCGAATAACGGTCCGGATACGCGGCGCGCCATCATCCCCTACTCCACATTCCGGACGATGTACGGGCACATGTACGTGAACTCCATTGTGGTCCGCCCGATCGATCCCGAGCGGCAGCTGGAAGTGAAGGCGGAGCTGTATAACGTGCTCGGCAGGAAATACCGGTTCGATCCGAGCGACGAGCGGGCGCTCCGCTTCTGGGACTTCATCGAAGGGGAAAAGATCAGCCGCAAGATCGGCCTCGGCGTTTCGATATTCCTCTTCTCGGTCGGCGCCCTGACCCTTATCATCGCCGGCGTCGGCGTGGCCAACGTGATGTATGTTGTCGTGAAGGAACGGACGAAAGAGATCGGCATCAAGAAGGCAATCGGTGCCCGCAAGAGTTATATCCTGTCCCAGTTCATATTCGAGGCTCTCCTGCTGGCCTTCATTGGAGGGACGATCGGCATGCTCTTCTCCTATGGCATCGTCTCGATCGTACGCATGCTTCCTGCCGAGGACGGGCCGATGCAATTTCTCGGCCGTCCCATTCTCTCACTCACCACGATGCTCGCGACTACGGCGGTTCTCGGGGCCATTGGCCTGCTTGCCGGGTTTTTCCCCGCACGGAAGGCGGCCAGTCTCGATCCGGTTGAATCGCTGCGGTACGAATGATGTAGTCCTGCCTCAGCCCGTTCCCTGATTGCATCTCCCCGAACAGACAACGATCCGTCGGTTCCCCCGCTTGGATCGTACTTCGGACGTCAGACTTCCTCCCTTGCCACGGTACAGGATTCCACACCCGCTTGCGCAGCAACCCCTTTTGCACTATATTCGAACCAGGTCATCCCTCAGGTGCGACAGACCATCTCCCCATGCACACCCCGATCGATATCAATCCGGACGAATTCCGGCGCGCCCTCACCCCGCAGGTGATTTTCTCGTTTCAAATCGTGCCAGGGGTAATTCTCCTCAGTGTCCTGATTTTCGCCGCGGCAGTCTTCTATGTCGCTTCCACCACGCCGTCGCCCTCCGACCCCGAATCCCTCAACACCATCAACATCCTGTCGATTATCCATGTCTTCGTTGCCACCGGCTGCTACCTCCTCTCAATGATGTTGTACGACCGGCAGTTCCGGATAAATCGTGATGGTCCGTCCGGCGTCGCCGTACAATCTGCTTCTCCCGCAGAGGCGGCCTCGCATGGGGTAAACCTCATTCGCAAAGCGACCATCCTCCGACTCGCGTTGATTGAGGGCCCGGCATTTTTTGGCCTCGCGGTTTGTCTGATCGCCGCACTCAACGGCGTGCTTCACGAACATCCGGAGTACTGGGGAAACGGGCTGTCGGCAGTTATTCTTGTCCTGTCTATCATCTTTACCTTCCCGAACTCCGACCGCCTCACGGCGGTTTACAATGAAAAAATCCGGACCCTTTGAAGTGGAGCATATGAGCATGGTTCATCTTCACACCAAATTCGAAACAGAGATGCAGGTCCGGCCGGACGACATCGATATGAACCAGCACGTGCATAACAGCCGGTACTTCGATTACGTGCTTGCCGCCCGGTTCGATCAAATGGAACGATGTTACAAGATGCCGATGGAGGAATTTGTCAAGCTTGGGTTCGGCTGGGTGATTAAGACCGCATTCGTGGAGTACAAACGCCCTCTCGGACTCGGAGACAAATTCGTTGTGCGCACGTGGATCGAAGAGGTTTTCAGGGACGGCGTGAAGGTACACTTCGAGATTCTGAGGAAAGAAAACAGCAAGGTTTCATGCGACGGGTATTTTCACTACGTCATGGTGAGCTTGAAAACGGGACGGGCGGAAACGATTCCCAACTCAATCGTCCAAAAGTACTCCATTTAACCAAGGAGATCATATGGTCGTCAACAAAACAGAAGTGGTCAAGAACGGTGTGGGATTCGGAACAGCTCTCGCCATCACTATCTCATGGTCCCAGCACGCCTCCATCCTCTGGGCCATCATCCATGGGGTGTTCTCGTGGTTGTACGTGGTCTATTACGCATTGACGAGATAAGGGTTCAGACGGCAGATGACAGACGGCAGATTGCAGATGGCAGACTGAGGCCTCGATGCTCCGTCTCTTTGTGGCCCGGTCGCTTCACGCAAACTGCCCTGCGACCCACCCGCTCGCCCACGCCCACTGGAAGTTATAGCCTCCGAGCCAGCCCGTAACGTCAACACACTCGCCGACAAAAAACAATCCCGCCACTTTCTTTGCTTCCATCGTTTTGGAGGAAAGCTCATCCGTATCGATCCCGCCGGTCGTGACTTCCGCCTTGCCGAAGCCTTCGGTCCCGGTCGGGACCAACTCCCATGCATGCAATGAACGCGCGATTTGATCGAGTTCCTTCTTCGAGTACCGGTTCATCGGCCTGGATCCGCCGGAACGCTCAAACCAACCCCGAACAAAGCGATGCGGCAGGTACCGGTCGAGCACGGCAACGATCTCCCTTCCGGTCTGATGGTTGGACGTGAGAAAGTCGAGCGCGTCGATATCAGGGAGTGCATTCAGTATGATCGCTTCTCCCTCCCTCCAGTAAGAGGAGATTTGAAGGATCGCCGGACCGCTCAGTCCCCGGTGGGTAAAGAGGATCTGTTCACGAAACTCAGCCCCTTTACACCGCACCACGGCATCGAGTGAGACCCCGCTGAGCGATCGGAAAAAGCGAAGATCCTCCGCCTCGAAGGTGAGCGGGACAAGTCCGGGACGCAGGGGCGTGATGTTCAGTCCAAACTGTGCCGCGAGTGCGTACGCAAAGTTCGTCGCTCCAAGCTGGGGAATGGAGAGACCCCCTGTGGCGATAACGAGCGAGTCCGAAACGAACTGCCCCTTCGCGGTTTCCAGCTCGAACTTCTCCCCCCTTCGCACCTCCTGGACCGCACACTCCGTTTCGATTGTCACTCCCGCCTCGGTGCACTCTTTGAGCAACATGTCGATGATCTGCCGTGCGCTTTCATTGCAAAACAACTGCCCGAGCGTTTTCTCATGATAGGCTATGCCATGCTTCTCGACGAGCGCGATAAATTCCCCGGTGGGGTAACGCGCAAGCGCCGATTTGCAGAAATGCTCGTTTGCGGAAAGGTAGTTGGCGTGGTCTGCACGGAGGTTGGTAAAGTTACACCGCCCCCCGCCGGAGATCCGGATCTTCTCCCCGATCTTCGCATTGTGTTCGAGGAGAAGAACCGACCGCCCCCGTTTGCCCGCCTCAATGGCGCACATCAATCCTGCCGCTCCGGCCCCGATAATGACAACGTCGTAGTTCATGGTTGGGTCTCTTCCCATTTAATATCGAACAAAAATCCCTCTGCTTCAAACGGGGGTAGAGTCCCGCGTTCCGAGACCCGGGTCGTCCGTGGCGGTTTTCCTTCCTCTGAACCCGACCGGGCTGTATTTTATCCCATCCCGATTGAAGTGGCCGCGATTCCTTGGTATCATTCCTTCAAGAGTTCCTATTATTCCCCGATCATGAAGGAAGACAAAAACGATGCAAGCGTGGCAACACTGTAAGATATGGATGATGATGGTTCTGAGTCTGACCATCATGGGATGCCAGCAACAGGTCGACATTGAGGCGGAGCGAAGGGAATTGCTGAACGTCCATGAAACGGACCGGCGTGCGCATTTTGCGACGGACGTCGATCTGCTCCTGTCGCACGGAACCGGCGAATTCATCACCGTTGCCGCCGGCCGGATCGACACGACAAATCGCGCTCATCTGCGCGAGCATTTCAGTCGGTACTTCGATCGCGCAACGTACTACGCATGGGACGATCTGAACCCCCCGATCATACGGATCTCGAAAGACGGGACCTTGGCTTGGATGATCACCCGCGTGCACGTACGGCGGGTGCAGCGCGATTCGACCGGCACCGGGCAGGAGCGCGAGTTCGTCTATGCCGGGATTATGACCTATGAAAAGCTTGACGGGAAGTGGCTTCGAACGGCGAACGTCTCTACATTTGAATAAGCTTTTTATACAAACTTCCTCTCTTTGGGTTGCGTAGCGGCGATTTGAGTGCTTCCACCAGATTTATCCTGAAATCAGGGTTTGTAAGAATTACATTAAATCAGTAGCGGGCACTCGCTTGGTTGTGGACAACTTGGAGCGGTTGAAATGGATGTGGAGTAGTTTGCAAATTGGAAGTTGCTTTGTCATAACAAGTTACAGCGGTACGAGGTTTAACTGCAAATAAGACTCTGAACTTCTACGACCAATATGGAACATATCGAGTGTAGCGTTTTGAGGGACTTTCAGGATTTGCCAATCTTATTAACCCTGCTTCGACAGTTTCATGAATTATCCTTGAAATCAAATCGGTTTTAGACTCTGCTAATTTGAATCGTTCACGTAATGATTGATTTGTCATCTTTTCATTCATAGCAAACTTAAGAACACAGTGCTGATAGCACGCGCGGATCTTATCATTGGCATCCATTTCTTTCAATTCTTTGTGCCCGAAGAGAACTGCAAGTGTACGCCGTTCACCCGCCCTAAAATCTGGAGCAGGTAGTTGAAATGCCTCAACGGCAGTGATGGCGGAATCTATTCCCCTGCCTGTTTCCTCACAAATACGCATCCTCCTCATCAGATTGGCGAGCCGTTCATTCC
>DKJQ01000252.1 GCA_002454845.1 Ignavibacteria bacterium UBA6688
TCTAAGGCTCGCTCCATCGTTGGATCCATGGCAAGCACTTTCCCGAGGTACTCCTCTGCCTCAACAAACTCTCCGGCATGAAACGACCAATCACCGATGTTGTACAGCATCTCTTTTTCGTTCGGATAGAGTTTTTCCATTCCTCGAAGAACAGCTATCCCCGCCCCGAAGCCTCGGTATATTTGCGCTTCTTGAGCACGAACGAGATAGCGTTCTTTCTCCGGAATTCGGTCGAGGTGAGCCATCGCCTTCTGCAACGGAGCTTTGGCTCGTTCTCCTCCTCCGGTTTCCCAGCTTGTCGCGTACGAAAGGCGATAGTAAGCGAGGCCAAACGTTGTATCCAGTGCAACGGCTTTTTTGTACTCCTCCTGGGCGCCCAGGTATTTTACCCTGTTCATGAGTTGCTCGCCCTGGAAGAAATGCTGATACGCCTGCATGTTCGACGTTGTTATCTCCGCAACATGTTTGCTGGCGGATTGTATTTCGGCACGATTTTCATTGAAACCCTCTCTCGTCTTTTGTGACAGCTTATCCAGCAGCGAAGGGACACTCTCCTGGCCCTCACCGGTCTCGGTCGCCGTAAAAAGATACTTGCCTTCTTTTGCATCAACTACTTTGAGGTCGATGGTGTAGACTTTGCCGAATTTCCGGATTGACGCGAGGATCAGAGAATTAACCCCGGCCTGGTTGCAGATCTCTTTGCCGAGGCTTTCGTCGATTCGTTCTGTATTGGTTTTGCCCAGTAATTTGAGGATGTCAAACATTCTGGAACGCGGTAGCACGTCGAGTCTGCGGGATTGTTCAAGAGCCGTAATGAGCATGCCGGAAAGTCCGTCGAGCTCCGGTTCTTTCGTCTCGTTGACGAAATCAGCCACGACGACGGGGACGCGTTCCCCATTCGTCGAGGGATTGCGCAAGAACAAAAAATATGCTAACCCGAGAACAATCAACATTCCGAGAGTGATGCCGGGAAGGAGGAACGAGCGCGTATGGAGGGTTGGGATGTTAATAATGACTGATGTGGTTGGCGCCTGCCGCGTTGTGGACGGAGGGGGCATTGAAGGCTCCGCCGAGGCCGGAACCGCGACCGGTTGTTCCTGAACAGCGCTTCGAAAAACTTTGCCTGATTCTTTCCTAAGTCTTCGCAGGTCAATGACCATATCGTGCGCAGTCTGGTAACGGTCTTCCGGGTCCTTTTCCAGCGCACGGCCGAGAATGTGCATGAGCTCAGAAGATGCGTCGGGGAGATATTTTGTCAGCGAATCCGGTCCTTCGTTGACAATGGAGTAGACCATCGCCGCTTCGTGCTCGCCGCGGAAGGGAAGCTTGCCGGTCAGCATCTCAAACAGGAGCACTCCGAAGGAGAAAATATCGCTTCGATGGTCCGCCTCACCCCCCTGGATCTGCTCCGGAGCCATGTAGCCGAGCGTCCCCACCGTGCTCGAGGTCCGCGTCAGTTTCAGAGAACCCTTCAGCTTTGCCAGACCAAAATCCATCACCTTCGCCTGGCCCCGGGAGGTGAGCATGATGTTATCGGACTTGACATCCCGGTGAACAATCCCCTTCGCGTGGGCCTCCTGCAACGCCTCTCCAATCTGTATAGCGATCATCACGGCATCATTGATCTTTGCAAAGGGTATTTTGTCTCTGAGGGTTCCTCCTTCGACGAATTCCATCGATATGAACACATGACCCTCGTGTTCATCAACGCCGTAGATCGTACAGATATTCGGATGGTTCAGTCCTGCCGCAGCCTGCGCTTCCTGGAGAAAGCGTCCTTTGGCTGTCGCGTCTTGATTGACCCGGTCGGGGAGAAATTTCAAAGCGACGGTTCGGTTTAACTTTGTGTCGCCGGCCTTGAATACGATCCCCATGCCTCCCTCCCCTAACTTCTCAAGAATTTTATAATGAGCAATTATCCTGCCAACCATGGGTACCTCCTGTTTCTCATGTTCCGACCCCGTTGAAATCGCCCGTCGCAACCCGGCGTTCCAGTTCGTCACAAACGCGACGGAGGCCGTCGTCCTGCCGACCGTCTCACGGGCAGGGAACAAGGGTGGTGTTGCTTCGATTCTTGTCCCGTATCCGCACCGGGCCTGGGCCGGGCGTTCGTGAACGGTCAGAGTTCTGTGTGAAGGAAGTGGAAGATGGAGATCGCGTCGCGCTCTCAGCTGATGCGACGGACAACGACAATGGTGATGTCGTCTGTTTGCGGGTGGCCGGCTGCGTGGTGCTTCGCCGCGCCAACCAGGTGTTCGATTAATTCTCCTGCCGGTGCTTGTGCATGCTCGGTGATCGTTTCGGCAATGCGCGACTCGCCGAACATGTCCTCGGCGGCATTCATCGCTTCCGAGACACCGTCGGAATAAATGACGAGCGTCCCACCGACCGGGATCGGCACACGCGCCTCTTCGAACGGAAAGTCGTTGAACATGCCGAGCGGAATCCCGCCGACGTTCAGACGAACCGTTTCCTTCCCCGGCTCCACGAGGAAGGGATTGTCATGACCCGCGTTCGAATACAGCATTTCGTGCCGCTGGAAATCGAGGATGCCGTAGAAAAGCGTTGCGAATTTTTCCGGACTCGTGCTTTCAAACAGCAGTTTATTGGAACGTTGGAGACAAAGTTTGGGAGAGTTGGTGGAGAGTGTCTGGCCACGGAGGGTCGCCTGCAGGTTTGCCATCAGCAGCGATGCCGGGAGCCCCTTGCCGCTGACGTCGCCGAGACAGAGGGCGCAGTGGTGTTCGTCGATCGATATAAAATCGTAATAGTCACCCCCCACCTGCTGCGCGGGAATGGTTGCCCCGACGATCTCGTACCCGGGTATCGACGGCGCGGATTTGGGAAGGAGCTGGAACTGAATAGTGGAGGCAAGACGCACCTCCTCTTGCATACGAACGAGGGTTTGTTCTTTCTCATACAGCCGGGCGTTCTCCACCACCTGGGCGGATTGCGTCGCGATGATGGCCAGCAGGCGCTGATCGTCATCCGAAAAAGGTTTCCCCTCTTTCTTGTTGTAGATGGTGAGGACCCCGCGCAATTCCGACTTCATCGTCATCGGCACGCAGATGAGGCCACGGATGCTTTCATCCCATTGCATACCTCTGAACCGTTCGTCCGAGGCCGGATCATTGATCACAAGGGGCTTCTTGTTCAGGTGCATCCAGCCGAGAAGGGTCTGGTTGAAATGATAATGCTCATGTTCGGTAGAGCTCATCATCGTCCGCACGAGGGTTTTCATCATGTTCTCGGACTGTTCCTCCACGAGCGTGATGACCCCCTGCTCGGCGTTGAGAGCGCGGAGGGAACGCCGGACAATAGTCTGGATGATCTCCTGGGTATTAAGGGAGGCCCCGATAGCGCGCGCGAGATCGTTGAGAATCGAGAGCTCTTCCACGGCACGGCGCAGGCGCTGGTTTTCATCCTGAAGAGCCCGGAGAGCGTGTTCCGTCTCGCTTTGTTGGATCATGGTGTGATGCGTGGTGTGGAGGATCTTGGCGCACCCTTCTCGCGCGCCATGGTGTGGACAGTGTATTAAAAGTAAGAAACGTGCAGGGCAAAAGCAATGAATACGGTGAGGTTTTGTCAGAATCCGCCTCGATTTGGGACGGCGCAACGGGTCATGTCTTCCCTCTCCAGGGCTCTCCGACCCTCCCCGGCTCATTCACGAGCCTGCAGAAGGAAACGTACGCCTTATCGTGCTGCATTTCTTGCCTCCCTTCTTTCCATGTGTGTCAGAGAATTTCCATAGTGAAAAACGCGGATATGACATTCTTTCCATGATGGACCCACCCGCCAACACTTCATTTTCTTCTTGCAGTTGATCTCCTTCTTTGTATCTTGAAACTTTTCCATTCGGATGAATTCTTGAATCTTCAGTAAAGGAACGCTTCATGAAGATTGCAAAAAATACGATTGTCTCCATCGACTATACCTTGACCGAGGTCGGCGGCGAAGTACTCGACACCTCCAAAGGCCGCGAACCCCTTTCATATCTCCACGGAAACGGGAACATCATCCCGGGATTGGAATCATCCCTGGAAGGAAAATCGGCCGGCGAACACCTAAATGTCACGATCCCACCCGCCGA
Source organism: Ignavibacteria bacterium UBA6688 (assembly GCA_002454845.1). Taxonomy (GTDB): domain Bacteria; phylum Bacteroidota; class Ignavibacteria; order UBA10030; family UBA10030; genus UBA6688. The sequence continues at coordinate 4,091 of DKJQ01000252.1, forward strand.
CGCGTACGGGGAACTGGATGCGGAAAAGATGATGGATCTCCCCCGTGAGCAATTTGCCGGGATTGCGGAGATCAGCATCGGGATGCAATTCAGCGCCCGCAGCGACCGCGGAGAACAGATCGTCACGGTGACCAGCGTTCAAGACGATACGATCACGGTCGATGCCAACCACCCTCTCGCCGGCAAAACGCTGAACTTCGATGTGACCATCGTGGGGGTGCGGGAAGCAACCAAGGAGGAATTGGACCACGGGCATGTGCATGGACCGGGGGGGCATCACTAACCACTACGCGCCGGGCGAATGGTTTGAGCCCTTTTTGAAGCTTTGGCAAGCGCTGGCTCACCATATTTCCTCCCGACGAACGTAGCCACGGAAACACCATCGGCATACGATCCAAGCACAGATCACCATTGAATCAAAGAAAGGGAAAAAAGGTATGAAGGCGCTCATATTTGTGGCCACCTTTATACTCATGGTGTTCAATCTTTCTGTTGCAAATGCTCAAAAGAAGGTTGCCGTATACGGGATTGTGTATGACAAGACCTGTGGCTCCGAGAGTACGTCGAGTTTTAAAGGTTTCCAAT
>DKJQ01000116.1:0-924 GCA_002454845.1 Ignavibacteria bacterium UBA6688
TCAGCGGTCAGCATTCCTTCCCACTCTTCACTGTTCACTGTTTACATCCACGTTCCATCAAACTTTTCACATCTTACTTTTCACATTTTACTTTTTACTTATTACTTTCTTTTAATAGTACGTCCCCCTCTCGCTCCCCTGCTTCGTCACCTTTAAATCCTGCAACTGCGGTGCTTTGACGCGCAACTCAAACCGGTACCCGCGATAGAACCCGATCGGGAACCAGGTCAGGTTCATTTCCCAACAATGAAGATCCCGGTGAATATTGATGCTCGGGGCGGCAAATTCCTTGCGTACGAAATCGTAACTCCCGCTCGTCGAGAACCGCCAGTTCTCCGTCAGGTTGAACGAAAGACTCGCGTTGAGGTTGGAGCTTCGGACCTTCACCCGCGGATTCTGCTGGTTTTGTGAAAAAGTGTAGGAGAGCGTGAGGTTCCATGGAATGCTGAAGTCCGGCGTCCCTTCCCCGAACAACCCCTGGTAGGTTTGCGGCTGGACGGCCTGCCCGACATTTCCGTTCGCGCGATCCTGCGCCTGTTGAACATCCTGGGGGATGGTACTCGAAGCCGCAGACGTTTTCTTCTCGGCACTCAGTGATGTTGAAAGACTGAACGACACGGCCGTCAGGTCGGCGAGGTATCCCCTCTCCTTGACGAGGAACCGGTTGACCCGCCCCCTTGCCGCTTCATCGAAGACGTAGAAATCATGCGTCGTGCTGGCGCTGAGGTTTAGGATGCTGCCGATATCGGTCCGGTAAGAAAGACTCAGAGGGGAGAGACGCAAGCTGTCCGCGGCCAGGTTGTACGCGATGCCGGCCCCCACGTTCAGCAGCTGGATTTTTTTTTCCGGCTCCACCGTATCGGCGGAAAGGTATTTCATTTCAAAGACGTTCCCGACGTTCAGGGAGATATTCTCCTGCCGTCC
>DKJQ01000116.1:1003-3426 GCA_002454845.1 Ignavibacteria bacterium UBA6688
CCGTTCCGGTCGATGTACGTCCCGTAATACCCAAACCTTGGATGCGAGAAGTCGGGTTGATAGCCGAAAGAGATGTTCGGCGTCACGGTGTGGCGGATCCCCGTGATGCCGAAGACCTGCGGCTGGAACATGCCGTAGAACCGCGTCGACGCCGAAAGGCCGGCCGTATAGGTCCGGACGGCCTTGAACCCGGAGACATTCACGAACCCCGTGCTGTCCCTGAGAATGCTCCGGTTGTACCACTTTTCATTGTAATTCACAAACGGGGAAATGTTAAAATGGCCTGCTTTCGGAGAGGCAGTCAGGGAGACCTGGTGATTGGCCCCCAACCGCTCTTCCCTGGTTTCAATCTTGAGGCTGTCCAATGCAGGATTACTGAGACTTCGGATCGTCTGGAACTGTTTGGAGCGGTTGCTTTGGGCTTGGGCGCTGTAACTCAGCCCGATCAGCTCGTACCAGGCATACTCCGCGGAACCCGCCCCGCCTGTTCCCCTCGAAGACCCCTGTCGCCGGAACGGATACAGTTGACCCTGGGTGAAGGAGAGGGACGGAAGCCGTTCCTCAACATTCCCGGTGGTCAGGTTCTGGTCGCGGTACAGGTTTACGGTGAGGCTTCGGTTGCCTTCCTCCCACGACTTGGAGTAGGTCGCGTTGGAGATCACGTTCTGGCGCAGAATCTCGTCGATGTTGGAGCTGGTGTTGCGGAAATACGTCCCGGAGGCGAAGGTAAAATTTACATCGAGCCTTGAGCTCGGGTCGATCTGTTGGTTGTGGGCAATGTTGACATTGTAATCCCTCCGTTCGGTCCTCCCCGGGTCTCCAGGCTCACCTTCATGAAGGTCAGTCATGCTCGCGGAGACCGATCCGGTGAAATGGTATCGCCACGCGTAACGCAGCAGCGACCGGTTCAGCCATCCCCCGCGTGTGAACCAGTCGAAGGTCGTCGCAACATCCATGTAATCGCTGATCGCCCAATAGTAGCCAAAATGGCTCAGGAACCTTCCCCGGCGGGCATCCTCGCCGTAGGCGGGTGCGATGAGCCCGGAGCGCCGGCCCGACTTGTTCGGAAAAACGCCGAAGGGCAGGGCTAAGAGAGGCACATCGGCAACGTAGAAATAGATCGGCTCGGCGACGATATGGTCGCGTACGATGACCTTCATCTTCGGGCTCAGGAAATAGTAATGCGGGTGATCGGCATCGCATGTGGTGTACCGGCCGTCCGCAACGAAGAGCACATCTTTTCCAACCTTCTTGATCGCGCTCCCGTGATAGTACCCGTCCTCGATCTCCGTCTCGGCGACGCTGATCTTCCCTCTTTTTGTACGGAAGTTGTAGCGGATGACCTTGCCGTCGTACGCCTCATCCCCATCCACCATGACCGGCGCCCCGACGAGCTTCTTCCCCTCCTTGTCCGTCGTGTCCTTCACTCCCCCTGCCGAAAGGGTCGCCGTGTTCCAGTTCACCTGCACACGTTCGGCCTTCAAGCCGATCGCACGGTATTGCAGCTCGCTCTTGCCGTACAGGTTCATGAACTTCGTGCGCATCGAATAGACGATGGAGTCTTTCGCGGAGTACACGACCAGCGTATCAACACCGGAGGCGCCGCTGGAGAGTGTGTCCGTCAAAACGGTGCGGAGGGTATCCGGAACAGGGGCAGTTTCCTGGGCCTGGATGGGCACAAAAGCGAGAAAGGAAGCCAGGAGAATCGCAGAGGTACGTCGGCCGGCAACCGTCGGCGGAAGAAATGATAACAGGAGGCGGGGAAGTACCATCAGGGTTGTTGAGGAAAGCCGCTTCATTCCGGTCCCTTCATCCTACAATACCAGCCCTGCCGCACCGAGAATTCCGGCGTTGTTTCCAAGCTGCGCGGGAAGAACCCGGATCCCCTTCCGCAACGGTTTTAAAACGTGCCGTACTACGGAATCCTGCATCGCGCTCATGACGAAATCTCCCGAGGCCGAGAGTCCTCCACCGATGATACTGACCCGAAGGTCCATGACGTTCATGACCCCCGCAAGCGCGGTGCCAAGGAGATCTCCGGCTTCCAGGAGCATGGCTTTCGCCAGGGGATCGCCGTCGTGTGCCGCCTGGGAAATGAGCGATGGCTCGATCTTTTCCGCGTCTCCGCCGACCAGGGCCCAGATCTTCGATTCCGGGTGGGCCTTAAGCCTTTCCGCTGTCCGGACCGAAAGATACCGCTGCCCCACATATGCTTCGACGCACCCGCGGCTTCCGCAATTGCACGGTGGGCCATTGAAATCGATACAGACATGTCCGATCTCTCCCGCACCGCCTGTGGGACCCCGAAAGATTTTGTTGTTCAGGATGATCCCTCCTCCCACCCCCGTCCCCCATATCACGAAGAGAAAATTTGGGAATTCCCTCCCTGCTCCGAATTTCGACTCGGCGATCGCTGCGGCGTT
>DKJQ01000116.1:3526-4718 GCA_002454845.1 Ignavibacteria bacterium UBA6688
GGCACTTCGTCCCAATCGACGAAGTTGGGTGGAGCTTTCACCACACCATCGTCATCCACCACCCCCGGCGTACCGATGCCGAGCCCCTGAACGGTCGAACCGTTGGTTTGACTTAGCGCGTCCTGAACGGATGCCTGAATTTGTTTGATAACGACTCCAGGTCCGCGGTCCGCCTGGGTTGGGAATTTATTTTGATAAAGAAGTGCGCCGGATGAGGATACGACACCCGCTTTGATGCTGGTGCCCCCCACATCGACGCCAATCACAAGGTCAGAATCCGATGGTTGCATGATTCAGAAAAATGTGTACTCTCGCGTGTTTTGTGTGGTTCGCGGGCTGCGATGTCAGCACAAAGTAACAAAAAAAGGGTTGAAGTGCATGAAACAAGAAGGCGTCTGCTCCACCCGCGTGAAGAACAGGCGCCTTCAAAGAAAAAACCAACGGAACAATTGAATGCGGGCCTCATTGAGAAATACCATCTTCTCCCCACATATAACACGTTGTTGACAAGAACCGCACCATCGCACCGCCGGGATTCAACCGCTGGCGGATTCCTCCCGCGGCCCTCTCCATCCACAACATCGTTCTTGTATATCTCGGCTATGGTGTCCAGGGGGGGAATCGGACTTGGAATCGGATACATTTCGCCGGTCTCCACGCTCCTCAAGTGGTTCCCGGACCGGCCGGGGATGGCCATCGGGATGGCGATCATGGGATTCGGCGGCGGAGCGATGCTCGGTTCTCCCCTGGCCGTCGCGCTGATGAACAATTTTCAGTCGCTTACCTCCACCGGCGTCTGGGAGACATTTGCGACCATGGGAACGATCTGTTTTTGCATCATCATGAGCATGTATGGAGGAGGGTTCGCGACAATTCCTGCGTACTTGCGCGACATCTTCGGAACCATGCAGGTCGGCGCTATCCATGGACGGCTCCTGACCGCATGGTCCACCGCCACCGAGCTGGGTCCGGTGCTGGTAAATTATATCCGGGAATATCAGATCACCGCGGGTGTGCCGCGTGCGGAGGCCTATTCGATCACGACGTATATTATGGTGGGACTACTTCTGGTGGGATTCATCAGCAACCGGCTGATGGTGGAGGGGGATAAGAGGCATCACTTCCAGGGAGCTCATTAAAACGGGGGATGGGTTCTTTGCGGGGATAATCAGCTTTCAGCTGTCAGCTCTCA
>DKJQ01000263.1:0-453 GCA_002454845.1 Ignavibacteria bacterium UBA6688
CATAATCGGAGACCTTCTTCACCGATGTTCCGACGAACGACATCTTCGGATGCGTTGTGGCATCGAAAAAATCGGGTGATTTCAAATGCCCGTCCCGCTGTTCGTTCTTCGTGTTGATGCTCGCGATGTCGGCTTCAAAGCTGATCTTCGCGTCGCTGAAGTCATCTTTTTCCGATTCGATCGTTGCGTCGAACTGACCGAAATGTCCCGATACGGTCGAGACGACCATGTGCTTCACTTTGAAGGTGACTTCCGAGTGTGCGGGGTCGATTTTCCAGAGTGTCATGGTGGTATTCCCTGTGTATTGATGTTGGTTGTTGTTGTGTTACGAACACCAACAATATACCACGGGAGGGACCCCCTGCGCCTTCACGCAGGGTAAGAAAGGGGATGAACCTATGGTAACGATCCGGATCAAAAGAATTGCCACTAAGGCACCCCGCCCGCCTGCTG
>DKJQ01000263.1:495-2535 GCA_002454845.1 Ignavibacteria bacterium UBA6688
CGCAGGCAGTCGGGCGGGAAAGACACGAAGGAAGAATTTTTCTCCCTGCTCAATAATGCAGGTGAAAAGCATGTTGGAAGAAACGGGGAGATCAGGCCTTGCGGGAGAGTTCTTTCCGGATGCGGCTGAGCGATTGGGGGGTGATGCCGAGGTACGATGCGATCTGGTTCTGTGGGACCTGTTCGACCAGTCGTGGATAGGTTTTGATAAACGCCAGATAGCGTTCTTCGGCAGAAGCGCTGAGGCTTTGGTTGATGCGTCTGTGGGTGGCGATGTAGTTCGTTTCCAGGAGCAAACGGAAGTAGCGTTCCATGGCGGGGACCGCATCGAGCATGGCATCCCTTGCCTCTTTTTCCAGCAAGAGGACTTCAGAGTCCTGCAACGCGTCGATCGTGTGCGTCGATTTGGCTCCGCTCAGGAAGCTGGTCAGGTCGGAGATCCACCAGTCCCGGATCGCGAACTGGAGTATATGCTCCTCTCCCTTATGATCGACCGTATATTCCCGCAAACAACCGTCGTTGACGAAGGCCAGATGTTTGCACACCTCCCCTTCCTGCAAAACGAACTGCCGTTTCCTGATTTTCTTATGGACGAAGAACCGGGCGCAGAGATCGAATTCCTCCCGGGTCATCGGGACTCGTTTGGTGATATGGGTATGGAGGAGATCGAACATGGTTAAGGGTGATTGAGGATAAATGTACGTAAAATCGTGCGCGGAAAGTAGCTTGATGTGTGAGACAACTCGAACGGTAGCCGCTTTATTCTCCCCCCAACCGGAATGCCTGAACCTGGAAGCGTTTGCCGCTCCGCAATTCCATAGTGCGCGACTCAATTTCAAGGAGGTCCAGCTCCCCGGCAAGATCTTTCAACCGTCCCGGAGGTACGAGATGTATGAACGGCGAGAGCGTTTGGATGCTGGAAAATGGGGATGGGGTCACGGCAGCGGCAGAACCATGAGGAAGTTGAAGGACGGTACCCAGTACTCCGCCCGGGTTCAGCATGGAGCCTATTTTTTGAAGCGACGCTCCTACATCAACGTACTCCAAAACGAGCCCTGCGAACACGAGGTCGACCGGCTCAAAAGGCAACTTGTCGGTCTCGATATTCCCCGCGAAGAGTTCGAGGCCAGGAAGCGGGTCTTTGAAACGCCTGCGAGCTTCCTCGATATATTCCGGGTTAATATCAACCCCCACGACTCGCGTTATTGCACCAGCCGAAAGATGTTCGAAGCCGTTTCCCCCGGCGCATCCGAGAATGGCGACCGAGTGGGGGGAATGCCTTTTCAGCATGTCCCTGAACACATCCCCAAGGAATTCGGCCTGAGCGATCTCGGGGAGATTCATATGGGCTTCATAGTCGGCCAGAGGGATCTCCAGCCACGGGTTTTTCATGAGATTGGACGGTGCATGTGATGCTAACGTTTGCCGGAACGGGCCTTCCTACAGGAGTTTCTTACGACGGGAATGTACGAAGAATGACCGAAAATAGTGCGTTGCATACACAATCTTCAGGTTGCAGCAAGGTTCCTCCGATTTGTATCCAACCCCGTTGGGGTACCTGGTTGCGTTGGGATAGGCTCAGATCCAAATAGAAGATCGCTTACGCGATCTTCTGTAATGCGCCTTTGGCCCCCAAGGGGGTGAGATATTTCTTGAAAACATCATGAACACGATAAACCTTGGAAGCGGAGATCAACGTGCCGAATGATTGCGGCATGTGTCCTCCTGTTTGTATGTAACCCCGTTGGGGTACCTGGTTGGTTTGGTGGATTGTAAGCCGAGGGCTGCGCCCTCGGCTAGAATATGATTCCCCTGTGGGGAATCTTCATTGCGACAACAAACAATTATCTGCGTGGTAGGCAAGCATCTCGTTCCGGATCTCCGTGTGGGTCGGTTTTGTCGAAAAGATGATGTGAACCAACACCCTGGCAAATGATTGCGGTATGTGTCCTCCTGTTTGTATGTAACCCCGTTGGGGTACCTGGTTGGTTGGGTGGATTGTAGGCCGAGGGCTGCGCCCTCGGCTAGAGTATGATTCCCC
>DKJQ01000234.1 GCA_002454845.1 Ignavibacteria bacterium UBA6688
CATCGCCCCGTCGTTCAACCATAGCATTTCCACCGGGACGTCTTCCCCGCCAGGTGTTTGCATCGTCACCAACTCCACACCGCTTTCCCGATCAAGGCCGGTCGAGAAGAGAAGTTGAATTTCGGGATGGAAGGCAACTCCCCGCGCACTGTCCGACACCGAGGTGGAGGCGATCAGAAAGCCGATGGAATCTCTTGCGACGCTTCCGGTAAACTGCGATGCATTCGCGAGGGGATTTATCTTGTTGCCGGAAAAATCCCGCCCGTCAGGCGTGATAACCCTGTACGGCGCCTCCCCGGTCATCGGTTCGGTGACGATCAAGTAGGTCGCTGGTTTCGCCAGGATCTGGACGACCGATTTCGCGCCAATCCGGACCTGGGTCACCGTATCAACAATTTCGACTCCTTGTGGGAACATCGTTCCGGGATGAATCGGTTCGGAGAACTCGATGAGGAGGTGCGTGGAATGCCGGGGCGTTGCTTTCACGAGTCTCGGGGCTGTGGTGTCCTCCTTCGCAAGGCGCATAAGGACATGGGAGCGAAGGGTATCCCCCGCAGTGAGGCTGAGGGGAAAAGATGGAACACCGTACTCGTCCGCTTCCGGGTCGTAGAGCAGATTCCGAAACTCGTCCCGTACAGCAAGAACGCGATAGGTACCGAGGGCAAGATGACGCAGAAAAAAATCACCCCCCTTCCCCGTTTGTGTGACATAATCGGGGAGGGTCTGCCGGGGATTGAGTGTATCGGGATCGAGGCCGTCAAGCCGGTAGGCGAAAATCATCACTCCCTGAGGCGCGTCGGCCGGCTTGGAGGTATACACTTTCCCTTCTATGGCTCCAAAATCTATTTCCCCTCCTGTCGAGAACGCGACGGAAAAAGCCTGCGCCATTTTGTTCCGGTTGCGAAGATCGACAACGTCAGTGCCGATGTTGACGACGTAGGTGGTGTTTTCCCTGAGCCGGTCGGAAAACGTGATCTCAACCTCCCTGCCGCTCCAGTCGAACTCCAGCGACCCAACGGGAGGAGAAACAAAGATCGATTGCTCAACGCTCCTGCGATCCACGTACTCGTCGAACTCGAGAATGACACGGTCACCGGAAAACAATGTCGTGCCCGGTGGCGGAATGGTGGAGATAATCAACGGTGGATCGGTATCGACTGGCCCTCCCTCCGGCGGCACCTGCCCGGCACACGAAAGGAGAAGGATCATGATGAGGCTGATAAAGAAGAGCTGAAGCGGCGATCGGGTCAACATCATTCGGATTGCTTCGGAAAGACCGTTCTGTGATGGCTCCAATATACGAAGAGAGAGGGGAAGAACAAAAAGCGGATGAAACCCATTCTACCCACCGGTCGGGTCCGCATTCCTTGCGGCTTGCTGCTGGAGCTCCCGCCGGGCACGCCGCCACTCGCGGACGGCCCGTTGGTGTTCCGCGTAATTGCGGGAGAACTTGTGTCCGCCCGTCCCATCGGCAACAAAGAAGAGATAGGAATGCCGCTCAGGATAGAGCGTTGCGAGAATGGACAGCCGACCGGGACTTCCGATCGGTGCGGGAGGCAAGCCGTAGTTCCGGTACGTATTGAACGGTGAGTCAATCTTCAGGTCACTATAGAGCAGCCTGCGCGGGCCATCGGGAACGATGTATTGGATTGTCGGGTCGGCTTCCAGCCGCATCCTCCGCTTCAACCGGTTGTGATACACGCCGGCAACGGTTGTCCGTTCCCGGTCGAGGCTGGTCTCCCCTTCCACAATCGAGGCCAGGGTGAGCACCTGGTTCAGGGACATGTTCATCCCTTTTTGCCGGGACTTGAGGCTATCGACGAAAAATGATTTGAACTCGTTCAGCATTCGCTCGATGATTTCGCGCTCCTCTGTTTGCCAGAAGAAGCGGTAGGTGTCCGGCATCAGGTATCCTTCCAGCGATTCGGCGTCGATGCCCAGTGAACGGACATAGCGCTCACTCCGGCAAAGGTTGATGAAGGTTTCGGTATCGATGCCAAGGTGCTGCGAGTACCTGATCGCAATCCTCTCGATGCGCCACCCTTCGGGAATCGTCACGGCGATCGGCACCCGGGAGGTCCCTTCCGAGAGGTCCTGCAGGATCTCAAGGTTTGAGAGCCCTGCGGGGAAGCGGTATTTTCCGACTTTCATGTCGCGGGTTAATCCCATGATTCTTCCGGCGAGGTTGAAGGTCCAGCGAACCCTCAACGTCCCGCTTACTTCGAGCGAATCGGTCACAGACCTGAAACTGGCGCCGCGGGGAACTACGACGTCCAACTCTGTCGCGCGAGAGACGGTGTTGGGCACCCAGAACACAAAGAGCGCCCCCATAAGAAAGAGGAAAAGGATGGACGCCAATGCCGTAAGCCAGACGTTGGCCTTGAGAAATTCGAGGACGTTGTTCGCCTGGATCATTTTTTCTTCGCCGATGTTGCCCGTTGGATCATCAGGATTCTTTCGACAGCCCGTGATTCGTCGATAATACGTTCAAAGAGCCGCCGGACGGCGTACCCCGTCAGGGGACCTGAATTGCTGGCAGTGATGTTCCGCATGACCTCCTCCTCCCTCTCAGGTGAGTACGCATCGAGACCAAGCCCGAGTTTGATCTTGCCGATTTCCTCAGCGCAGTGGGCCCGTTCATTCAACAATTTCACCAGCTGAAGATCGATATCATCGATCTTCTTGCGCCATTCATCGAGAGGATTCATCGAAAGCTCTTTCGTTAGGTTGGACGAAGGGAAAGGAGAAATTGTTTCGCGGAGGCGGCTGCCTCCCCCGGCGAACGACATGAATCAAGAACCCTGAGGAGCGCGGATCCAACCACCGCCCCGTCCGCAAATCGCCAGACGTTCGCAACGTGTTCCTGTTTTGAGATTCCAAAACCGACGACAAACGGTTTTTTCGTGTTCGCGCGGACGGTCCGGAGAAATTCCTCAAACGATCCGTCCTCCCGCAACCTGGTCTGCGCACCGGTGACTCCCGTAATCGAGACGCAATACGAAAAATCGGTGGAGAGGGAGTCAATCTGTTGAATCCGCGGGACAGGCGTCGTCGGGGCGATCAGGAAAACGTTGCTGACCCCATGCCGGTCGCTCCATTGCCTGAACTCGGTCGCTTCCTCCGGTGGAAGATCGGGGATGATGACACCATCGACCCCCGCATCGTGACTCGTGGCCAGAAAATTCTCGGCGCCAAACCGGAGAATCGGATTCATATACCCCATGAGAAGCAACGGAATATCGCTCCCCTTTCTGAACTCCCTCACATCTCGGAGGATGGTACCGATGGTAGCGCCGTTCTGCAGGGCAATTTCGGACGACCGTTGAATCGTCTCGCCATCCGCAAGCGGGTCGGAAAAAGGAATGCCGATTTCGATCAGGTCGGCACCTGCCTCGTCCAATGCAAGAAGGAGCGGAACCGTCATATGCTTTTGTGGAAACTCCGGGGTGATGTACGGGATAAGGGCTTTTTTTCCCGCAGTACGCAGAGCTTCAAACGTGTTTCGGATTCTGTTCATGAGTGGTAAGTTGAGGAGGACGTCCGATGGCTTCATGCACGTTCTCGTTTTATAAAAAAGGTAACTACGCTGCGCTTTGATTTACCACCGATGGCACACGGATGAACACTGAAGAAGAAAGGTAGGACTTTGCTCCTCTGTGTCGATCTATGTGCCATCCGTGGATAAAATCACCGCGCAGGTCCACCGTTCTTTCACCACCGATGGCCACGGATGAACACTGAAAAAAAAGAAC
>DKJQ01000350.1 GCA_002454845.1 Ignavibacteria bacterium UBA6688
CAAGTGACAGGTTTTCGTCCGAATCTCTGGCAGGATGGCGAAAAACCCGCTCATTTGCCACAAAGTCACTAAGACACAAATGTTTCGGAAAACGATCCAAGAAAACGATTAAAATGCAATGTTGTTTTTGTGCCGTCTCCGTGTCCTTCGCGGCAATTGCTTAATTCTTAACGACCTGCTGGATGCAAACTCTCCCCCTCATCAGCTCCCATTTGCTGGATCAGTATCCGGCCGTCCGGTTTGCGTTTAGTACGCGATCGGGCGGAATCAGTCCGGAGCCGCTGGGAATGAACCTCAGCTTTCGGGTCGGTGACGAGAGCCGGAACGTTGTCGAAAATCGCAGACGTTTCTTCTCGCACCTTGGCTTTGCACCGGAGGAAGCTGCATTCCCGGTGCAGTGTCATTCCAATCGGGCCGTCGTTGTTTCCAGGCCGGGTTCGTATGAGGCCTGCGACGCGTTGTTGACAAACACCCCCCACATACCCCTGGCCGTTTCGGTTGCAGACTGCCTGCCGCTGTTTTTGTTCGACCAGAGAAATCATGCCGTCGCAGCGATCCATGCGGGATGGAGGGGAACCGTTGCGTCCATCACGGCCGAGGCGGTAAGGATCATGGTCGGGGAGTGGGGCAGCGGTCCCTCCGACCTGATTGCCTATCTTGGTCCCGGGGCGGATGTGTGCTGTTACGAGATCGGCCCGGACGTTGCTGACTTGTTTGAGCCGGACCTGGTCGAACACCGGGAGGGGAAGCAGTTCCTGAACCTCAAGAAAGCGAATGTCCGGCAATTGAAGCTGTCGGGATTGAAGGAAGGCAATATCGAAGTGTGCCAGAGCTGTACAATATGCCAACCAGACCTCTTTCACTCGTTTCGGCGCGAAAAAGAACGCTCCGGGAGAATGATGGGAGTGATTGTCCTTGCCTAAACACACGAGGTGGTTATGTGCGGAATCGTAGGATATGTAGGGAGCCGGCAGGCTGCGCCAATCGTGCTGGAAGGGCTCAAACGATTGGAGTACCGCGGGTACGACTCCGCCGGGCTCGCGGTCCAGCAGGATGGAAAAATTGTTATGCTGAAAAAAGTGGGCAAGGTAAGCCATCTTGAATCGGCCTTACACGCCGGAACCATGGCGGGATCCGTGGGCATGGGACATACGCGTTGGGCGACCCACGGAGAGCCGAGTGAAGTGAATGCTCATCCCCATCTTGATTGTTTGGGCGCGATAGCCGTCATCCATAACGGTGTGATCGAAAACTATTCCGTCTTGAAGAAAAAGCTGCTTGCGGACGGCCACCGGTTCCAGTCGGACACGGATACCGAAGTGCTCTCCCATCTGATTGAGGATTTGCAGAAAGCCGGCGGGGATCTCGAGCAGGCCGTTCGGCAGGCGTTGCACCAGGTCAAGGGAACGTACGGCATCGTGGTGATGAGTTCCCGCGAGCCCGGCAAACTCATTGTGGCACGGAAAGGAAGTCCGCTGGTAATCGGGTTTGGGGAGGAGGAGTATCTTATCGCTTCTGACCCATCCGCGTTGGTTCAGCACACGAGGAAGGTGATCTATCTGGAGGATGGGGAGTTTGCGGTCGTTTCCATGGAAGGGGTTTCGACCAGGACGCTGGATGACGTCGCCATTCAAAAATCCGTGGAGGAACTGACTATTGAATTGGAGCAGATTGAGCGCGGAGGATTCGAACATTTCATGCTCAAGGAGATCCACGAGCAACCCGAGACCATCAGAAATTCTCTGCGGGGGCGATTACAGGTGGATGAGGGGGTGGTGAAGCTCGGTGGACTTGAACAAGTGAAGGATAAACTCCTCGCTGCGCGAAGAATCATCATTCTGGGATGTGGAACCTCCTGGCATGCAGGGTTGGTGGGGGAATATATGCTCGAAGGGATTGCAGGGATCCCGACCGAGGTCGAGTATGCTTCGGAGTTCCGCTACCGCAACCCTGTGATCATGGAAAGCGATGTTGTGTTTGCCATCAGTCAGAGCGGCGAGACCGCCGATACGCTCGCCGCCCTCCGCGAAGCCAAGGCGAAAGGTGCGACGGTCCTGGGGATCGTGAACGTGGTTGGAAGCACCATCGCACGTGAGACGCAGGGCGGGGTGTACATTCATGCCGGTCCTGAAATTGGTGTCGCTTCAACGAAAGCATTTACTTCTCAACTTACCGTGCTCGCGCTGGTGACGTTGCTGTTAGCCCGTGCCAGGGGGGTCCCGCATGTCGACTATACGCTTTTGATGAACGAACTCGATGCATTACCCGGCAAAGTCGGGAAAGTTCTTGAGGGGGCCGGCCGGATCAAGGAGATCGCGGAAGTATTTAAGGACGCCAGGAATTTCTTATACCTCGGGCGCGGGTCCAATTTTCCCGTTGCCCTGGAGGGTGCTCTCAAATTAAAGGAGATTTCCTATATCCATGCGGAAGGGTACCCTGCAGCGGAGATGAAACACGGTCCCATTGCCTTGATTGACGAGAAAATGCCCGTGGTCTGCATCGTGCCAAAGGATGCCATCTATGATAAGGTGATCAGCAATGTGCAAGAGGTGAAGGCGCGCCGGGGAAGGATTATTGCCGTAGCCAATGAAGACGATGATGACATTGGAGATCTGGCGGAGTTCGTCATCCGGGTGCCGCGGACGTTCGGATTCTTCGGCCCGATTCTCAATGTGGTCCCGCTTCAACTGCTTTCATATTATATGGCGGTGGCGCGTGGCACAAACGTTGACCAACCCCGGAATTTGGCCAAGAGCGTCACCGTTGAGTAGGGAAAAGTCTTGATTTTGTGGCAAAATATGCTATTTTTATAACTCACAGTTTTCCGAATATTGAGGAGTTATGGAAGAACAGCAATCTTTACGGTTTAAGTCGACCGATTGGGCTTTGATCCTTGGTGTCTCAAGTGGGTTTGGGGGTGCCACGGCTATTGAGCTCGCCCGGCATGGGATGAACATCTGCGGCGTCCATTTTGATCGGGCGGCCACAATGCCCGCTGTTGAAGAGGTGAGACAAAAGATTGCCGCCACAGGCGTGAAGGTCATGTTCTTCAACGTGAATGCAGCCGATGTCGACAAGCGTACGGAAGTCCTGAATGCTCTTCAAAAGGAAGTTTTATCGGACAAAAATGCCTTCGTACGAGTCCTGATGCATTCCCTCGCGTTTGGTACGCTGCGCCCTTATATCTCGGAAAATCATGAAATCATGATCACGCAGCAACAAATTGAAATGACCGTGGATGTGATGGCGCATTCGGTGGTGTACTGGACCCAGGGTGCGTTTACGCGGAATCTGTTACGAAAAGGTTCCCGAATTTATGCCATGACCAGCTCCGGGGGACGTACCCAGATTCCTCAGTATGGAGCAGTGTCTGCTGCGAAGGCTGCTCTGGAATCGCACATGCGACAGCTGACCATGGAGCTGGGCGGGTTCGGAATAACCGCAAACTCCATCATGGCGGGTGTGACCGATACACCGGCCCTCCGGAAAATCCCCGCCGCGATGAATCTTAAGAACACCGCAAGGGCAAAAAATCCGCAGTTGCGGCTTACCACCCCTGAGGATATTGCCCGTGCCATCATTTTGATCACCCATGAGTACGGTTCCTTTATTTCCGGCAACGTGTTGGGGGTCGATGCGGGGGAGGAGATTGTCAGTTTCATCGGCCAGAAGAACGCGAGGGAGTTGGAGTAAGCGGAGTCTTGCTTTTCGGCCAAAACTTGCGTACGATTGTGTCGGTGCGGGAAGGAACTCCGCACCGGTTTTGTTTCCGTTCTTCCGCCCGGAGTGATTCCGAAGGGGATACAATCACGTTTGGAAGAATTTTCGGACAGGTAGCTCAGTTGGTAGAGCAATGGACTGAAAATCCATGTGTCGGCGGTTCGATTCCGTCCCTGTCCACGCCCGTGGCGTGATCGAGGAGGTCACGCCATTTGTTGTTTTTGTGCCGGCGCTTCCCACCATCTTCAACCTGGAGACAACCATCAGGCACGTTCTCCCGGGAAGAACACCGCCTCTCTTCCCTGCCCTTGACTCTTCAATTCATCATCGGACAATCCCATGAGCATCCCTGCACAACTTCGCCTCTGGCATGTCGGTAACTGGTGCATTCACATCGGACAGAAGTATGTGGAGTCCCCTTTTGAAGCTCCCAGCAAGGACGTGGAAATCCTGAACTATGCCCAGCCCTTTGTGGATGCGCTGAAAACCATCCCCGGGGCCGAGGTCATTTCGCAACCTTCCTGGGAGTTGTATCACATGTCCCCCGAGGAGTTTGACGCCCGCCTCGCCTGGGCGACGACGATTATCTTCGCTGACGTGGAAACCAAGTGTCTCATGCTGCATCCCGATTTCTTCCGCCGCTATAAGTGGGGCGGACAGCCTCTCACCTTTCCCGACCGGTTCGATTTGTTACGCGGGTGGGTGGAGCGGGGAGGGCATTTTCATATGAACGGGGGTTGGCTGAGTTTCAGCGGCGAATTGGGCAAAGGAGGATGGGCGCGCTCGCGGTTCCATCATGTGCTACCGGTGGAATGTCTCCCGCATGACGACTTGATTGAATCCACGAGCGGCTACCATCTTCGCATCGCGACTCCGGAACATCCCGCGGTGAAGGGGATCAAGATCGACACGGTTCCACCGCTCCTCGGCTTCAACGAGGTGAAGCTTCGCGGGGGGGCTGCCAGCATCATCGAGATCGAGAATCAGGGCGTCTGGCACCCGTTGTTGGCCGAGCATGCATTCGGCCGGGGGCGAGTTTCAAGCTGGATGACCGGAGCAAGCCCGCACTGGGGTATCAACTTCATGCGTTGGGATCAATACGCACAGTTCTGGCGACAGGTCTTTGCCCGGTGAACTTCTCGACTCTTGACCTCGTCATTATCATCGTGTACCTCCTCTTCGCCATGGGCCTCGGGTTCTGGGCCAAGCGGTTCGTTGAGGATTTGAGCGGCTATATGGTCGCCGGCAGGCGTGTGAAGGTCTCTCTTGGCATTGCGACATTCGTTGCGACTGAGCTGGGCACGATCACGTTCATGTACTTTGGAGAACTCGGCTACGTCACGGGTTTTTCGTGCTTCATCATCGGGATCCTTGCCGCGGTCGCGTACTCCTTCGTCGGTTCGACCGGTTTTATTATTGCCGGGCTCCGGAGGTATGGCGTGATGACCATCCCGGAATTCTACGAGATCCGGTACAGCCGCAAAGTGCGATTGCTGGGGGGGATCATTCTCTTCCTGGGCGGCGTCCTCAATATGGGGATCTTTCTGAAATTCGATGGCATCTTCTTAACGGAGGTCATGGGCTTTGGCCCCGACGCTCTCCTGGTTGTCATGACCGTCATGTTGCTGATTGTGATCAGCTATACGATCCTGGGCGGGATGTTCTCTGTGGTGATCACCGATTTTATGCAATTTGTCGTGCTCTCGTTCGGGATGCTTATCGCCACCATTGCCGTACTGTGGAACCTGGACTGGGGGACGCTCGCAAGCGCCGTGACGGAGCATCTGGGGGAGGAGGGGTACGATCCGCTTGTCAATCCCCGATTCGGGTGGATGTTTATCGTCTGGATCCTGATCAGCAATGTTGCTGCAGGCGCGCTCTGGCAACCTGGGACATCCAAAGCTCTTGCTTCGGAAAGTCCGGCCGTGGCCAAAAAAGTATTCTTCTACACTGGACTTACCTTCGCAGGAAGAGCGATGGTTCCCATGGTGTGGGGGATCGCGGCGCTCGCCTACCTGGGGCCGGGACAACCTTCCGCGGCCGCGATGCCGAAGATGTTGAGCCAGTTGGTGCCGACCGGATTCCTGGGCTTGTTGATTGCGGGGATGCTCGCCGCCTCCATGTCGACGTACAGCGCATATCTGCTGGCCTGGAGTTCGGTGATCGCCCGTGATGTGATTGCCTGCTTCCGCCCCACGGATTTCCCTGAGAAAACCACGATCTGGATCACACGGATCGCGGCGGGAATTATTGGCGTGTTCCTCCTTATCTTCGGACTCTTCTACCAGATCCCGGACACGGCATTTCAGTACCTTTTTATTACCGGAGCGATGTACACGGCGGGAGCCCTCGGATGTGTCTCTGCAGGTCTGTACTGGAGGAAGGCAAACAATGTCGGTGCGTATACGGCCCTCGTCATGGGTGCGATCGCTCCCCTGGGCTTTCTCGTGCTGGAAAAATCACGCGACCTGCTGCCTGAACAATTCCTCTTCATCACGGACGTCAACATCGCTGGTTTATTGAGTTTCGTGCTTGCGGCGACCGGGATGATTCTTGGTTCCCTCTTCACGCAAGCATCGCATCCGGCAAAGACGATCACACGCGCGGAGGTTCCATGAGTATGGGAGCCTTGATCTGGTTTGTCATTTTCTTGATCGGTGCCCTCCTCTTTTTTGGGGTCGCAGCCTATGCTGCTATCAACGGAATGAGGGATCTGAGGGAACTCCTGACTAGAGTGAAAAAGACAGACAAAAGGACCGGTTTGTAGGCGTCAACATGAACTGGATCCCTCAGCCATGGAGCGCATGTTCCTCTTGGTACCGGGATACACATCGTTCAGGAACTTTCTTTCTTGAAGGAGTCAAAGCATGAAGGATCTCCAAGCTCCTTATCCTGTTTCGGAAGCAGAACAGGGGTTCTTCCGGGAACGGGGTTACATCAAGCTTAAGAATGTTCTGCCTCCCGAGTTGATCGATCGCTACAGAAACGAAATTACCCGTGTCGTGCTGGAAAGAAACCCGCTGCTGCAAAAGCCGATGTCTGAGCGCACGACGTACGAGAAAGCATTCGTACAGGTGACGAACCTTTGGCGCCAAAACGAGGTGGTGAGGGAGTTCGTGTTCAGTGAGAAGCTTGCAGGGATTGCTGCCCAATTGATGGGTGTGCGGGGGGTGAGGTTGTATCATGATCAGGCTCTCTATAAAGAGCCCAGCGGCGGCATCACTCCATGGCATGCGGACCAATACTACTGGCCCCTCAGCAATCCGAACACTTGCACCGTCTGGGTTCCGTTGCAGGCGACTCCTCTTCCACTGGGTCCCCTGGCATTTAGTTCACGAAGCCATACAGTGGAGATTGGCAGGGGTCTTGCGATCAGCGATGAGAGTGAGCAGTTGATTCAGGAGTCCCTTGCGGCTCAGAACTTCGAGTACGACGAAGGTCCATTCGATCTGGGGGAGGTCAGTTATCATTATGGATGGACCTTCCATCGGGCGGGACCGAATGTGTCCGATATCCCGAGGGCGGTCATGACGATCATCTATATGGAAGACGGGATCAAGGTGACCGATTTGACCAGGGAAGAGCATCACGCTGATCGTGATGCATTTCTGCCGGGCACAAAGACCGGTGATCCCGCCGCGACGGAAATGAACCCGCTGCTGTATCGAACATAGTAGAACGCCGAGCATAGAATGACAAGATCGTGCCTTCCTACGCTACTCCTCACCGAACCCCCTGATTCCTCCCGCCGACCGCTTATTATTTCCCTCGAATTCTGTCTCCCAGAGATAGGGTGACGGAGGAGTAGAATCTGCAGCACCTTTTTGCCCTGGCAGCGAAAGCCCTTCCTTTTTCAAAAATAAGAATCCCCGAACCCGATTTTGCTTGACAGTCACCCGGTTTTCCTTTAATTTCAGTTACCGGTAAAGTAAACGATACAGTCATCGGTTTTGCCAGCCCGTTCAAGATTCTGCCCAGCCCCCACGAGTGGAGGATCCGCGATTGAACACGAAACTTCTATTCTTCAATCGGGCGTTCCGCACGCCACGTGATCGATCCCCGCTCCCGGGCGTGAGCCAGCTTTCACGCACTTCAGATAGAACCTCACCAATCGTGTACACAAGATCCTCCACCCAACTTGATCCTCTACGGATGATAAGAAACCAACACAGAAAGATCCTTCCATGCTGACCTGGA
>DKJQ01000196.1:0-330 GCA_002454845.1 Ignavibacteria bacterium UBA6688
GTTGGCGTTGGCGAAAACGAAGCACGAGGCGTTTGTCAAGAAATTGACCCCAGCCCAACTATAATTGGTTCAACCTAAAACTTGTTGCGACCCCGCCTGCCGCGCTGTCTACGAGCTGCGCTCAACGAGTACCTTGTGCTCTGCTCCCTGAGGCTCGACGAGTTGGAGGATGGTGTCAGGGGTGTAGTCTTCAACGTTCAAGAGGTGAAGATCGACTGATGAGTCGTACACCATGCATGCGACCCCTTTCTTTCCCGCTTGGTAAGAGGGAAATATAAAGGGGGTCGGCTTCAAACTGAAAATCAATCATGATCGGCCAAATTCCAGATT
>DKJQ01000196.1:379-2627 GCA_002454845.1 Ignavibacteria bacterium UBA6688
AGAATCCCGACTGTTTTTGGTCGGGACCTGAAAGCCTCATTCTATGATTGGAAAAAGCGTTTCCCACTACAAGATTCTTGAGAAGTTAGGCGAAGGCGGCATGGGTGTGGTTTATAAGGCCCAGGACACCAAGCTCGACCGCCTCGTCGCGCTTAAATTTCTCCCTCCTCATCTCGCTTCGGATGAACAAGATAAAGAACGTTTCATCCACGAAGCGAAAGCTGCATCCTCTCTCGATCATCCTAACATCTGTAATGTCCATGAGATTGATGAAACTCCTGACGGACAGGTCTTCATTGTCATGGCGGTCTATGAGGGAACCACGCTCAACAAGAAAATAGAGAAAGGTCCCTTCAAGATAGACGAAGGGTTGGATGTTGCCATCCAGGCGGCAGAAGGGTTACAGGCTGCCCACGAGAAGGGCATTGTGCACCGGGACGTCAAGAGCAGTAATATCATGATGACGCAGAAGGGCCGGGCCGTGATCATGGACTTTGGTCTGGCACTCTCAGGCGGCTCCATGATGCTTACAAAGGCAGGCTCAACCCTCGGCACAGTTCCTTATATGTCACCGGAACAGGCGCGGGGCGAAAAGGTTGACCAGCGGACCGATATTTGGTCGCTCGGTGTGATCTTGTATGAGATGGTAGCAGGACGATTGCCGTTCCAGAGCGCATACGGTGAGGCGATAGTCTATTCTATTCTCAATGAGGAACCTCCTCCATTAACCTCGGTGCGCAGCGGTGTGCCGATCGAGTTGGAGCGCATCCTGAAGAAGGCAATGCAGAAGGATCGGGCAAACCGGTATCAACACGCTGATGAGATGCTGGCGGATCTGAGAACGCTCCGGAAAGAACTCGAATCCGATGGAGCAAAAGAGCCCCTGAAGCCGATAAGACTCCGGTGGAAGCAGGTGGTGTTGTATTTCGGTGTGGTTACTCTTGGCCTCGTTCTTGTAGCCGGGGGTTTGTTTCTTTTCCGCGGCGAAAACAGGTCAAACTCGATTCGTTCGATCGCGGTCCTGCCATTCCAAAATCTGAGCGCCGAAGGGCCGCACGCGTACTTTGCCGGTGGACTCCATGATGAGCTGTTGACTCAGCTTTCCAAGATCTCGGCGCTCAAGGTGATCAGCCGAACTTCGGTCATGGGCTATGCCGGAAAGGACGTTTCGCTCAGGCAGATCGCGGCTGAATTGGGAGTGGGGAGTGTCGTGGAGGGGAGCATACAGGTCGTGGGCGGTCGGCTGCGGGTGAATGTGCAACTGATCGATGCGGAGACGGATGCACATTTGTGGGCAGACCGGTATGACCGGACACTGGAGGATGCGTTCGCAATACAGAGTGATGTGGCACAGCAGATCGTGGCAGCGGTTGGAGCAGCGCTCAGCGCTACCGAGCGGGAGGGATTGACCTCGGCTCCCACCACGAATGCCGACGCCTACCAGCTTTACCTTCAAGGGCTCGATTACCTTACCCGGCCGGGCTATGTGAGAAGAAACATGGAAGTTGCGCAGGAGATGTTCGAGCGGGCGGTGGGACTCGATCAGCACTTCGCGTTAGCGCATGCGACACTCTCGGAAACGCATGGTTTGATGTACTGGTTTCGTCATGATCCCTCCCCGGCGCGAGCGACGAGGCAACGCGAGGAGGCGGAAACAGCCCTTGCGCTCATGCCGGACCTGCCACAGGCGCACATCGCCATGGGTCTTGCGCATTATTGGGGGCGCCTTGACTTCCGGCAGGCTTTGGAGGAGCTTAGCGTTGCTCTCAAGGGATTGCCCAACGACGCCCGGCTCTTGTCGAGGATTGGGTTTGTACACCGCCGCCTGGGAAACTGGGACGAGGTGCTTGCATCGTTTGAGAAGGCCAAACAACTTGACCCACGTGACGCGAATCTGTTCCTCGATGTCGGCGGGAACACGTATCAATTGCTGCGCCGGTACGGGGAGGCGGTTCGCGCCTACGATCAATCCTTGAGCCTCGCACCGGACGTTTACTATGCCGACGTCCAGAGGGGACGAACCTACGTTCTCTGGCAGGGGCGGCTGGACACGTTGAGGGCAGTACTGACCCGTCTCCCGATGCAAGCATCCGCGGGGGCGTTCGGAACGGTGTCCGGACAGTATGTTCATCTCCTGTTTCTGGAACAGCAAGCCGACAGCCTGCTGCGGTTCATTCGCACTACGCGCGTCAAGGTCGTGGAGGCGCAGGACTTTTTCCTGCCAGCCTCACTCTATACCGCTTGGGCG
>DKJQ01000150.1 GCA_002454845.1 Ignavibacteria bacterium UBA6688
GCAGAGAAAATCGGGATAAAAAAAGTTCTTTCCACCACGTTGTTTCTGTTCTTCTTCGCCGGCACTCTGTTTATCAACACCTCGTGCGAACCGGATGACAACCCTGCGGACGATGACTGCGGTCCGGGACAGAAAACCTGGGACTCCAAAGCCGGCGTCTGCCGCGATCAGGATAACCGGATCATCGATCCGGCATGTTGCGGGCAATAGGGGAACAGCCCATCTGGTCTTTCAATCAATACCGCGTCACCCGTATACTTGAAACCCCTGCATCGACATCGATAAAAATTTTCTTCACGGATGAATCAAAGTTGTCCGTCTGGTAGATCCGGTTCCCCACCTTCTCGAAACCGGGGAAGTGCTTCCCTGAGAGCGGTGCAACGATGTTGAGTTCGCACCCGACCGACTCCGGGACTTCAATCCTCACCGATGACGCGCCCGTGCGCATCCACACATGCGTTTCTTCCGAACGGTCTCCTAATTTGAGCTTGAACGATGCCGCGCCGCCATCGATCCGCACCTCGTTGGTGTTAAACGGCGCGAGGTCGAATTCCAGTGCGGCTGCTCCTACCTCGGCAACGATATCCCAGACCGGATCGGGATGGAGCCGTACCTCCACCTGGTTCCGGGTTCTTCCGGGAAACCAGATTCCCGATCTGCCGCCTCTCATGCGCAGGGAGAAGCGTTCCTGTCCCCCCGAATGGTCCCTGTCGAGTTCGTAACGCCCGAACGTTGTCCTGGTTGATGCTTCGATCAACTGTTCGGTCGTTCCTTCCAGGTAAAACTTCCCCGCCCCGGCGCTGAGACGAAATTCCGCGCGATCAACCGGTCCATCGAAGCCCTCGGAGAATTGTTGATTGCGTGAATCCGCCACGTCGAAATCTTCGTGCCGTTCAAACCACCCGATGACACCCGTGACGGCCAGCATCACGATGACCAGGAAGATGATGAACAGCACGGTATACCAGCGGATCGGTTGTTTCCCGAACACGGCTGTCAATCCCCAAAAAACCAGGACCAGCGGCCAGAGTTTCATCACCGTCCACCAATCGACATCCAGCACATCGAGATTGTTGAGGAGGAAAAGCCCTCCCAACACGATGAAGAGCGTTCCCCAGAAGATGCTGCCGGTTTTCATAGTATCTCCTTATACGGTCGGGCGCGTTGCGCGATAGAGCATGGCAGCGCCGAGTGCGACGAAAATGAGAGGCCAGTAGTCAAAAACATCGAAACGGGGGAAGAAATTATCCGCGAGGAAAAGCAGGCCCAGCGCGATCAAAACGGTTCCGCCGATGACGCCTCCCCGTCCCCGCTGTGCCGGTTCCGCCGTCGGTGTTTCCCCGGACTGCTCCGCTGGGGAAGCGGAGGGCTCCCCGACGGGAGGGGCTTGGGTCTGGCTCCCTCTCGCCTCGGGCATGATCACCCAGGCGATAATGTACATGATGATGCCGACCCCCCCCGCAAACGTCGCAACGACGAATGCGATGCGGATAAGCACCGGGTCGATATCGAGATACTCGCCGATACCCCCCGCCACTCCAGCGATAACGCTGTCGGTTCGTGATCGGTATAATCGTTTTGCCATGGAGTTCTCCTTCCTGTATTGAACTACGCCGCGTTACGGGGGGAAGGGTTAAATGTTACAACCCCCTTCTCTCAATCCCGGGAAAGATCAGTTTCCTCCATGGCCGCATCGATGACCCGCTGGTTCTCAAGTCCTACCACTGCCGCGATCAGTGGTTCTCCATTCTCAAGAATGGCTCTGGAGAAATCCGTAATTTCTTCCACATAAAGGTTGGGAACAACAATCTCCTCGTTGTGGATTGCCGGGTCGGACTCCCCTGTGCGCTTGCCGATTGTCAAGGTGATCGTTCTTTCGCCGAGTGTAAAATCGTACGCCGACACCGTTCCTTCCGTGCCGATAATTTCAATGAACGACCTGCGAACGGGCGTCTCGAACGAACAATAGATGGAACCCGGAGTACCCTTTCCAAATCGCAGAGAGATGCCGGCAGTGGACTCGGTGATGCTGTCGGTCGGAGTCGGGCGCAGATGGCTCTTCACCGAGGCGACATCGTCATCGAGAACGAATCGGAGGGTGTCGAGGCAATGCACCCCGATATCGAACACGGGGCCTCCCCCCGCAACCTTCCGGTCGAACAACCATCCCCGTTTCGTCAAACGGGCATCGTAGACGAAATCCGCTCTCGCAAACGTGATGGTACCGAGGGAGCCGGATCGGACCAACTCCCGGACGCGGCGCATTGCCGTCGAATAACGAATCATATGCCCTACCATCAACTTCACATTCGCGGACTTGCAGGCACCGATCATCTCGCGGGCTTCCCGGACATTCATGGCCATGGGCTTTTCGACCAGGACGTGTTTTCCTGCGCCGGCTGCGGCGAGGGTCTCGGCGTGGTGACAGCCGTTGGCGGAGACGATGAAGACGGCGTCGACATCGGGATGGGCGACAAGCTCCTCCGCAGAGCTGAAGGCATGGGGAATGTTGAACTCCGCCGCCTTCTGGCGCGCAAGTTCGGGTGATCGCTTCTGGATCGCAACCAACTCGGCGTTGGAACATAATCGCATGGCCGGGGCTATGGTTTTTTCTGCAAATCCCCCGAAACCGATGATGCCGTATCGTACTTTCTTCATGATCCTCCTATAAGAGTGAGCTTCGGTCTGACGAACTTACCGGATGGTTTGATGAAAGAGTGTGAAGTCGTACCCTCGGGATTTGAGCCGATGAAGCAGGCTGTCCAGGTGACGGTAGAAGGGATCGGGCCTGCGCGGGTCCGCCCCAATGTGAAGAAGCAGAATGAACCCGTTCAGCCCGAACGGCGTATTCTCTTCGAACCACGTGATCCTCGAAGCGATGGAATCCGAGGTGCGGTATTGGCTTCCGAGACCGGGATGCGTATAATCTGCGTTGGATAATGTGCCGGGGGTGAAATTCACGAGGGTCAATCCGAGCTCCCGGCTCCACGCACTGATCGAATCGTTATACCACTCATACGGAGGCATGAAGTAACGGGCATCGCTCCTCCGGACGCCGAGTCGTTCCATTTCCCGGTAATTGTCGAGCAGGTCCGTTATGAATTCCTTTTTTGTCACGAGCAACGAGTCACGGTCTTCCCATGAACAATAGAGCAGGTGCCTGTCCGAATGCGCGCCGAGGTAATGCCCGTCGGCTTTCAATCTCTTTATAAGATCTTCAAATGAAGTGTTCCTGTAAAAGTCTCCGGTAAAAAAGAACGATGCCTTCACGTCATGCTTTTGGAGCGTGGAGAGGATGACTTCACCGCCGTCTGCAAATTCGTGTCCGGTGAAGACGAGGTTGATCTGCTTCCGCTCCTTGTTGGTTCGGACAATCCCTCCGAACTGTTCCTCCGCCGATTCCGGTACCGCGGTTTGACCGAACGTTGCGGTGAGAAGGAGGAATGTCGGGAAGAGGAACCGGAGGAATTGCATGGGTTCAATATAACTCGGCGAACCTCGAACTTCCAGAGTACCGGTGCCTGAAAATGAAGGGTTGCCCCGGTTTGCAAGCGAAAGGCCTGTTTTGTATATTTGGAACGCACAAGCCGACCCCGACCCCGTAGCTCAACTGGATAGAGCAACAGCCTTCTAAGCTGTAGGTTGCGCGTTCGATTCGCGCCGGGGTCACAACAACTCAGATGCTGCTGGTTCCAGTCTCTCCGATGTGAGGATTTCAACGACCCGAAACGGTTACCCACCATCACCCCCCAAGGTTCCATGACCAAACGGCTTCTTATTCCCGGAGGATGTCTCGTTGCGGTAGCGCTGACCCTTGTGATTCTTGCCGGGCCGATTCAGGGCCTCGAAGAACGGGTGCTGACGAACCGGTACGCCCTCCGGGGAGAAGTGCAGGCGGACACCAATGTTGTCATCCTGTATTTCGACAACGATGATATCGCGTCGTTGGGCGGATGGCCACTGACAAGGAACTACTACGCCCTCCTCATCGACGTACTCACCCGGAGTCGCGTAGCCGCGATCGGCATCGACATCCTCTTTGGCGAGCATAACCTGCAGTTCCCCGAGCACGACAATCTCCTCGCGTTGACGACAAAGGCCTCGGGCAAGGTGATCCTTTCCTCCTACTTTCGCATCCTCCAACCGGAACCCTCAACGCAGGACGGGCTCGACGAGAGAATCCGGTATCTTCCCTCCGTTCCCGGGGGCCAGTACGGGAGCGGACTGCAACTCCCCTTTCCCGAACTGGCCTCAGCCGCATCCGGCATCGGGCATGCCAACCTGGTCGACGGGGTCATGGGGGCAGTCCCGCTGTTGGTGCGGAATGGCGCGGGGGCTGTCCCGTTTTTCGGCCTGGAAGTGCTGCGGGTTGCGTCGGGGGTTGAACGAGAGACCGTTCGGCTAGAGGAGGGAATGCTCACTGTCGCCGGGCCCTCCGTTCTCCATCGAATCCCGTTTCAGGACGAAGGAACGACCCTTCTGAATTTCCCCGGACCCATCTCTGCGTTTAAGCGGTATCGCTGTATCGAGGTGCTCCGGTCGTACGAACTGCAGAGAATGGGTTTGACACCCTCCCGGGATCTTGCTGGATTGGAGGGGAAGATCGTCCTGGTGGGTGTCATCGGCGAAGGGCGCAGCATCGTGGTCCAGTCCCCCTTCGACCGGCGCCTCCCCTCGATTGGCCTCCACGCAACATTCCTCGATAACGCCCTCAAAGGGAGATTTCTTTCGGCGCCGGAATTTTTCGTT
Organism: Ignavibacteria bacterium UBA6688; assembly: GCA_002454845.1. GTDB lineage: Bacteria > Bacteroidota > Ignavibacteria > UBA10030 > UBA10030 > UBA6688. Next base: position 4,750 of record DKJQ01000150.1, read on the forward strand.
TCCATCGTTCTTTCGCTCTTCGTGGTCGGAATGGCATTGTGGCTGTTCGGGCATCTCCGGTTCCTCAAGTCGTTCATCATCATCGCCCTCACACTGGTCACGTACACTGTTGGGACGCAGTTCTTATTTACAGCCTGGGGAATGGTGATGCCCCTCGTGGGTCCGGTCTTTTCGTTCCTCCTGTTCACTGCCGGGGCCGTGTTGTATGAGTACGGTGTGGTTCGGAAAACGGTCGGGAGACTGGAGACCGACAAGCGAAAAGTCGAGAACGAACTTCGCGCGCGCGAGCTCAAGCTGCAGGTGCTCGAGCGGGAATTGCTTGAGCAACGATCCAGGGGGGGCGATGGGCGTGGCGCCGAAGTCCTGGAGGAGATTCAGCGGTACAAGGAAGAGATCAGAACCCTCTCGGCGCAGGTGAGCGACCTGGTGAAATTCGAGCCTGCCGCCCCGGAAAATGACGCGGCGGGGGCCGTGTTTGAAGGCATGGTCTATCAGCCTTCCGGCAAAATGAGGGAGGCGGTTGAGTTGATTCAGAAGATTGCAGCAACCA
>DKJQ01000337.1 GCA_002454845.1 Ignavibacteria bacterium UBA6688
AGAAAAGCGGAGGGTGAGGTCTCAAGAATGCAAAGTTATTAATTGGAAATCACTTTGATATTACAAGAAGCATGGGTTGAACAATGTTCATGAAAAAGCAAAACATCTTCATCGCCTTTCTCGTTGTGCCGGCGTTCATCCTGCTGGCGGCGGTGGTGTTCTATCCGTTCCTGTATAACTTCCTTCTCGCGTTCGGCAACATGAACCTAAACAGGATCCGGGATTGGGAGTTTATCGGACTCCGCCAGTTCGTCCGGATCTTCACCGAGCCGTCCCAGCCCGATTTTTATGCCGTGTTCCTGAAGACGATCATCTGGACCGTCGTGAACGTCACCTTCCACGTCGCCCTTGGCGTGTTGCTTGCCCTGATTCTTAATCAGGCCATCCGGGGGAAGTCGATCTACAGGACGCTTTTGGTTCTTCCCTGGGCGATCCCGCAATACATCGTTGCGCTGACCTGGAGAGGAATGTTCAACTATGAATATGGCTCCATCAACCTGATCATCACGAAATACCTCGGCCTGCCTGCGGTGGAGTGGCTTCGCAGTCCCACGGAGGCCTTCCTCGCCTGTATCCTGACAAATGTGTGGCTCGGGTTTCCCTTCATGATGATTGTGGCGCTCGGGGCGCTGCAGAGCATTCCCCATGAGCTCTACGAGGCGGCGGATATGGATGGGGCCTCCTGGTGGAGCAAGTTGAAGACTATCACGCTTCCGCTCATCCGGCCAGTGATGATCCCGGCCGTCACCCTGGGAACGATCTGGACGTTTAATAATCTTAACATCGTCTGGCTTGTAAGTAATGGGGGGGAGCCGTCGGACAACACGCATATTCTCGTCTCGTTCGTGTACAAAGCGGCTTTCAATTTCTACAGTTTCAGTTATGCGGCTGCTCTTTCCATCGTGATCTTTCTTATCCTGCTACTCGTCAGCCTGTACCTGATGAGACAGACAAGGGCAACGGAACCGGCGTACTAGCAGGATGCGGAAAAAAGAATAATTATCCACCAAGTTCACGAAGAGCCGGACGCGTATCAACAGTAGTATGCGTGAGCATCCTACTCTGCTAGGAAAATGACCATGGCCATTCAACGCAAACGGACTGCATTGCTTCAGAAGGTTCTCTCTCATGGAGTCCTGCTGATCTTCGTCGTTATTTGTCTTTTTCCCATCTGGCAGGTGGTGAACATCTCGCTCCGGCCCGGTGACCAGCTTCTCTCCACTTCCATGGCGTTGATCCCCGAGAACGCAACATTCGAGAACTACATCAAGCTCTTCACCGAGCGCGACTTTCTCCGTTGGCTCTGGAACAGCACTCTGGTGTCGCTGACCGTGACGTTTACCGGGGTCGTGTTCGCGTCGACCGCAGGATATGGGTTCTCGCGGTTCCGGTTCCCCGGTCGGAAGGCCGGGCTGTTGAGTCTTCTCACCACACAGATGTTCCCGGCGACGATGCTCCTGCTCCCGATGTACATCATGCTGATCCATCTCGGCCTCATCAACACGTTTCTTGGCATCGTCATCGTCTACTCGGCGACCGCTCTCCCTTTCTGCATCTGGACCATGAAAGGGTACTATGACACCATTCCGGTCAGTTTGGAGGAGGCCGCCCGCATCGATGGATGCACCCAGTTTCAGGCCTTTCGGCGCGTCATCCTGCCGCTGGCCGCCCCCGCTCTCGTGATCACAGCCCTCTTTTCGTTCATGACGGCCTGGTCGGAGTATCTGGTGGCCGCGCAGATCCTGCAGGACTCGTCGTTGTGGACCCTTCCCCTGGGGCTGAAGTCCTTTGAATCGAGCATGAGCACCGAATGGGGGTTGTATGGATCCGCTTCGATCCTTGTCATGATCCCGGTCGTTATTCTGTTTCTCGCATTAAGCCGCTGGCTTGTCTCCGGTCTGACGCTTGGCAGCGTGAAAGGATAGACCATGCGAAAACTCCTGCTCGCCTCCCTAACTCTCCTCATCTGCATAGGATGTTCTATGAATACGCCAACGCGCATCGAGTTGAACGGGCCATGGCTTTTTCAGGTTGACTCCCTGGACAAGGGTCTGTCGGAATCCTGGTATGCGGATGGCTCCAGCCGGACTGGTTGGAAGGAAGTCTCCGTTCCCGACCACTGGGAACGATACAATCTTCCCTCGTACGATGGCGTCGGATGGTTCTCGACAAAGTTTGAGTTTGGCGCCCCGCATCAGCCCATGGCCTTATTTTTTGGGGGAGTCGATGACGACGCGGACGTATGGGTGAATGGGAAGAAAGTCGGCTCCCACGCGGGGTACAGCGAATCGTTCTTTTTTGAGATCACCAATGTGCTCCGGCAAGGAACAAACGAACTGACCGTCCGCGTCGTGGATCATGCAGGACCCGGAGGAATTTATAAGCCGGTCACGGTGATCGCCCTGGACAGCGTTCACCGGATGCTCGAATCCCCGTTTTCAAAATTACCCGCCCGGCTCAGTGAGGAATGGGTCAAGGATGCCGTGATCTACGAGGTGTACCTCCGCTCGTTCTCAAAGGAGGGAAGCTTCAGAGCACTCGAGAAGAGGATCCCGGAATTGAAACGACTGGGTGCGACCGTTCTCTGGCTGATGCCCATCCATCCGGTCGGCAAGGTGAACCGGAAGGGGACCCTAGGAAGTCCTTATGCCGTACAGGATTTCTACGGGATCAACCCGGAATTTGGGACATTGCAGGACTTCCGTTCACTTGTCAGAACCGTCCATCAACATGATTTGAAAATCATCATTGACCTGGTGGCCAACCACACGTCATGGGACAGCAAGCTCATCCGCGAGCACCCGGAGTGGTTCACGAAAGACTCCACGGGAGCGATCGTCCCACCCAACGATGATTGGACCGATGTTGCCGACCTTCACTATGACAACCCCGAACTGCGCGACTATATGATCGCCATGATGAAGTACTGGGTTCGCGACGAGGGTATCGACGGTTACCGGTGCGATGTGTCGGAAATGGTCCCGACCGATTTCTGGAATCAGGCGCGGAAGGAACTCGATGCCATCAAACCGGTGATGATGCTATCGGAGGGAACCCTGCCGGAGCACCACGTGGAAGCGTTTGACCTCACCTACTCCTGGAATCATTACGCAACGCTCTCGAAGGTCATCACGGGGGCCACCTCCGTCGATGTGTTCAACGACGTGTTGAGGACTGAGTCGTACCAGTTCCCGCAAGGGTCCCTTCGCATGCGGTTCCATACGAATCACGACCAGAACGCGTGGGATGCGCCCGCCGTGGAAAAATTTACCCGCGCGGGGGCCAAAGCGAGCGCTGTCGTCGCCTTCACATTTCCCGGCATCCCCCTCATTTATAACGGGGAGGAGGTCGGCAACGAAAAGCGCCTCGGGCTCTTTGAAAAAGTAGAGATCGAGTGGGGGAAGCACCCTGATTTTCGAGAGTTCTTCACCTCGCTCTGCAACCTCCGTCTGGAACATCCGGCGTTGCGACGTGGGGAGTATCAGCCCCTGCACAATTCCGATGGGGAAAAGGTCTTGTCGTTTCTCCGCCAACTCGGGAACGACCGGCTGATGGTGGTGACAAATCTCTCCGATACGGTGCGTTCGGCAAAAGTGGAAGTTCCCGACAAGTCCAGCACGACCCTTCGGGAATATTTCACATCAACTCAATTGGATGTTGTTCAGGGAACGCTGGCTCTCACGCTCCAACCGTTTGAATACGCGGTGTTCATCGTTCCG
>DKJQ01000057.1 GCA_002454845.1 Ignavibacteria bacterium UBA6688
GAACCTACGACCTCCGCCTTGTTCCAATTTGGCCCACGACCACGAGTGAAAGCGAGTGGGAGTGGTGGCCAAATTGAGAATCCCGTCACGTTTTGTGTGACGGGATCTGCGTGGACGCTGTAGGGATCGAACCTACGACCTCCGCCTTGTAAGGGCGGCGCTCTGAACCAGCTGAGCTAAGCGTCCCTTTAAATTCATGCAGCCGTTTGCAACCAGTCCCGTCCCTCGGACGGGATCCTCAATTTGACATTGAACTTGGCTTCACTTCGTTCGCCAATTTCAGTCAAATTGGGACTGAGCTAAGCGTCCTGAAGAATTTGAGCAACCTCCTGGAACCCGTGCCGACGCAAATATACCAACAATCGGTTCAAACGTCAAACGCCGAAAGAATCCGCACAATCCCCCGCTCAAAGATCTCCTCCTTCTGAATGAGACTCATCACCACGATAGACTCCTCCTCAAAATCAAACAGGCTTCCCGGATGGACAAGGACGTTCCATTCCTTGAGAAGAACATGAGCCCATTCTTCGTCTGTCCGTATACGCGGCAAGCGCAGAACTGCATACCATCCCCCTTCCCCTCCAAGAAGTTCAACGGCCGAAGTCTTCCCGCTGCTTGTCGCGAGGTACGCCCGGTTTCTACGGATTCTTGTTCCAATCTGAAGCGTGAGTCCGGCCGGGTCCTGTAACAGGAGTGGAAGCGCTTGTTGAACCGGTGTTCCGACGGAAAGGAAAAGGTCGCTGATCATCTCCAGCCTTGAGATCGCTCCTTCCACCTCTCGAGAAGGACCCGAAACAACGATCCAGCCAAGCTTCAACTGCGGAAGGCCCAGGAGTTTCGAGATCCCATTGATCGTAAAGGTGAGGCAACGGTTGTTCGTGGCAAAACTCGGAGCAGCGGGATGAGCCCCATCCATGGGGAATGGATGAAAGACCTCGTCCGACAGGATCGCAGCCCCTGCAGAACTCGCCGAGGCAACAATGTTCTCACGTTCGTTTTGTTCTGTATAAGAACCTGTCGGGTTGTTGGGATGGACCAACACGACGGCTTTTGCCCTTGCGGCAAGCTCCACGTTGAGCGCCTGGAGATCGAGGTGCCACCCGCCATGGTACGACAGGCGAACATGCCGGGGTATGACATCGTTGATCTGGCAAAGATAATCAAGGAGGGGGTACCCGGGTTTTACGAGAGCGACGGAGTCTCGTCCATTGCAAAGGAGGCGGAGAAGAAATCCATACGCCTCGCTGGTTCCGGCCGTCAGGATGATATGATCGGGATCGAGTGCAATCCCCTGTCGGGAATAGTATTCCGCCACGGCAGCTCGTGCAGAAAGAATCCCTTTCGGGTGGGGTTCGTAGACCAATGAACGGCGGGTGGAAAGCGCTTCGAGGGTGTACTGAGGCTGATAGTCGAATCCGCACCGGGTCGGGTTCGACTCGGTCAGGTCAAGTATCTCGTCTCCCCGTAAACGCTTCGCGGCAAGGAGCGACGTCAGCTCGTTCGGCTGAAAATCCCAATCTGTTCGTGCGGAAAACATACCCATCACCCGTCCCGGAGTCCCCCGTAGTCTTGCAGTGGTGCGGGCGGACTGTCAGACCTCCGCCACTTCCGTTTTCTTCTTGGACATCCGGTTGCGTTCGTTGTGCTCAAGATACCGTTTGCGGAGGCGGATTGATTTCGGGGTGACCTCGACATACTCGTCGTCGCCGATCCATTCGATGGCTTGTTCGAGGGTCATGAGATGCGGGGGTTCCAGGCGCACGGCCTCGTCGGAGCCCGAGGCACGCATGTTGGTCAGTTGTTTGGTCTTGCACACGTTCACCACCATGTCATGCTCGCGCGAGTTCTCCCCCACGATCATACCGGAATACACATGCGTGCCCGGTTGGATGAAGAACGTCGACCGGTCCTGAAGCTTCCACATGCCGTAGGCAACGGCAAGGCCGTCCTCCATGGCCACCAACGCCCCGCGTGAACGGTGGCTGATGTCGCCTTTGGCTGGTTCATATCCTTGAAAATTGTGGTGGAGAATGCCGGTCCCCTTCGTCTGGGTCATGAACTCCGACCGGAAACCGATGAGCCCGCGCGCCGGGACGAAGAATTCGATCCGCGTGTTTCCCTGGACCTGCAACATGTTTTTCATCTCACCCCTGCGGTGACCGAGGTTTTCGATGACAACGCCGACAAACTCATCCGGGACATCGATGATGACGTGCTCGATCGGTTCGCTGAGAACGTCAGCGATACGCTTGTAGATGACCTCGGGCCGGGAGACTTGAAACTCAAATCCCTCGCGCCGCATCGTTTCGATCAGGATGGCCAGGTGCAATTCCCCCCGTCCGCTCACTTTGAACACATCGGGGGAGTCGGTCAACTCGACGCGGAGCGCAACATTTGAGCGGAGTTCCTTCGCAAGTCGCTCGCCGAGGTTCCGCGTCGTGACATACTTCCCCTCCAGTCCCGCGAAGGGGGAATTGTTGACAATGAAGTTCATGGAGAGGGTCGGCTCCTCGATCGATACGAACGGGAGGGGAGTCGGATCCGCGGCGTCCGCGATGGTCTCCCCGATCTCCACATCCTCCATCCCGGCGATCGCGATGATATCCCCTGCATAGGCTTCACTGACTTCGATGCGTTTCAGACCCTCGAAAGAATAGATTTTCGTTACGCGTGCATCTTCCACCTTCGCGTCATGATGAACGATTTTCATCGGAGAACCGAGCTTGATCGTCCCGCGGGAAATCCGGCCAATACCGAGTCGTCCGAGATAATCATTGTAGTCGATGGTCGTGACGAGCATCTGAAACGGTGAATCGGCGTCCGAAGGAGGGGACGGGACCTTCGCGACAATCGCCTCAAACAACGGTCTGAGGTCCTCATTCGGGTCCGTCAACTCTCGTTTCGCGATTCCCTGTTTTGCGATGCAATAGATGGTCGGGAAATCGAGCTGCTGGTTGTTCGCTCCGAGTGAAAGGAACAGCTCGAACACCTCGTCCAGCACCTCGTGCGGACGGGCATCCTTGCGATCAATCTTATTGATGACAACGATCGGCTGGAGGTTGAGTTCCAACGATTTCTTGAGCACGAATTTTGTGCCGGGCAACGGCCCCTCCGCCGCGTCGACGAGAAGCAGAACACCGTTCACCATCTTCAGCGTGCGCTCCACCTCACCGGCAAAGTCCGCGTGGCCGGGAGTATCCACGATGTTGATCTTCACCTCCCTCCCTTCACTCATCTTGTAGAAAACGGACGTATTCTTGGCAAGGATGGTGATGCCCCGCTCGCGTTCAAGGTCGTTCGAATCCATGACGCGCGTGCCCATATCCTGGTTTGCGCGGAATGTCCCGGTCTGGCGCAGCATATAATCCACCAGCGTCGTCTTGCCATGATCCACGTGCGCGATAATGGCGATGTTCCTGATCTCTCGTTTCGGATTCATACGGATTCTCTCTTCGTTCCATTCTTCCAGTTTAGCATACAGCCTTCAATTCCCCTTTTCTCCCCGTACGGGGAATAAAAATGCCCCGGGCAGCGTCCCAGCACCCCACATCGTGAGGCATTGCTTGCCTGAGGCATAGCAAAGATACGACGATTTGTTCAAAAATCAAAACGCCTCGTCCCTGCTCCATTCTCGCTCCACCTGGTGCAGAGGTGGAAGAACAAGGCCTGCAGACGAACAAGAACGATTATGGACAGGCGGAAAAATATTTGTATCTTGTGGCCCGATTCAACATTTCCCGACTCAACCAGGTAGCGTACTATGGGACGTATTTTTGAAAAACGGAAACATAAGATGTTCGCCCGGTATGACCGCATGGCGAAGGCCTTCACCAAAATCGGCCGGGAGATTGCGATCGCGGTCAGGGAGGGGGGCGGCGACATCAAATACAACGCGCGGCTCCGGATCGCGGTGCAGAACGCCAAGGGCGTTAACATGCCGAAGGACCGGATCGACGCGGCGATCAAACGGGCCTTGTCCAAAGACGAGCAAGGGTACCAGCAATCGCTCTACGAGGGGTATGCACCGCATGGTATCGCGGTGATGGTGGACTGCGCGACCGATAACCCCACCAGGACTGTCGCAAATGTCAGGCACCATTTGACCAAACACGACGGCTCGCTGGCAGCGAATGGGTCCGTCGCATTCATGTTTGAACGCAAAGGGGTGTTCAAACTTCCCGCGGGAGCAATTACCCATGCGGAAGAGTTCGAGCTCGAGTTCATCGATTATGGGCTGGAGGAGATGGAGCAGGACGACAACGAGATCGTCGTTTACAGCTCGTTCAGCGACTTTGGGAAAATGCAGAAGGCCCTGGAGGATAAGGGGATCGAGGCAACGAGCGCCGAACTGCACTATCTCCCCACGATCACCAAAGAGTTGAGCGAAGAACACGCGAAGGAGGTGTTGGAGTTGATTGAAGACCTGGAGGCCGATGACGACGTGCAATCAGTGTACCATACCCTCCGGTAGCCCAAGCCTTCCCTCCACAGCCTTGCCGTGAGGTGTTACGAAAGTTTGTCGCGGACAGAATACGTCTGCTCCCCCCGGTCCTGCCTCGTGATCATCTCCCCCAGGAGCCCGATCGAAATAAACTGAATGCCGATAATGATGAGGAGGAAACCAACCAGGAAGAGGGGCCTGTTGCTGAGTGACGTTCTCCCGAGAATCCATTCGATCGAAAGATAACCGTCGATGGCCACGCCAGCGAGGAACGAGACGATCCCCCAGCCTCCAAAAAGGTGGAGCGGTCTCCGGATATAACGAGTGGTGAAGAGGACTGTCATCAGGTCCAGGAACCCTTTGAAGAAGCGGCTGAGACCGAACTTGGTATGCCCGTACTTGCGCGGGTGATGCTGCACCACTTTTTCGCCAACCCGGTACCCGGCCCAATGCGCCAAGGCTGGAATGTACCTGTGGAGCTCGCCGTAGACATTCACCTCCTTTACCACCTCACGCCGGTAGGCTTTGAGACCGCAGTTGAAATCGTGAATCGGGATGCCGGTCATCATCGCTGTGACGAAATTGAAGAAGCGTGAAGGGATGGTCTTGGAGAGAGGGTCGAAGCGCTTTTTTTTCCATCCCGAGATCAGGTCAAACCGGTCCCCAATCGCATCAATCAGTCCGGGGATCTCCGCCGGGTCGTCCTGCAGATCGGCATCCATCGTCACCACGAACTTCCCTACCGCCTCCTGGAACCCGACCGAGAGGGCAGCGGATTTCCCGAAGTTCCTGCGGAACCGGACCGCCTTGACGGAGGCATCACGCTTATGCAGTTCCTGTAAAACGGCATAGGAGCCGTCCGTGCTGCCGTCATCGACGAAAATGATCTCGTAGGTTTTCCTCGCTCCCCGGAGAGTTCCAGCGATCTTCTCATACAACTCGCGCAGGGATTCCTCTTCATTCAAGAGGGGAACGACGATGGATACGTAGGGAGTCTGTTGAGAGGCAGGTCGGGCCATGGTGGTCGAAAATTTCCGGAGCCAAAGTAACGGAAAATCGGCCGAAATGCAATGTGCGCGGCCGGAGGCCGCTGGAAGCCTACCATGAACGCACGCGTCAGCATGCGACTCTTTGGAACTAAGCCCTAAGCAAGCCAGATGCGTCAGCATTCTCCCATTTGGATCTGCGCCCCAAAAAAACCATGTGCGTCTGCCCCTGTCAATGTAGGGCAAACCTAAGCATCCCTCAACTTGGACCCCTGCCCACCACAGAAATTGAAATTCGCAACCGTGTTGTGTATATTGTGCCGTCAACGCTCACCCGCTCAATGATCAAACCAAAGAAGTCCCTTGGTCAAAACTTTCTCCACGATGACAATATCGCACGCAACATCGTTCAGAGCCTTGCACTGCAGAGCGGCGATCACCTCCTTGAAATAGGGCCGGGCAAAGGAGCATTGACGAAGTTCCTGATCCGGAAGACTCCGGACTTCCTGGCGGTCGAGCTCGACCCCCGGGCGGTCGCGTTGCTGAGGGAGACGTTCGGCGATTCCCTCGAGCTTCTCCAAACGGATGTCCTCACCGTTTCGTTGATAGATCTCGCAGAGCAACGGCGCGCGCGATTCAAGGTCGTCGGGAATATTCCCTATTACATCACGAGCGAGATCCTTTTCTGGCTATTGGACCAGCATGAGGCGGTGCTCGAAGCAACCCTGATGGTGCAACTCGAAGTGGCGCAACGGTTTGTTGCAAAACCGCGCACAAAGGAATACGGCATCCTTTCCATCTTCTCGCAGCACTATACCGAGCCACGGCTCTTGTTCAAAGTCTCACGCAACTCGTTTTACCCCGTTCCGAAGGTGGACTCTGCCGTGGTCCGGCTTGTGTTCAAACGGGATCTGCCCGATTGTGATCATCTTTTCTTCAGGAATATCGTGCGGGCGACCTTCGGGAAGCGGCGGAAGACCCTCCGCAACGGATTGAAATTTATGGGTTTCACCGACGACCAGTTGGACTCCATCGGGTTCGACCTCACGCGGAGATCTGAGGAACTCTCTCCGCAAAACTATGTTGAGCTTTCTGGTAAACTTCAGCAATATAAAAACCATGTGACTCTTCCCTTTTCGTAAACTGGCGAAGGATAACAGGCTGTCACCGTGAGTGAAGAACAGCAACATATCGAAGAAACGCCGCGCGAGCTTATTGAAGTCGACGACGAGCTGATGCAGGATATCGAGGAGTTGGTCCATTCCAAGTCGGATTTCCTCATCCTCAACATCCTCCGGGATCTGTACCCTGCCGACATCGCTCACATCATTAACCGTCTGGAGACGGACGAAGAGGCGGAGTACGTCTTTAAGCTTGTACCGGAGGAACTTGCCGGCGATGCGATTCTGGAGGTAAGTGAATCGCGGCGCGAGCTGCTGCTCCACAACCTGCCGAAGGGAAAACTGACGCGGCTTGTGGGAGGGATGGATTCGGATGACGCCGCCGATATCGTCGCCGAGTTGCCGGAGGAACGGGCTGAGGAGGTCCTCGAGACAATGGATGTTGAAGACTCCTCTGAAGTCCAGGAGTTGCTCCGGTACGATGAGAACACCGCCGGCGGCATCATGGCGAAAGAGGTCGCCGTCGCGAACCAAAAGGACACGATCAAGCAGGCGATCCGCGTCGTCCGGAAGATGGCAAAAGAGCATAAGAACATTTACAACGTCTTCGTGGTCGACGATGATGGTGTGGTGGTCGGCGTGGTCTCCCTGCAGGAGCTGCTCCTGCACGCTCCGAACAAACGGGTCAACAAGTTGATGACCACCGACTTCGTCAGCGCCAATACCGACATGGACCAGGAGGAAGTGGCGCAGTTGTTCAAGCGGTACGATATTATTTCGTTGCCGGTCACGGACAAGGCCGGGAAGCTTGTCGGACGCATCACGGTGGACGATATCGTCGACGTGCTGGAGGAAGAGCATGAAGAAGATGTCGCGCGGATGGTCGGCTCCGACGCGGACGAAATGGAACACCGATCCCCCGCCCAGATCGCCATGCTCCGCCTGCCGTGGATCATGATCACCCTCCTGATTCAATTCATGGCCGGCATTGTGGTGCACAAGTTCAGCGCAACCCTGGAAAAGGTCATTCTCCTCGCATCGTTCATGCCGATCATCTCGGCCCTCTCGGGCAACACCGGGCTCCAGGCAGCCGCTGTCATCGTCCGGGGGTTGGCCACTGGACATGTTGACCCGAATCGTTGGTGGATCCCGATCAGACGCCAGGTCCAGACTTCGCTCATCCTGGGATCCGCGTGCGGCTTCATCCTTGGCCTGGTCGGCGCCCTGTGGCATGGGACCGCGGTGTTCGGGGTCGTGGTGGGGCTCTCCATGTTCCTCTCGATCAATATTTCCGGCTTTATCGGCTCCACGACGCCGATGATCTCCAAGCGGCTCGGGTTCGACCCGGCGGTCACGGCCGGTCCGTTTGAGACCGCGTTCCAGGATGTCATCGGAATCTCGATCTTCCTGACCATTTCAACGTTCGCGCTCCAATGGCTCTGACTTCCCTACCACGTCTTCGCTCTGCATGAACATCCGACGATTTGTGTCTCATTGGTCCCCGGTCGATGTCGTTTCCATCGCCTTCCTCCTCTTTCTCGTCGCCCTGAACCTGATCTTCTTTTCCCGTGTCGAGGCTTGGTCCTTGTTGGTGGGAATCAACCTCGCCGTCATCGCGGGCATCCTGCTCCTGGCCCATGCAGCCGACACGCATCGGACGAAGCTCCTTGTCGGTCTCCACCGGTGGTACTGTTATCCGTTCGTCATCTTTGTCTTTAAAGAACTGTACCTGATGGTTCGCCCCATTCATCCGATCGATTATGACGCGTTGCTGATCCGGATCGACCATGCCATGTTCGGGGTGAACCCGACCCAATGGCTGGGACAATTCGCTCATCCGGTGCTGACGGAAGTTTTGCAGGTTGCCTACTTTTCGTACTACCTGCTCTTTATTATTCTGGGCGTCGAAATTTACCGGCGGTACGCCATTGAGGAGTTCGATAAGGCCGCCTTCCTGATCGTCTACGGTTTCTATCTCTCTTACCTCGGGTACTTCCTCCTGCCGGGAATCGGACCCCGCTTCACGCTCCACGACTTTGCGTTGATGGATACCGAGCTCCCCGGCCTCTTCTTCACGCAATACCTTCGCGATTTTATCAACGCCGCGGAATCGATCCCCAGGAACCACCCGAACCCCGCCGACGTGGTTCAACGCGATGTCTTTCCCAGCGGCCACACTCAGATGACGCTCATTATTACGTTCCTCGCGTTTCGGTACAAAGTCAAAGCGCGGTGGCTTCTGACCTCCCTCGCCGTGCTGCTCGTGATCGGCACCGTGTATCTCCGCTACCATTACGTCATCGACCTGATTGCCGGGGCCGCGTTCACGTGGCTGACCTTCTGGTCGGGAGACCGGATTGAAGCCTGGTGGAGCACGAAGATGCGCGCGGGTGCCGGTCCCCTTGAAACTCACCCCAATTCTCCCTAAGTTTTCCGCAACATATGTTTCTTCATCACGTAGCTTCAACGGGAATATGACTCAGGAACAACTGCTGAGAGAGCTCGAATCGCTGGCCTCAAACTGCGGTATCGCCGTACGGTATGAGAAGGGGGATTTTGAAGGGGGTTTTTGCATCCTCAAGACTGAACGGCTCGTCGTCATCAATAAGAAACTTGCCCCACCCCGAAAAGCGTCGCTCCTCGCACAGGGCCTTGCAGAGATCGGGATCGAGGACCGGTATCTGAAACCTGCGATCAGGGAATACATCGAGGACGAGCTTGCCCGGATCCCAAGGGCATGATCACGCCTCCCTGTTGCACCTCCGACCCAGTCGTGAGTGTCACTCGGCATTATTCGACAACGAACCTCAGACATTGCACTCTTAAGACCGGAGGCGCGTGGATTTTTCCCTTCTCGCTCAGGGTATCATCATAGGGTTTTCGATTGCCTTGCCCATTGGACCGATCGGCATCCTGTGTATCCGAAAGACGCTTGCGGAAAGCCACCTTTCGGGGATCGTCATCGGTTTGGGAGCTGCAACAGCCGATGCGCTGTACGGCTGCGTGGCGGGCTTCGGACTCACCTTCATCTCCGACCTTCTCCTCCGTGAGCAAATGTGGATTCGTCTGCTGGGTGGCGTGTTTCTTTGTTACCTGGGTATCAAAACGTTCCTCGCGCGCCCGGCAGAGCGCCCCGTTGAAGTGAACGGGCTCGGATTGTTCAGTTCCTATTTTTCCACCCTGATCCTTACACTCACAAACCCAATCACGATTGTCGCGTTCCTCGGGATCTTTGCCGCCCTGGGATTGGGAAACGGCATGAGCTATGGGCGGGCAGGGACGCTGGTTCTTGGAATTTTTTCCGGGTCGGTCCTCTGGTTCTTCCTCTTGAGCTCGGTGGTGATGCTTTTCCGCGAGAAGATCAGCCATGTCGGGCTCGGTTGGGTGAACCGGATAGCCGGGATGCTGATCATTCTCCTGGGTCTCGTTGCCATTCTGAGTTTCCGCTAGATTCTGCTGCCGACACTTCATTACCGTACGGGAGAGGCTGGTATGACCAAATTGAAACCGCTGTTTCCCTTCTTGCTTCTCCTGCTCGTTTCCGCCGTCGTTATCCTCAATCTGTTTCCTGGATCGCACCCCCAGGGAGCGCTTGTTCTCCCGCTGGATTCCGACAGCGTTATTCAACGCTCACGCGAACTCATTGCGGAACTGAGCCTTGATGTGACCGGGTATTCGCCCGATGCCCAGCTTCGCATGAACCGCCCCTTGATCCGTCAATCGCAGCGTGAACTGGGAATCGAGCGATCGAACGTCCGGTTGCGGGACAGCCTTCCGGGGTACACCTGGCGTGTGCGATGGTCGCCTCGCACCGGGTTCGGACAACTGTTCCGGGAGGGGAACGGCAATGAAGAGGAACGGGTGAGGGATGCCGTGAGGAGAATGAAGGGGGAGCTTGTCTTCAACTTCGATACGAGAGGGACCCTGATCGGGTTCAGCAGGGTCGTGGCCGATAGCGCAAAGATCGCATCGGTGAGCGCCGAAGAAGCGAAGCAGCTTGCGGTGGAGTTTATGGACCGATTCGCCGGGAACAAACAATGGTCGGGAGAAGATACGGTCCGCGTGCCGCCGTTGGATCAGGGTTCAATTCAGTACTCCGTGAGGATGAGCGGCACCGAGGTCGAATCAGAGAAGAAGATTGAGCAGCCGCATCGGACGGACTTTGAGTACGTCTGGGCCGCACGATCGACGGAACCGGACAACAAGATCCTCATCCGGGTGGGGATTGCCGGCGACGCTGTTTCCCGTTACGCCGTGGAATACCAGATCCCCGAGCAGTACAAACAAACGGATACCATGGGCGTTCACCAGGTGGTCGTCGTCCTGCTTTACTTCGGCCTCGCGGTGCTGATGATTGTCCTGACCTTCAAGCGGATCCGTTCGTACGAGATCGGCTTTAAATTCGGCATGATCATCGGGATCGGCGGGGGAGTGTTGATGGCCCTGCAACTGTATCTGACACTCTATCGGGAAATGGGCTGGGAGATTATCCTTCCGGTTTTCTTCGCCCCGCTCTTCATCGGCGGCGCCCTGATTGTCCTTTGGGCGGTAAGCGAAGCAATAGGACGTGACGCCTGGAAGGAAAAATTCATTTCCATCGACCTGCTCTTCAAGGGCTCGGCGTTTCATTCCCGCGTCGGGATGTCCGTCATCCGGGGACTCGCCCTCGGCGTTGGATCGTTCGCGGTCTGGCTGCTGTTGTTCCGGGGGGGAAGTATGGTTCTGAATCTCTGGATGGGCCTGCCGGGGGAAGATGCCGACCGGATGTTCGACAGCTTCAGCCCGTCGTTTCATGTCCTGGGAGCCAGTTTTATCAACGTGATGTACGTGTTTACCTTTTTCGTCCTGTTCGCGGTTTCATTCCTCAGAAAAAAAATCAGCTCGCTTCCGGCGATCGTCGCGATCGGAACCGTAGTGCTCGGACTTGGCTTCGGCGAGAACGTCCAGCCGTTATCTGCTGGAATCGCCATCCAGCTTGGGATGGCGGCGATTGTGGTCTGGAGCTTCGTCCGGTACGATGTCCTCACCTCGTTCCTCGCCCTCTGGATGTTCACGATCACAAAAGAGACGGCGACATTGCTCTTCACGGGCAACCCGGCGTACATGGGCTCGGCCTTCATGCTCCTGGGTCTCCTGGTTGTCATGATCCTCATTTCCCTCCTCACCCTGTACCGGAAGAACGAGATTACCGATTTCGATTCGATCACACCGGCTTTCGCGCGCCACATCTCGGAACGCCAGAGACTGCAGCAGGAGTTGGAGATTGCGCGCCAGGTACAAATGAGCTTTCTCCCGAAAACCAATCCGAAGTTTGGGGGGCTCGACATCGCTTCACGCTGCGCCCCCGCCCTGGAGGTGGGGGGCGACTACTATGACTTCATGGAGCTTGGTGACAGAAAGCTAGGCGTTGCGGTAGGAGACGTCTCGGGCAAGGGAACGCAAGCGGCATTCTTTATGACGTTGACTAAGGGGTTCCTCCGCGCCCTTGCCGGCGTAACCGACTCCCCCGCGTCAATCCTTACCCGGATCAACAAACTCTTCTACGAGAACGTGGAGCGTGGAATCTTTATCAGCATGGTGTACGGGATCTTCGACACGGGAAAAAACAATCTCCGTTTCGCACGCGCGGGGCACAACCCCGTCCTGACGCGCAAGCATGGAGAGAGCCGGGTACGGATTCTTAACCCGATGGGACTGGCCCTGGGCCTTGACGAGGGGGAAAAGTTTTCCATGTCGATCCAGGAAATGGACATTCCCTTCCAACCGGGCGACCTGTTTGTTTTCTACACCGATGGGCTCCCGGAAGGGATGAACAAGGCGATGGAAGAGTTCGGTGAGGAAAGGCTTCTCAAAGCAGTCGAGAAATACGCACACGGACCGGCCGCGGAGATCCTCGAGGGAGTCTTCAGCGAGATGAAACACTTCACCGGCAAGGCTAAACAACATGACGACATGACGATCGTCGTCGTGAAGGTGATCTAGGGCGAGCGCCGGAACCCCTCCAATCCTGCCAGAAACCAGAAGCCGCGAGGAGTAATCCCCGGGGCCTTCTTGCATCAATCAAATACGAGTTGATTCGTCAGCCGCTTCCTTTTCCTCTCTGCTTCCATTGCTCATACAGGCGTTCCTGTTCGGGGGTCAGGATCGACCGGAACGCGGACTCAGCCCTTTTGAGAATATTTCCCACCGTGGTCCGAAGCTCTTTCTTATCCGTTTGCGTCTCGACTGCCTGCCTGATGGCAACTTCGGCCCCCCTGACGATGGCTCTTGCCTTCTCAAGCTGGTCTGGCGTCAAACTCAGGAGCCGGGCCAATTGATCGAGAGGTGAAGGAAGAGGATACGGCAGTTTGGGCTGAGCATGACGGCGCTTAAGATCGTTGTATTTCGCCAGTTGCTCCCGGTCGAGCAGGCTCTGAAACTGTGCACCGGTCCGTTTGAAAATAGACTCGATGGCTTCCTTCAGCTTTTCCCGCTCGTGAATTGTTTCCACCGCGTGCCGCAGAGCCAACTGCGCGTTATGGACAAGGACCCTGGCTTGTGTGATCTGCTCCGGTGTCAGCTCCAGGTGACGGGCCAACTGTTCCAGCGGAAGGACAAGCGGATAGGGCACACCCCCATGGTTCTTGATCTGGTGTTGACGGTTCTTCCAGCGTTCGTATTGTTCCGGTGTAAGGATTGCCCGGATCTCGGCATCAAGCCGGCTTTCCAGATCTGACACCCGCGCACGCAACTCTTCCCGCGTCATCTCCCCACTCTTGTGCGCCCGCATCGCCGCCTCGACATCCTGGCGGAATTGTTTTAACGCGGCTTCGAGTTTTTCCCTCTGCTCGGGCGTCAGATCCAATGAATCAGAAGCCATGACGAACGCGAGGCTCATGTCGGCAAGAAGAGTTACCTCCTGCTGTGGTTCAGGCCCTGTCAAATTGGTATTGTTGGTACACCCTGGAACGAGCAGGAGCGCCAACAACAGGGCAAGCGACGTCATCAATGTGAATCTCATGGGAATCCTCCGAACCACGTTTTTATGAACTTTCCCGACCGTCAATTCCATGCAGGTATGACACGGGCTCTTTGAAAAAATTTAACCGCCCAGGAAAAATGTACCATGGGATCCGACCAATCGCAAGAAAGGGAAAGGAGACCAGAGGTGGCAAGTACACAGCAAGCACCGCGGGCGCTTTCGCCCATTCCAAAAGGAGCCGGCTTTTTCCAAAATCTGCCAAAGTTCTCCGCGGAACATTCCTCGAGATGTCACGCCCCCACGCGTTGAAGAAATTCCTTGACTTGCATCAACCTCATCAAGGGTTCTTTCTCTGCTTCCATCGTGACCATCAGTTTCAATTGCTTCCCCTCCTGCTTCAAGTTCGGACGGTATTGCTTCCATCCTGTCATGCGATTCATGATCTTCTGAAATGGAGCCTCGTTCCCGTCGGATTCTTCATAAAACTGCTTGACCTCCGTGGACGGGAAGATGAGGATCAGGAGCCGGCCGTTGAGATCGAGCTTCGTAAATCCCAACCGGGAGGCGATCGTTTTCACCTCGACGATGGCAAACAGGTGCTCGACCTCTTCCGGATATTCGCCGAACCGGTCCCCCAACTCCTCCCGCATTCCCTGCACCTCTTCCGGCGATTCCACGGCATAAAGCCGCCGGTAAAAATCGAGCCGCTCGGTTCCGGACTCGATGTACAACTCCGGGATGAACGCCTCAACATCGGCCTCAACAACCGTGTCCGACTTCTCTCCCCTTCCATCTTTCTTCCTTCCTTCAAAGAGTCCTTCAAACTCCTCTTCTTTCAACTCGGCCACTGCCTCCTCGACGATCTTCTGGTACATCTCAAATCCCATCTCCATGATGAACCCGGACTGCTCGCCGCCGAGCAGGTTGCCAGCCCCCCGGATCTCGAGGTCGCGCATGGCGAGGTTGAACCCGGATCCAAGCTCGGTAAACTCCTGAATCGCCTGGAGCCGCCGCAAGGTGAGCCGCGGGAGGCTGGACAAGGGGGGTGTGAGAAGGTACGCATAGGCCTGTTCGTTTGAACGACCGACGCGGCCGCGCAGCTGGTACAGCTCCGCCAGCCCGAACCGGTCGGCGCGGTTAATAATGATCGTGTTGACGCTCGGGATGTCGATGCCGGACTCGATGATCTTCGTGCACAGAAGGACATCGTACTTTTTCCCGAGAAAGGCGAGCATCGCGTTCTCGAGATCGCGTCCCTTCATCTGCCCATGAGCGATGTGGAAACGGGCTTCCGGGATCTTGCTTTTGAGGAGGTTGTGGACCTCTTCGATGTCGTTGATCCGGTCGTGAATGAAATACACCTGCCCTCCCCGGTGTAGCTCTTTCAGAACTGCTTCCCGGACAAGTTGCAGGTCGAACTGGGCGATCTCCGTGATAATAGGAAGCCTGTTGCGCGGCGGCGTATTGATAATGGAGAGATCCCGGGCCCCCATGAGCGAGAATTGCAGCGTCCGGGGAATCGGCGTCGCCGTGAGGGTAAGAGTGTCGACCGTGGCTCGGAGATGGCGCAGTTTTTCCTTGGCCGTAACGCCGAACCGATGCTCCTCGTCGATCACGAGCAACCCGAGTTCCCTAAAAACGACATCCTTCGAGAGAAGCCGGTGCGTGCCGATGAGAATATCGACCTTCCCCTCTTTGAGCGCAGCAAGGATTGTGGTCTGTTCTTTCTTTGTCTTGAAGCGCGAGAGCGATTCGATCCGTACGGTGTACCGCCCCAGCCGATCGAGGAACGTGTTGAAATGCTGTTGCGCAAGAATGGTGGTGGGTACAAGAACCCCGACCTGTTTGCCGCTCAACACCGCCTTGAAGGCGGCACGGACCGCGATCTCGGTCTTGCCGAACCCGACGTCGCCGCACACCAGCCGGTCCATGGGGGCCGGACTTTCCATATCGCTCTTCACATCGACGGTGGTCTTCGCCTGGTCCGGCGTGTCCTCGTACATGAACGAGGCTTCCATTTCCTTCTGCCAGTGCGTATCGCGGGCAAACGCAAACCCCGGTTCGTGTTTGCGACGGGCGTACAGGCGGATCAGTTCGCGGGCGATATCCTTCACCCGCTTGCGCGCCCGTGACTTGATCCGCTCCCAGTCCGGTCCCCCGAGCTTCGTCAACGCTGGAACGTGCCCTTCCTGTGAGGAGTACTTCTGGACGCGGTTCACAAAGTTCAGGTTCACATACAGGACGTCCTCCTCCGCGTAGACCACCTTCATCACTTCCTGTTCCACCCCCCGCACACGGATCTTGCGCAATCCGTCAAACCGCCCGATCCCATAATCGACGTGCACGACATGGTCCTGCCTTCGGAGCTGACGAGCTTCCTTCAGGCTAAAGCCTTTGAACTTCTTCCGACGCGCAATTCCACGGCGCTTCAACCTGCCGAACACCTCGTGCTCAGTGAAGACCGCAACCTTCGCCGGCGGGTAGATGAATCCCGAATGCAACGCCTCGGTGAAAATATGATAGCGAAGCGGAGAGGAGCCGGGAATATTCTCCTCATCCCCCTGCAAGGATCCTTCCTGAGAACCGGTCAGGCTCGTGGGAGAGCTTCTCGAATCCCGGGAACGGTTCTCCGGGATTTCTCCCTCCGGTTGCATCCCGCCCATCTCCTCGTCCAGCAATTCTTTGATCCGCTCCGCTTCGTCAGGAACGTCGCAGGCAAGGTACACTTCGACCCCCTCCCTGTTGAGCGATGCAATATTGCGGAGGAGGAACTTGATGCTGCCGTTGGTCGGAGGTTGGGAAATGGAAGAGAAATCGAGGGCGCCCGCGTCCTGCGGAGTATGGATCGTTGAATGGAGTACTTTGGAGAAGCCGTTGAGGGAAGCTTTTACCGTACTCCATTCCAGGATTCCCGTAATGCCTTCACGGCCCAACTCCTCGACTTCCTGTTCAATCAATGCCGGCTCGTCCAGGAGCACGAGCGCATCCGGCCGGAGGTACGCCAGAAGCGATGACGATGGTTCCTCTTTCGACCCGCCCGACAGGCTCGCGATAATACTTGCTGTCTGCAGGTTCCGGATGGAACGCTGCGAAAGCGAGTCGAACTCGCGGATCGACTCGACCATGTCCCCCCAGAACTCGAGCCGGATCGGGTTGTCGCCGACAAACGGGAAGATATCCAGGATCCCTCCCCGGACTGCGAAGTCGCCGTACTCCTCCACAAAATCCTTTCGCTCGAAGCCGAGCTCCGCGAGCGTGTTCAGGAGCGCTTCGAACGGGTACTCCTTCCCCGATTCGAGCTGGAGGTTTCGTCGCGCGAAATCCGTCGGGGGCGGGATGCGGTGCATGAGCGCGGCGACGGATGTCACGACGATGACCCGTTCGGATACCGAGAGGGCCTGGAGGGTTTCGATTTGCGAGATCGGGGCTGTCATATCGAGCAGCGCCGCCTGGTGGCTGCTTCCTTCCCCGAAGAACCGGACCCGGTTATCCCCCACAAGCGCCGCACAATCATCCCGGAGCTGTTCCCCCCTGTCGTTGTCCGATACGACCAGCAGGACCTGGCCGTTCCGCTGTTCCTGGGCGAACGCAGCAACAAAGGCCATCAGGGAACCGCTGATGCCTCGGAGCTGGAGCGGCTCTCCGGGCTTCAGTCCGCTGATGCCCAGCGCCAGTGTCCGGAATGGTTCCGAGTCAATAATCTTTTTTTGTATTGCTTCAATCATGCTTCAACGGCAATCTCACAGAATGATAGTGCGGAAAAATCTTCGTCGGGGTTAGATGCATACCATCCCGACAACAATGCCACTCGTGGTGAACCGGAGAGAAAACACCTCACCCCGGCCATCGCGGTATTGCGCGCTCGTGATCGGAGCGCCCGGACGGTCAGGGTCGGCACCAAACTACCAAAAAGAGTCCAGACCTGCAATTGAGTGGGTAGTGAGCTACGTTCGATTTCTGAGGAGTGGGGCATTTTGCAGGGAGTCATATCGACCGGGGACAGCTTCCCCGCCCGACTGAACGATCAGTCGTTCGGGCGGGCGCAGTCAGGCGCGCGGGCCGATAAAAACATTCGGGCCTGCCCGCCAAAGGGCGGTTGCCTACTCCGCCAAAGTAGCCTTTGGCTACGTAGGCCGGGCGGCCCGCAGGCGGGAATGACGTTCTCTCTTTTTTTGTCATGCCCGCGGATTTTGCGTTTTGTGCATCCCGCTGATTTTCAAGCGGGATAAGCGGGCATCCAGAATGCCCCACTACCATTGAGTGAAGCATATTGCAAATCCGGGCGATTTGCAGTATCATCCCCCACTGTTTTCAAAGAAAGGGGACGCCATGCAGGGTTTCATTCCGTACGATTTCAATCTTCTCCTTCCTGATGAGCAGGTACGGAGAGCAAGAGAGTTCTACGAACTCTGCAATCGCCGACGCTCCGTGCGCGAGTTCTCGGACAAGGTCGTCCCGAAAGAGGTCATCGAGCTGATCCTCAAAACGGCAGGCACCGCCCCCTCCGGGGCGAACAAACAGCCGTGGCAATTTGTGGTTGTGACCGAGCCGAACGTGAAACACCAGATCCGGTTGGCAGCTGAAAAAGAGGAGAAGGAAAGCTACGAGCACCGGATGTCGGATGAATGGCTCGAGGACCTGGAACCGCTCGGCACGGACTGGCACAAAGAATTCATCGATGCCGCGCCGGCCCTGATCGTGGTCTTTGCACTCAGCTATGAGCGAGAGGGAGAAAAAGTGCGAAAGAACTATTATGTGAAGGAATCGGTTGGCATCGCTGTTGGATTCCTCCTAGCGGCAATCCATAACGCAGGACTCGTTTCTCTCACCCACACACCGAGCCCGATGGAGTTTCTGGGGAAGATTCTGGGCAGGCCCGAGAATGAAAAGGCATTCGTCCTGATGCCGGTCGGGTATCCAAAAGATGGGGTGATGGTGCCGGATATCAAACGGAAGGAGTTGGGAGAGATTATGAGATGGAAGAAGGTTGAAAGTTGAAAGTTGAGAGTTGAAGGTTGAAGCCGTTATCCAATTTGAAGATCGTTTGCACGATCCTTTGTTATAGGCCTCCGGTGGTTGAAGGTAAAAGGTAAAAAGTGAAAAGTAAGAACTAGACCGTGGGCCTCCGCACTTTTTCCGGTTCTCCCCCTCTCCAGGTCTCCCATGCTATTGCCATTACTGACTCATGAGCGCAACGATGCGCAACGGCCCGCCACTCCCTCCTTTGATCTTCATCGGCAAGGCGATCACCGTGAAACCCTTCTCCGGCAGTTGATCAAGGTTGGCGACGTTCTCGAACGCCGGCACGTTTTGCTCAAAGAGCGTGACGTGACTCTTGAAATCCTTCGATTGCC
Organism: Ignavibacteria bacterium UBA6688; assembly: GCA_002454845.1. Taxonomy (GTDB): domain Bacteria; phylum Bacteroidota; class Ignavibacteria; order UBA10030; family UBA10030; genus UBA6688. The sequence continues at coordinate 18,864 of DKJQ01000057.1, forward strand.
CATAGTCGATACTCGGGGTATCGAGACCGACAGCTCTAATCCTCCGCACGTTCACGAGCCAGTGCGCGGCATCCGGGTGAAGCCCTGGGAAGCGAAGCTTCGCTACTCCTGAGTCCCCGCGCTCGTTTGTCCCCATGTAGCGCTCACGGTCCGGCCAGTGCTTTCCAAACCCGGTTCGCAGAAGCACGATAGCGTTGCTGACGAACAGACCGTTCCGTTTCTCCCACGCCGTCAGATCCTCCACCTGCACCTGATAATCACGGTTGCCGGCGCATTTCTCCGACACGTCGACGACGAGCCCGGGAGCGATGAGCTGGTCGAGTGGAATTTGATCGACGGTGTTCCGGTTGGCGTAAAAATGGATCGGCGCATCGATGTGCGTGCCGCCATGCTCGGGGGAACAGAACGCGTGGGCACTATAAAAGTATCCACCCGGCGTCATCCCCTCGAATCCCTTCCTGAGCTCAAAGCCCTTCTCCGTCGGCCAATAGATCGTGGTGGAATCATAGGGATGAGACAGATCAACCATCTTCCCGATGAGCGGCTCCCGTTGGGTGCATCCAACCAGCAGAACTGCGGACAGAACGATAATCAGGCTATTCTTCATGATCTACCTTTTCTGGTTTGGCGAATGTGCGAAAGAAAGTAGCCAAAACCGACTTGATTATCAATCGACGAAGGAAGATAACAGGGGAAATTTGTCTTCTCCTTGATTAAAAAGAAATTCATCAGGAGGCTTTTTCTTCTCCGTTTCCTTGCCCGTCTGAACGAGTG
>DKJQ01000076.1 GCA_002454845.1 Ignavibacteria bacterium UBA6688
GGGTGGTGGGGGAGGGATATCACAGGAAATTTGGAGGGGCACACGCCGAGATCGAAGCTCTGGCGAAGGCGGGAGCGAGGGCGAAAGGTGCAACGCTGTATGTGAATCTTGAACCGTGTGACCATCATGGAAAGACGCCGCCATGCACAGAAGCCATCATCGATGCAGGCGTCCGGCGCGTCGTCGCCGCGATGCGGGATCCCAACCCCCTGGTCTCCGGTAAAGGATTTGCCCGTCTCCGGAAGGCAGGAGTGCAAGTGGATATCGGTGTCATGAAGGGTAAAGCGGAGATCCTCAACGGGCGCTTTTCAACCGTCTTCCGGACAGGGCGCCCTTTTGTCGGCGTGAAGATGGCTCAATCGCTGGACGGGTATACCGCTGATGTGCATGGGAATTCCAAGTGGATTACTTCCCGCGAGTCCCGGCGCATGGCCCACAAACTTCGGGCGGAATACGGGGCAGTGCTCGTTGGTGCGGGAACGATTATGGCTGACGACCCCGAGTTGACGGTCCGGCTCTGGAAAGGACAAAACCCCGTCCGCATTGTGGTTGACGGAAACCTGCGCGTCTCATCCCGGGCTCGGGTGTTCACGACAAAGGTCGCCCAAACGATCCTGGTCACCTCGTTGGCATCTCTCCGGGCCAAAAAGAAGAAATGCATGGAACTTGCCGGAAGAGGTGTGCAGGTGATAGCCATCAGAGGAGGGACGGTTCTCAAGCCCGGTCATATTCTTTCAGTGTTGGGTCGCTCCGGAGTGTCATCCATCCTCGTGGAAGGGGGAAGTGCAACTGCCAGTGCCTTTTTGGAAACTGGCTTTGTGCAGAAAATCCACTGTTTCATTGCTCCCCTCATCTTGGGCGGGGGAACGAAGAGTATTGCTATGAAGAAGCCCCCCACCCTGGCGAAACCCTTCACCATCATCGGCCTGGAGCGGTTCCCGCTTGGCGATGATATTCTCCTGGAAGGAACGATACACTACCGATGATATCACTCCTTGCTCTCTCCCTTGCGACAATCCCGGTTATGCAGGACGCTTCCATCCATGATCTCAGAAGGTCGATCATGCAGGAGCTTCAGGGTGTGAAGGGGACATTTGCTGTGGCATACCAGGATCTCTCCGACGGCTCCACCCTGTTGATCAACGAAAAAGAGATGTTCCACGCCGCGAGTACAATGAAGACCCCCGTGATGATAGAAGTGTTCAGGCAGGCGCGGGAGGGCAGGTTCGGACTGGAGGACAGCATTGCGGTCAATAATAGATTCTCGAGCATTGTCGATGGTTCGATCTACCAGATGGACCTCTCGGAAGATAGCGACGATTCAATGTATCGCCGCATCAACGGCAAAGCTACCGTCCGGGAGCTCGTCTATCAAATGATTACAGTGAGCAGCAACCTCGCAACGAACATCCTGATTGATCTGGTGGATGCCAGGAAGGTCACGGCGACGATGCGTGGACTAGGTGCTTCGGATATCCTCGTCCTCAGGGGAGTAGAGGATGGGAAGGCTTTCGAGCGTGGGCTCAATAACGCCACAACGGCCTACGACCTCATGGTGATCATGAGAGCGATTGCAGAAGGAAAGGCAGTCGATCCATCGGCCTCGAAGACGATGACGGGGGTGCTCCTTGATCAAAAGTTCAGGGATTTGATCCCGGCGCGACTTCCGGAGGATGTGCGCGTCGCACACAAGACCGGAAGCATCACGGGAGTACGGCACGATTCCGGATTTGTCCTGCTTCCCGATGGCCGGGTGTATGTCCTGGTTCTTCTCTCCAAAGGGCTGGAGGATGCCGAAGCGGGAAAACGCGCAATGGGACAAGTCTCGCGGTTGATCTATGACTACACAAAAGGTAAACGGTGATGTTTACAGGATTAGTAGAGGAAGTGGGCGTTATCGATTCGATCGAGAGAAATCGGAAGAGCGTGATCTTCTCCGTCCGGGGCAAGAAAACCGTTCGCGGTATTCGGATCGATGAGAGTATCGCCATCAACGGGGTTTGCCTGACCGTGATCCGATCGTCCCGGAGAAAGTTTCAGGTTCAGGCGGTGGAGGAGACATTGCGAAAAACCAATCTCGGCGATCTTCAGGAGGAGGACCCTGTCAACCTCGAACGGGCACTCTTGCCGGGCGAGCGGTTGGGGGGGCATTTTGTCCTGGCCCACATCGACGGGGTAGGGGTTGTGACGAAAATTCAAACCAGGGCGAGCAGTTGGATGTTCTGGTTTAAAATCCCACAACGGTTTACCCGCTACCTGATCCCGGTTGGATCCATCGCAGTGAATGGCGTGAGCCTGACGGTGGCCAGGCTTCAGGGGCGGGAGTTTGCCGTCTCCATTATCCCCCATACGATGGATGTGACGACCTTCCGATATATGAAGGTGGGTGACAAAGCCAACATCGAGTTTGATGTCCTTGGAAAATACGTGGAAAGGCTCTTGAAGCATCGCAAACGGTAGGCGAGGGAAGGATGTGCAATGTTCCGGCTGTGCCCTGAATTTTCGCGGAATAGTCCTTGCATTTCATTCAACGCTTCGATATCTTTTAAAGATGAACCCCAATGATTATTGGGGTTTTTGCATCTCAGACTAAACGGGAATGGCATGTATACACTGTTTATTGCTATTGAAATCTTCGTGAGCATTCTGCTCATGATTGTCGTGCTCATGCAGGCAAGCAAAGGGGGCGGGCTCGCGGGAACGCTTGGCGGGAGCTCACTCGGCATGACGTTTGGAGTCAGGCGCACCTCCGATTTCTTGACGCGCACGACCTCTATTCTGGCCACCATTTTTATGGTCCTTGCGTTGTTTATTAACATGGTCGTCCTTCCGCGGGGAAGCACCAGCGAGCAAAGTGTGATCCAATCGTCTCCGCAACCGACCTCTTTACCGCCCATGCAGCAGCCCTCGCAGCCTGCCGCAACGCCGCCCGGGCAATAACGTCCTTTGTTGCACCCATGGCTCAATTGGTAGAGCAACTGACTCTTA
>DKJQ01000224.1 GCA_002454845.1 Ignavibacteria bacterium UBA6688
AGCTTGCCGGTCAGCATTTCATAGAGCAGAACACCAAAGGAGAAGATATCGCTCCGGGTATCAGCTTCCTCCCCCTGGACCTGCTCAGGGGCCATGTAGCCGAGCGTACCCACCGTGCTGGAAGTGCGCGTGAGCTTCAACGCACCCTTCAGCTTGGCCAGGCCGAAATCCATCACCTTGGCCTGACCCTTGGCGGTCAGCATGATGTTGTCGGCTTTGATGTCCCTGTGCACGATCCCCTTTGCGTGTGCCTCCTGCAATGCCTCGCCGATCTGGGCGGCGACCTTTATTGCCTCTTCAGTTTTTGCAAATGGGATCTTCCCACCGAGTTCACCCCCCTCGAAGTATTCCATAACGATGAACAGGGAACCGTCGACATCCTCGACGCCGTGGACCGTGCAGATGTTCGGGTGGTTCAATCCGGCAGCGGACCGGGCTTCCTGAATGAATCTGGCTTTCGCGGATTCGTCCCTTTGGACACGGTCCGGAAGGAACTTGAGCGCAACGGTGCGGTTGAGTTTGGTGTCCTGGGCTTTATACACAACACCCATACCGCCTTCACCAAGTTTCTCGAGAATGTTATAGTGGGAGATTGTCTTTCCGATCATAAGTCCCTCCATTCAGGTCTCGACAAACAGCGTTATTCCGAAAAACGGGATGAACATTGCAGCCACTCGTGGAAAACACACCTGAGCTGCCCAACCTACTTGAAAACATTCTCCACCAGAATGAGGCGCGAGCTGAGGCGCGGGGTGGTGAAGATAACTTCTTTCCCATCCCGGCTGATCTCGATGGATCGCCCCCTCAGGCCCGGAAAGCGGGCCGGGAGCAGTTCCTCCCTGCCACGTGTGAAGGAAATCAATCGCACCCTTTCGTTTCCGGCGAACTGGAGAATCGATCCGTCCATGGAAGCCCTGCTCGTCCATCCCTGAAAGAAATCAGGGGCTGAACTGATCTTCCGTGGTGACCCCAGAACGACCGGCATGATAACCTCCCCCGTCTGCTTGAGCAACTCCGCCCCCGTTGTTTGTTGAATGGTGACCACCCACCAGCCCTGGAGTCCATGACGCCAGTCGTAATACCCAAGGATTCGTCCCTCCCCAAAATACCAGACGACGGTGGAGTCGTGGAAGAACCGGCGGTTCGTCGCGGTCGAGATCGTGGTGATGTATGAATTGCGACCGCCGACGGTCAGAAGGTGGTCGTTATCGATCCATTCGTTTCCTATCCAGTCCCCGATGAGCGTTGGAGCCCCCGGATTGTCGGCGTCAACAACGTACGACTTGAGGATCCCAGTGCTCGCATCGGGACCGGTAGGAGGGTGAAAATAACTGATCCGGTGCCCATCGGGTGACCATTTCGGAATTCTGGGATTCGTCAGTCCGTTGGTCAGTTTCCGACGGTTGTTCCCATCACGGTCCATGACATACAGATCGGCTTTCTTCGTCAGCGGGTCAGGGTCATTCATCACAAAAACTACCCGTTTTTTGTCGGGAGAAAACGCAGGCTCGAAGATCTCTCTTTCATCGAAGCTTATCTGGCGCGGTGAGGAACCATCGATTCCAGCCGTCCAGACATGGCTTACCCGCTGTTGCTGTAAATAGACAAGGTCGTTACCGGAGGCTGCTACGCTGACCGACAGATCCGGCCCGCCTCCTTTCGTCACCTGGACCGGCTCGCCGCCGGAGGCAGGAATGACCCACAGGTTCGTATTCCCCCCTCGGTTGGAAGAGAAAATTATCCGGTCATCGTTGGTCCATGCCATGGCGTCGAGATTCTCTTCCCCTTTTGTCAACTGGCGCTCGGTGCCGGAATCCACTTCACGGGTGATGAGAACCTGGGAGTTTGCGGAAAACGATCTGATCCACGCAATGGATCTCCCGTCAGGTGACCAGCAGAAGTTAAAGCGATAACTCCCCCTCGCGACAAACACTGTATCTTCGTATTCCTTCTTCAGATCGACGCCATCTTTGCCGATCGTCCAGAACTCAATGTGATCCGATTCCGATCTGATGCGCGGATTCGTCGGCTGGCGAATAAACCCGATTCGCTCGCCATCCGGTCTCCACTGAGCCGATGAAGCACGCTGAACCAGTTTCCTGTTCGCCCCACCAAGGGCGGAGATCGTAAAGAGGTCATACGTTGTTCCTTGCTCATTCGGCTTATCGTAGACAATCTGACTGCCATCCGGGGAGATGTGGGCCGACTGTTGAATAAACTGTGTTGCGTCAGAGGTGATCTTCCTCGGTTCGCCGCCGTTGACATGCATGTAATAGATGTCCCAACGCCCGTTGGCATCGGCGGCGGGGAAGGCAATCCATTTCCCATCCGGGGAAAGGCTGGGATAGGAGTACTGTGTGAAGGGAACCTGCAGCACACGGGTCGTCATATCGGGATTGACCGACAGACCCGACGGCGCGAGGAGAAACCAACCCACCAACCCAAGGATGACAACCGTGACTAATCCGATGATGCCGTTGCGGATGAGGGATCTCTTCGTGCGTGTCGGGGTTTGATCAGGGATGGGCATATCGGGACGTGATGTCACGGCGGATGGCGCGCCCCCGGTGGGTTGCTGGACGTGGAGGTGGGACGAACTTCTCGCCACCCTGCCGGTTTTTTTCTGTGACC
>DKJQ01000233.1 GCA_002454845.1 Ignavibacteria bacterium UBA6688
GGTGCAATGAATCTCTTACTTTTGATTTTGTTCAACTTCTTCGTATATTCGGGTCAATTTTTTACACCCGGATTTTCCTATTCTACTCCCACGAATTGTGAGCAAAAAGAAGATGGATACAAGTACGACCGCAGCAGCCCCCAAGAAGCAGCATTCCCGCCTCTTCGGCCTGCCAAAAGAGACCCTCCTGGACTGGTATGACGATATGCTTCTCGTCCGACGGTTCGAGGAGAAGTGCGCCCAGCTGTACGGTATGGGGAAAATCATGGGGTTCTGCCACCTGTATAACGGACAGGAGGCCGTCTCGACCGGCGCGGTGAAGGGGGCCATTACCAAAGACGATTATGTGATCACCGCATACCGCGATCATGGACTGGCGATTTCAAAAGGGGTCGATCCGAAGGCAATTATGGCCGAGCTCCTTGGCAAGGTCACCGGCACCACCAAGGGTCAGGGGGGGTCGATGCACATCTTCGACAACGAGAAGAACTTTCTCGGGGGGCACGCCATCGTCGGCAGCCACATCCCGATCGGAGCCGGCGCCGCCTTCGCGAGCAAGTACAAAGGAGAGAAGCGGGTGTGCCTTTGTTTTATGGGCGACGGGGCGACCAACATCGGGGCGTTCCATGAAGCACTCAACCTTGCCGCCCTCTGGAAACTACCCGTCGTGTTCATTATCGAGAACAACCGCTATAGCATGGGTACCTCCGTCCGACGCTCCTCCGCCGTGGAGGACCTGATCAAGAAAGGGCTTGCGTACGACATGCGGAGCGACGTCATCGACGGTTTCAACGTTCTGGAGGTGTACACGAAAGTCAAGGCGGCGGTGGATCACGCCCGTGAAACGTACGAACCCTCACTCCTGGAAATCCGCACCTACCGCTACCGCGGGCATTCGATGTCGGACCCCATCCATGGCCACTACCGCTCCAAGGATGAGGTGGAAGAGCAAAAAAAGTACGACCCGATCTCCGTCTTTGCCGAAATTCTGAAGGCGGAGAAGTTGGCGGACGATGAATGGATCGAAGCGGCGGAGAAGCGGATCAAGGCAATTGTCGACGAATGCGTGACGTTCGCAGAAGACAGTCCGGAACCTCCGCTGGAGAACCTGTACAAGGTAGACTACGAAGAACCGAACGGAGAATAAGGAATGCCGACAGTCAGTTTACGTGAAGCTTTGAACCAGGCCATGGATGAAGAGATGGCACGTGATGAACGCGTGTTCCTGATGGGTGAGGAAGTTGCCGAGTATAACGGAGCATACAAAGTAAGTCAGGGACTGCTGGCCAAGTGGGGTCCCAAAAGAATCGTCGATGCCCCGATCGCAGAAGCAGGTTTCGCCGGCGTCGGGATTGGAGCTGCGATGTGCGGCCTCCGACCCATCGTCGAGTTTATGACGTGGAACTTTTCGCTTGTCGCCTATGACCAGATCGTCAACCACGCCGCGAAGATGTATTCGATGACAGGGGGACAATTCCATGTGCCGATGGTGTTTCGGGGCCCGGGAGGGGCCGCCCACGGGCTCGGCGCAACCCATTCCCAGGCTCTTGAGTCGATCTATGCACACATCCCCGGTTTGAAGGTGGTGATGCCATCGACATGCAAAGATGCCAAGGGACTTTTGAAGACGGCGATCCGGGATGAGAACCCGGTCATCTTCATCGAAAGTGAAGTGATGTATGGCGACAAAGGAGAGATCCCGGAAGGCGAATACACGATCCCCTTCGGTGTCGGGGAGGTGAAGAAGGAAGGAAAGGACGTCACCCTGGTATCCTGGTCGAAGGTCCTCGCCCACATCGTTGGGAAATCGGTCGAGAAGCTCGAAGAGGAGCTCGGGATCAGCATCGAAGTGATCGACCCGCGCACGATCAAGCCGATGGACTATGACCTCATCGTCGAGTCTGTGAAGAAGACCAACCGGTTGTTGATCGTGGAAGAGGGATGGCCATTCGCGAGCGTGGGGGCACAGATCTCGGACGAGATCACCCGCCGGGCGTTCGACTACCTCGACGCACCCGTGGAGCGCGTGAACCAGGAGGATGTCCCGCTGCCGTACGCGAAGATCCTGGAGAAGCACTCCCTTCCGAACATCGACAAGATCCGGGCCGGATTGAAGAAGGTGCTGTACATCGATTAGCATGTTTCAGATTGAATGTCTTTCTCTGTGTCTCCGTGGCACAGTGGATTGGATGAACAAGGGAAATTCCATGGCAACCAAAATAATGATGCCGAAACTGAGTGACACCATGGAAGAGGGTGTCATTCTGAAGTGGGTCCGGAAGGAGGGGGAGAAAGTAAAGCAAGGTGAGACGCTGGTTGAAATCGAGTCGGATAAGGCCGATATGGAACTGGAGGCGTACGATTCCGGCGTGTTGCGCAAGATCGTGGTCCCCGAAGGAGGCAAGGCGGCCATCGGCGCGTTGATTGCGGTTATCGGCGGTCCGGATGAAGACATCTCGGGGTTGCTTGGCGATACCGCCGCTCCCGCGAAGCCTGTCTCAACCGAGAAACCGAAGGAAGAACCTCAGAAAGAAACCACCAAAGCAACGCCTCCATCCCCCACACCGGTGGCGGCGACGATCGCGCCTCCCACGAAGCCGGCCGATGGACGGACAAAAGCCTCTCCCCTTGCAAAACGTCTGGCTCAGGACCACCATGTAGACATCGCCGGCGTTACGGGAAGCGGTCCGCAGGGACGCGTCATCAAGCGGGATATTGAGGGAGCGCTCTCTGCATCGACTCCGGCCGCCGCGGCTCCTCAAAGAACGTACGCAGCAGGGACGGCGGAGGATGTCGCACTCTCCCCGATCCGCAAGACCATCGCGAAGCGGATGACGGAGAGCAAGACAAGCGCCCCGCACTTCTACGTTACGGTCGAGGCCGACATGGAACCGGCCACGACCTTCCGCGAGCAGTTGAACATCGCCAGCGAATCGAAGATCAGTTTTACCGATATCATTATCAAAGCGACAGCCTCGGCACTGATCCGGCATCCGCAGGTTAACGCAACGTACCTGGGCGACACGATGAAGCAGTATCATTACATCCATATGGCCGTGGCCGTGGCACTGGATGAAGGGCTGGTCACGCCCATTATCCGCAACTGCGAGCAGAAAGGGATCGGGGCGATCAATGCGGATCTGCGTGATCTGGCCGAGCGCGCCAGGAACCGAAAACTTAAACCGGAAGAGTACACCGGAGCGACCTTTACGATCAGCAACCTCGGCATGTTTGGTGTTGAGGATTTTATCGCCATCATCAATCCCCCGGAAGGAGCGATCCTTGCGATAGGATCCATCATCGAGAAGCCGGTAGTGAAACAGGGAGCCATCGTGGTCGGCCACACAATGAAGATGACCCTTTCCTCCGATCACAGGATCATCGATGGCGCCGTCGCCGCCAGGTTCCTGCAGGATCTGAAGAAACTCCTCGAAAACCCTGCATCACTGGCCTTGTAAGGATCCCGGTACCTTTGAAGCCTTCACAGAACCCGACCGGCTCGTCGGGTTCTTTTGTTTGTGCCATGGGACAGATCCATGAGCGGAATGAAGGATGAAAACCAGGTTCCCATTGGACCTCTGTTTGCCCAAGAGAGGACGAGACCCGAAGAACCATGAAACTATCCGAACAATTCACGAAAGAGACCTCCGGCGCAGCGATACCGTTCATCGCCTTCTGCATCGCTCTGAATCTCACGGCAGGGCAGATCACTTCCGCCTTGAAAATCCCAATTTACCTCGACTCGATCGGTACCGTACTGACAGCCGTGCTCGTCGGGCCATTGGCCGCTGCGACAGCCGGGGCCTTCTCCAATCTTCTCGCATCCGCCATGGGAAGCCCCACCATGGCTTTTTTTGCTCCGGTTTCCATCGTCATCGGACTCTTCACCGGATTCCTGGCCCAACGCGGATGGTTTAAGCGGTGGTACACCGTCGTACTGGGAGGGGCCCTCCAGGGGGTCATCGCCGCCATCTGCTCCGCCCCCATCTCAGCCTATTTGTTTAGCGGAGTGATGATGGCAGGGACCGACTTTCTCGTACTCTATTTCCGTTCAGTGGGGAACTCCATCATGGAGAGTGTCTTCTACCAGGGCCTCGCCTCCGATCCTGTCGATAAGATTATCACCTACTTGATTGCCTTCATCCTGATCCGCAATCTCCCCCAACGCCTCACAGGAAAATTTGCAGGGGCTTCAAACATTCCATCACGATCGGTTTGACGCAATCATGGTCCCCGACCTTCGACCGAAACTGGCTTTTGTGCTCCTTCTGTCGGTCTGCGCGTTCGTTCTGAGCTGGCAGGTTCTCACCCTGTTGATCGCTTTGGTTCTTCTCCTTCCCTTCGTCCTGCCGACGTATCATCCTGCCTCTCCCCGTGCACGCCGACTGTTCCTGCGTTTTGTCCTGTTCAGCGTTGCCCTCTCCGGCGCGATTATCACGCTGAACGGCTGGATGATTCAATCGGGAGAACCTGTAGACACGATCCTGGGAATCACGCTCTATTCGGGCGGCCTGCTCTTTGGTATCCAAACAGCGTCGAGGTTGGTGCTCCTCTCATTTTCAGTTCTTCTATTTTTCACCTCGACACCGATACCTGTTTGCATCAACGCTTTACAGCAATCCGGGTTGTCACGCACGGTGGTGCTGATGCTGTTGCTGACCCTCCATTTTCTCGATACGCTTCCTGAGCGGATTGACCGGATCTTCGTGGCACAGGAAGCGCGCGGTGCGCCGGTCAGGGCCGGCTTCGTCTCAAGAACGAAGGCCTTCTTCTCGATCCTCTCCCCCCTTTTGCTTTCATCAATGGCCGAAAGCGTTGATCGGGGCGTTGCACTTGAGTTACGGGGCTTCCTGCTGGAAACGGCCCCTTCGTTCCACACTCTGCCTCCTGCAAAGCCGCCCTCCCCCGTGACGGTCCTCCTTCTCACAGCATCCGTCCTCATTGTTGTCTTTTCTCTTGCCCGATGGCTCTTCCCATAACACTCGAGAGGGTTTCATACCGGTACGCTCCGAACACCACACCCGCCTTATCGGACATCAACATGGTTCTCCAGAGCGGGACATGCTGCGTCATTCTTGGCCCGACGGGAAGTGGCAAGTCAACGCTCCTCCACTTACTCGCAGGCGTACTGGCAAAGCATTACCCCGAATCGGTGGGGGAAGGAGTTCTCACGATCGGGGAACACCGGTACACACCTTTCCCCGAAGGTATTCTGTTTCCAACCGTGGCACTGGCACTCCAGGATCATTATGTCCAGATTTCCGGAATCCGCGATACCACGCGGAAAGAAATCGAATTGACACTGGAAACACTCGGAAGGGATCCCCTCCGCGAACGCGCGTCCATTGACCGCCTCCTTCAGCAATTAGGCATCGCCCATCTTGCGGAACGTAAACCAACCGCGCTTTCGGGCGGGGAAACTCAACGGGTCGCCCTGGCGACAATCCTCATCGCGAACCCGGAGATCGTATTGCTCGACGAGCCCGCGACAGCACTCGATTATGGTGCACAATCGAGGCTGAAACTGCTTCTCCAATCACTGCGGGGAACATCGAGCGTGGTTTTCACCGACACCCGCATCGACCTTCCTCTTGATGTGGCGGACCGTTTTATCGTCCTCCATGCCGGACGGATACAATTCGACGGCAACCGGAGGGGCTTTCTGGAACAATTACCGGACCTCGGAGACCTCCTTCCGGTGCAGGATTGGCAAGAGGCCATTCATGAAGTAAAGGGACGTCAGGACTCTCCGCTCCGTCAGCGTATTCTTCGCGCCGCAGGACTCCCATGAACATCACGTTCGATGCAGTTGGATTTTCCTATCCTTCTGGAACTGCTGTTTTGAGAGATCTCACGCTGGAAGTCGGGGCGGGAGAATTCGTGCTTATCGTGGGGCGCAACGGCGCTGGAAAGAGCACGTTGCTCAAACTTCTCAACGGGATTCTGAAGCCGACGTCCGGATCGGTCCGCGTCGCGGGACTTTCAACCGGGTCTACGCCCACTTCGACACTTGCCCGGCACGTCTGCGTGACATTCCAAAACCCTGCCGATCAGATCTTTGCCCCGACCGTTTTTGACGAGGTCGCGTTCGCGCCGCGCAACTTCAAATACCCGAAGACCGAGTCCATGGTCCGGGACGCACTTTCCCTCTGTCAACTCGAGCACCTGAAGGATCGCCATCCGTACGACCTGCCGCTTGCGCAACGCAAGTTGCTCACCACGGCCAGCGCTCTTGCATCCGGTGCACCGTTCCTCGCGTTCGATGAGCCCAATGCCGGATTATCACAAGTCGAGCACCGGGTGATGGACACCATCGTGAAAACCCTGACAGCGCGTAAGGTCGGATTCCTTGTGGTTTCTCATGACCTTTCTGTATTTTTCCGGTATGCGACAAGAGTCGTTGTGCTGGAGGGGGGACGATGTTCGTTTTCCGGAACCGTGAACGATCTGATGGGGAACGAAGGGATACTCCGGAGAGCCGGACTTCGGCTTCCGGTTCCATTGAGGATAAGCCGGCTGTTAAAGAACTTCGGGTAAACCCTGGAGGGGGACAAAGCATGTAGAAACACAAAACCCCCGGAAGGGGGTTTTGTGTTGTGGGGTGTACATTGAAATGCACGGCAACTCGCAGCGGCGTGGCACTGCAACGAACGCTACTGCCCGGGAATAATCAAGGTATCCCCCGGGCGAATATTCTCCGCAACGTCATTCTGCCGCTTCAGTTCCTGGACAGACACGCCGAATTTTTGCGCAATATCCCACAACGTATCTCCCCGCCTGACGTTATACTCCCGCAAGTTCTGCGAAGTGGCGCTCATTTGATCCGGTATCTTCAGTTTCTGATCGACGCGGATGAGCGAGGAGCTGAGATTATTGTATTCCTTTAAGATCCTGGCCGAAAGACCGTAGACCCGGGCGATCGTTGAGAGCGTTTCGCCTCTCTTCACGCTGTGAATCCTGTTACCACGCGAAGCATCGTGGCCATTGGTCCCGCCCGGTGCTTCTGCACGATCCGGCATGGAGGAAGAAATGACCCGGGCGCGTTCTTCCGGTTCCCCGTAGATCTCAAGATTCTGCCCAACGGTAATCCTGCTGCCCCGCAATCCGTTCCAACTCTTCAGGTCGTTCACACTCACACCATAGTCCCGTGCAATGATTTCCAGAGCATCACCGGAACGAACGATATGCCGGACCCATCCTTGCGAGCGTTGCCGGGTATCGTTTGAGCGTGAGGTCGATACAACCGTGGCCTCCTCCACCTCTCCCTTTTTCAACCCTTGCTTCTCCCGGAGCGACATCGCATCAACACGGCTCAAGAGGGCAGCTTTATCGGGACTGACCCACACCTTCAGTTGCTGGCCGGTTCGGATAAAGCTCCCATAAGCAATATTATTCCAATTCCGGATGTCGCTCGTGCGTACTCCGTACCATTCTGCGATATGCCCGATCGTATCTCCCCGCTTCACACTGTACACAAGCCGATTTTTCCCGGCTGGGGTCTTCAAGGGGGCCTTGCTTGTGGTTCGGGGAGTGCTTGTTCTGGCAGCGAGAGCGGCACTGACGCCTTTCCCAAAGCGGACTGTCTTTTGATCCCGCTCGTAGTTGAATGGCACCTTGTTGCCCGAGAGCGCGCCGGAGGGGAGCGGAATGGTAAGCGAAGCACCGATCGCCAAAGCTCGTTCATTCCTGATTTTATTGACTTCCCGAAGCAGGCCGGTGTTCAGCCCGTAACGCCGCGCAATCGTTGATAGGGTTTCCCCTTTTTTCACTTTATGAATTGCCCAGTCACGTTTTTGTTCGTCCGGGATGCCGGCATACTTCTGTTCGAAAATCTCCTTTTTTCCCGACGGAATGCGCAGGCGGTAGCCCGTGATCCCCGGAGGAGTGCACCATTGGAGCAATTCAGGATTGAGATCTTTGAGGCTTTGCAGGTCTGTTTCCGCGCACGTAGCGAGAATCTTCAGATCGATGCAATCGTCGATCTCGACAACATCGTAGTTCAGCGCTTCAGCAACATCGGCCACATGAAAGCCATACACCTGTGGCTCCACGGCCATTCGCACAACGGCAATGTATTGAGGAACATAGTTCCGGGTCTCCCTTGGGAGGTGGGGCCGAATCTTCCAGTAATCAGTCGATCCGGCTTTGCGTATCGCACGGTACACCCGTCCGGCCCCGGAATTGTAGGCAGCCAGTACAAGATGCCAGTCTCCAAGCTCCTGGTAGAGGTCTTTCATGTGTCGGGCCGCCGCGCGGGTCGATTTTTCAAAATCGCGCCGTTCATCGTACCACCAGTTTGAACGGAGACCGTACAGCGCCCCGGTCCCCTTCATAAACTGCCAGAGCCCAACCGCCTTTGCCCAGGAGCGGGCGTCCGGCCGCAGGCCGCTCTCCGGCATCGACAGATACACGAGCTCTCCGGGAATCCCTTCTTCCCTGAAGATTCGTCGCATCATCGGAAAATATCTTCCTTCAAGATGAAGCCATCGCTCGAAATGCTCGCGCCCTTTGTTCATGAAGAAACTGATAACCCGCTCCACGTATTCGTTATAGGGAAGAGCGACCTCCGAATCAACAATGTCGTACTTTGGGATTTCAATTCTGGAAGGATCGCTAATCTCGATCTCGACGTTCAACTTTTCCCGCAGGGCAAAGATGGAGGCCTCCGGGCCGAGGTCATTGATGACGGCGATGTATTTTTCATAATCCTCAATCACACTCCGGCTGAGGTCGATAAAATCCTTGTTCGATTCCACATCCGGGAAATAACTCAATTCATTGAGGATCTCGATCGCCTGTTCGAACTCATGCTGGGATAAGGTGGAGTCCCGCGCCTCCTGGGCCCCGAGTGCCACCAGATAGTGCTGCCGGGCGATCTCGAGTTTTTGGGTGATCAGGATGGATTCATCGACAAGGGAGTCGGGCAGACTTGTGGCAGGCTGCTCAGCCAAACCGGAAGTACTGCTTTGAGGAGAACTCAGAGGAGAAAAGGTCGAAAGGGTCGTGTCAGAAGTTGAGGGAGCAGAAGTGCGTGCGATCTCCCCCATGCGGGTAAAGATATCATCTGTTCGTGTTGATGGCCCTGAAGAACAGGCTGCAACGGCAATACAGAGAATTCCCCCTAAGAGATACTTCATCAACCCTCGGAATCGTAATGGATGGGACCCTATGAACTCTACCAAGATACGGTCTTCGGGGAAGAGAATCAAGGTGGAAGGAGCAAATAGGAGGGTTGGATGACCACCATCACATCCCGGGGCTACGGTTACAGGGGAAGGTTCCCATGTTTCTTCTTCGGGTTGGCGTCGACTTTGTTTCTCAGGAATCGGAGTGCGCGAACGAGCTTCGGGCGGGTCTCGGACGGCACAATCACTTCATCAATATAACCCCGTTCAGCAGCAACGTACGGATTCGCGAATTTCTCGCGGTACTCCGTCACTTTTTGATCCAGGGCCTTCTCCGGATCGGGCGAGCCCGCGATCTCTTTTTTGAAAATGACCTCCACGGCTCCTTTTGGTCCCATCACGGCGATCTCTGCTGAAGGCCATGCAACATTATAGTCGCCCCGGATATGCCTGGAGTTCATCACGTCGTACGCTCCACCGTACGCCTTGCGTGTAATGACGGTCAGCCGCGGCACGGTCGCTTCGCAAAACGCATAGAGCAGTTTGGCGCCATGCTTGATGATCCCTCCCCATTCCTGCTCCGTTCCGGGAAGGAAGCCTGGAACATCTTCGAAAACGACAAGAGGAATATTGAACGCATCGCAGAACCTCACAAACCGGGCTCCCTTGAGGGAAGAATCGATATCGAGCACTCCGGCCAGCACGGCAGGCTGATTTGCGACGATCCCGACTGGCATGCCTCCGAGCCGCGCGAATCCGACAAGGAGGTTCCCTGCGTAATGCCGGTGTACTTCAAAAAAATCCCCCTTGTCACACACACGCGTGAGAACATCCCTCATGTCGTACGGTTTGTTCGGGTTTTCCGGGACCAGCGAATTCAGCGACTCGTCCTTCCGCTCCGGGTCATCCCCTCCATCAAGGAATGGCGGGTCGTCCATATTGTTCGAAGGGATATACCCCATCAACGTCCGGATCGCCATGAGACATTCCACTTCATTCTCCATCGCAAAGTGTGCGACCCCGCTTTTCGTTGCATGGGTCATCGCGCCCCCGAGGTCTTCAAAGCTCACCTCCTCATGGGTCACCGTCTTGACCACATTCGGACCCGTCACGAACATGTAGGAACTTCCTTTCACCATGAACACAAAGTCGGTAATCGCCGGCGAGTAGACCGCTCCTCCCGCACATGGACCGAGTATTGCGGAGAGCTGCGGTATAACTCCCGAGGCGAGTGTATTGCGCAGAAAAATATCCGCGTACCCGCCAAGGCTGACCACCCCCTCCTGGATCCTCGCTCCCCCCGAATCATTCAGGCCGATGACCGGTATTCCCAGCTTGAGCGCAAGATCCATCATCCTGCAGATCTTTTCTGCGTGCGCCTCCGACAACGAGCCTCCGAATATCGTGAAATCCTGGCTGAACACTGCAACCGGACGTCCGTTGATCCGGCCGTGTCCCGTGACGACACCGTCCCCCAGGAACTTCTGTTTCTCCAACCCGAAATCATTCGAGCGGTGTTGGACAAACATGCCGATTTCTTCGAAACTCCCCTCATCGAGCAACACATCGATCCTCTCCCTGGCGGTCAGCTTCCCCTTCTTATGCTGTTCTTCCACGCGCTTTTCACCCCCCCCTTCGAGCGCCCGGGTTCTCATCTCGAGTAACTGTTGTATCCGATCGTCAGCCATATGCGTGCTTTGCGATTACCTGTGAAATCTTTGTGGAGGTCAACGTGTTGGCAAATATAGGAAAGGATCGGGGGGGAATCAACCATCCGCGACTTCTGGTGGGTCCCATTCTCCACTCCCCAGGTCCTGCTGAGAAAAGGCAGCGGCATGGTGAGTCCCGCCATGACGGTTCGTCTGAAATGAGGACTCTCCCGAACTTCGGTTCACAGGGGGTGCACAAACGACGAAGGCGACGGGGTACCTTCCGTCGCCTTCAGGAAACTGCCCTGCACTCGTTACTTTGCTATGATCTCTATCTGGTCGGGGACGACCTCGGCATCTTTCCGTACTGCTCCTGCGCGCGCCCGGCCGAATCGTGCGGCAAGTGCGTCCTTCGCTCCGTGGAACACAAGGTAGAGGTTCGGGATTACGAACAGCGAGATCAGCATCGCCCCGATCAATCCGCCGATGGTTGAGACCGCCAAGGGTTGAAGAATCTCCGATCCCTCGCCAATGCCGAGCGCAAGCGGAGACATTCCGACCACGGTGGTCAACGTTGTCATCAGGATCGGGCGAAGGCGGAGCGGACCGGCCTTCAGCGCCGCCGCCTCCTTCGACAAACCTTCCCTTCGGGAGATTTCGATGAACTCAACCAACACGATGGAGTTATTCACGACAATTCCTGCCAGGAGAATAATCCCGAGCATCACCGTGGCCCCCACCGGGATACCGGTAATGAAAAGACTTAACACAACGCCTATGAGGGCGAGAGGAATCGTCGTCAGGATGACAAAAGGATTCAGGAGGGATTCATACTGGACGCCCATTACCACGTAGACAAGGAAAATCGCAAGCAGGATAATGGTGAGGAGAACGCGGTTATTCTCCTTGATGGTCTCCTCCTGCCCACCGTAGATAATGGAATACCCCTCCGGCAGCTCCAGTTGGTCAAGACGGCCATGGATGTCCGCCATCACCTCGCCGATCGTGCGGGTGGTCGAAGTCACTTCCCCCCGCACCTCGACAATGCGGTTCTGGTTTTCCCGGGAAATCGTAACGGGTCCAAGGCCTTCCCTCACCTGGGCAACGCTCCTCAGGATCGTCGGCGGACCTGCGTTGGGATACACAATGAGATTCTCGACATCCTTGAGACTCTTCACTTCGGAACGGTCGAGGAGGACGCGGATATCGTATTCCCGGTCTCCAAACGTAAACTTCGAGGCAATCGTACCGTCGATGGCGGTCCTGACCGTTTCACCGATTTCGCGAATGGAAATCCCGAGTTCGGCCGCGCGTTCACGGTCCACCTGAATCCGCAACTCGGCTTTAGCCTCTTCAAGTGATTTTTCAACGTTGGAGATGCCATCAACCGTTCTGATGCGCGCCATGATGTCATTCGCCAGGACCACCAGCATTTCCAGGTCGGGACCCTGAACCTTGACGCCTACATCGCTGCCGCTGGAGGAAATGCGAATGCCGCGAATCTGGGACTTCGAGACCATGATGCGCGCCTCGGGGATCTGTTCTTTTCCGATTCGCTTCCGGACTTCTTCAATCCAATCGTTGCTGGAGATCGTCCGTTCCTTGAGGGGGACGAGTTGGATGTCGAAGCCACCCCTGTTTGCGAATTCCGCAGTTCCCCTGCCGAAGATGTAGCCCCCGACAGTCGCGAAGACAGTCGATTTCGCGGGCATCTCGTCGACGATTTGCTTTATGCGTTGTGCAACGATATTTGTTTCATTCACGGAAGTGCTCGGCGGCATTTCAATGCGGATCGACATCCTCCCATCGTCCATATAGGGAAGAAACTCAGAGCCCAATTGTTGGTACAACATGAGCGAGCCGACAAAAAGCAACACGACTCCCCCCACGGTCACCAGCTTATGACGAACCGTCCAGCCCAACCATCCTTCATACGCTTCGGTCAGACGTCTCACTCCATTCTGCATCACAAGAAAATACCTGGGATACTTCTGTTTGTGGGACTCTTCGTACCGGAAGAGGAGTGCGGAGAGCATGGGGACGAGGGTCAGGGCCACGATCAACGAGCCGATAATGGCAAATGAAATCGTGAGAATAAGCTCTTTGAAGAACAGGGCCGCGAGACCGGAGATCAACAGGAACGGCAAAACGGATGCAAGGTTCGTGGTGGTGGAGGCAATCACGGCAGAGATCACCTCGTTGCTCCCGAAGTGCGCGGCTTCGACCGGATCGGGATGCTCGCGCTGATGGCGCGAAATGTTTTCCAACATCACGATTGAATTATCGAGAAGCATGCCGATGCCAAGAGCCAGTCCTCCCAAGGAAATAATGTTGAGCGTGAGGTCACCCATGCCCATCATGACAAACGTTGCAAGGATGGCAATCGGCACAGAGGTCGCGATGATCAACGTGCGGCGCCAACTGCCAAGAAAGAACCCCACCACCGCCATCGCAAGCAGCCCTCCTATCATGGCTGAGTTCGTAACGCTGGAAATGGAGTTGTTGATATAGTACGACTGGTCATTCACGATCCTCAGACTCACTCCGGGCGGAATGATACTGTTCTCGTGGAGAAACTCCATCTTCTTCTTCAGGCCGTCATTCACGTCCACCGTATTGGCATTGGGCTGCTTTTGGACGCTGACTTTGATGCTGGGGACGTCGTTCAAGTGGACGAAGATTCGTTGTTCCCGGTGACTATCTTCCACCCGGGCAATGTCGCCAATTCGTACGCGCTGAACCCCCGCTGCCGTTCGAACATTGATCGGTACTTCCCGGATCTGATCTACCTCGGAAAATTTCCCCTGCGTCCGGCTCAGGTACTCCCGCCGCCCGGCGGTCACCCTCCCACCCGTTTGATCCAGGTTCGCATCGCGAATGGCATTCAGAATCTGCGAAACGGAGAGTCCGAAGCCCTGGAGGCGCTTCTGGTCGATGATCACCTGGATTTCCCGCTCAAGGCCTCCTGCAACATCGACGCTGGCAACTCCCGGTACGGTCATAAAATAGTTTGAAAGATCTTCCTGGGCCCAACGACGCAACTGTACGAGGTCCAGCGAGGATGCAGAAACCCCGAGCTCGAAGATAGGAGCCTGTGACGGGTCGGCTTTCCAGATGGTCGGCGGGTCGGCTTCCCTCGGCATGCCGGAGCGGGCCTGGTCCAGCTTGGTGCTGGCATCCCGCAAAGCCAGGTCGATATCCTTGCCGTAATCGAAACTGAGCGTCACATTGGTACGTCCTTCCGAAGTGCTGGATTCGACCATCGTTACATCCTCTGTCGTGGCGAGTCGCGACTCCAGAAGGCGCGTGACGGTTTCCTCCATCACCAGCGGATCCACTCCCCGGTTGGCGACATTGACCCGGATCTGGGGATAGATGATCTTAGGGAGCAGATCGACCTTCAGGTTCGAGAAAAAATATCCACCCAGGACCACAATAACGGAAACCAGCATGAGGGTTCCGATCGGGTGTTTAATCGACCAATCCGCCAGCGTACGGCTGTTCGCGAGGTCACGGTCGTGGTGACCGGGCTTCTTCTCCATACGATCGTTCCTTTGTAATTTGAACTTGCATTCTGTCATTCAGGGCATTCTGTCCGACCACAACCACCTTGTCCCCGGCCTTCACACCATCGAGGACTTCGATCCGTGCCGCCTCGCGAATCCCCAGCGTCAGCTCGCGACGCTCGACGACTGAATCAACAACGACGTACGCGGTTGCTACGCCAATGGAGGAGGTCATAACCGCATCGTTGCTTAGCACCACGGCGCTATCCTTCGCCGAGGTCGTCAACTCTGCCCTGCCGAACATGCCGGGCATGAGGCGGTCGTCTCTCTCCGTAAACATCACCTCCACCTTGACCAATCTGCTGACAGGATCGCTGGCGGGGAATACTCTCCTCACTTTTCCCGCAAATTTCACCAGCGGATATGCATCGACGGTAATCTTCACCGGATCGTTGACGCGTACTCTCGGAATCTGAAGTTCAGAAACGGGAACTTCCATGACCAGTGTGACGGGATCGCTGATGGTCAGAAGAAGCTGACGGGGAACAGCGATATCACCCTCCCGCGCTCCCCGAAAGGTGACAACCCCGGAGATGGGAGAGGCGATGGTCGTATACTTGAGAAGGGCTTTCTGGTACTCGGATCGTGCCTGTGCCACGTTGTACCGCGTGCGCGCCTGATCGAATTCCTGCTCGGAAACCAGCTTGCTCTCATAGAGCCGCTTGGCTCGTTCGAAGTTCGCGCGCGCATCATCCGTTGTCGCCTCTGCTTCCTTCGTCTGCGCCGCCAAGACCGTAGCGTCCAGCCTCACAACAACTTCTCCCGCCTTCACCCGACTCCCTTCTTCCACATCAAGCAGCACAATCTTGCCTTCTGTCTGGGCAATGATCTGAACCTCGTTCTTTGCCGTGATGGTCCCGGTCGCGCTGATGGTTTCAACAATCCGTGCCCGTCTGGCTGTCTCCACTTCGACCAGAACCACCGGCCGCCGTTGCTGTTGCTGTCCGGATGAGGGGGTGTTTCCGCATTGCCAAGATAACAACGCTGTACCAAGGAGAAGGATATCCGATAGTTTCATAGAAGCCAGGGTTATGCTACATGTTCGGGAATAGTGGATCTGCACCCATCATGGACACGCTCCTGCTTTACTCATACCGAAGTGCATCGATGACATTGGACATGGCCGCTTTCCACGCAGGATAGAGTCCGAAGAAGATACCGACGAGCGACGAAAAGAGAAAACTGATGACGATGGAGTTCAGGGAGATAATCGGCGTCAGGTTGCCATACGTGGTTATAAGGTAGGAAGCGATGAGGCCGACCGCAATGCCCATGCATCCACCGACAACGCTCATGACCACGGACTCAATCAGGAACTGCCACATGATATCGTTTCTACGAGCCCCGATGGCCTTCCGGATGCCAATCTCCTTGGTCCGTTCCGTGACGGAGACGATCATGATGTTCATGATACCGATACCGCCGACCAGCAGCGATACCGCTGCGATGCCTGCCAGAAGAAAGGTGAAGGTCTGCTGTGTTTCCTGGAACGTCGATATGATGTCGGCCTGGTTGCGGATGGTGAAATCGTTGTCCACATCCTCCCTCAGCCGGTGTTCCCGCCGCAGGGCGCGTTCGATATCAAGAAACGCCTGGTCCATAAGGTGATCGCCAGCCACCTTTGCCGTAATCTGCGAAAGATAGTCGACGCCGAAAATGCGGCGTTGCGCCGTGGTCAGAGGGACGATGATCTGATCGTCCGGGTTCTGCCATCCGCTCTGCCCCTTTGACTCGAGAATGCCAATAATCTCGAACGATTGCCCGGCGATCCTGATGGTCTTTCCGAGGGGGTTGACACTCGGGAAGAGGTTCTCGACGATGTTGTTACCCAGCACACACACTTTCGCCACACCCACCACCTCGGCGTGGGTGAAATACCGGCCTGCCACGACGGCGAAGTTCCTCACCGTCTCATATTCGGGGGTGGTCCCGACGATGCGCGTGTTCCAGTTCCTGTTTTCATACTTCACCTGCGCATTACGATTAAACTCGGGGACGACCGCATCAATCGTACTGACCCGCGCCCGGATCGCGTCCGCATCGGCGTTTCTCATTCGAACACTGCTGCCAAACTGAACCACCGTGATCCCACCTCCCCGGTGAGCCCCGGGAGAGACAAACAGAAGGTTGGAACCGAGCGATTGAATTCTTTCAATGACCGCCTTCTGGGCCCCCTCCCCGATTGCTATCATCGTTATGACCGCCGCCACACCGATGATAATGCCCAGCATGGTCAACAGAGCGCGAAGCTTGTTGGCAACCAATGCTGCCAACGCCGTTAGGAAACTTTCCCGGAAGTTCATGGTCGGCCCCTATCGCCCCCCGCCCCGAACGTTACCGCCCCCCAGACCGCCCACGCTGTTCATGTTCCGCATCCGCTCGTTCATCTGATCTGCAGCAAGTTTCGCGCGTGAGATGGTTACAATTTGTATTTCCTCCCCCTCTTTCAGCCCGTCGAGGACCTCGGAATGATCAAAGTTACTTGGACCCACTTTGATAACGCGGGCAATAAACTTATTATCCTCTCTCACCATGACCAACCGTTCCCGTACTTCATTTTCGTTGCTCACCTGGGAGGCTCGACGGCCTCGCGGGCCGGCGGCAGTTCCGCCGCCGAAGAACATCATCCCTCCTCCACCACCACCACCCATCGGAGATCCTCCCTCCTGTCCTCCTTGTCCACCTCCCGCGCGCTGGCGCATCTGGCTCATCCGTTCACGCTGTTCGGGGGTCATCTTTGCCATTTGGTCCTGAAAATATTTTCTTCGTTCGTCCGGGGACATGTTTTGTGTTTTTTCGCGCAGGGCTCGAAAATCAAACGGCTGATCCTCCGCGACTGCCGGCCCATTGGATTTCACACTGTCCTGTTTTACTTCAGCAGGCGGGGTCGCTTCGTTCCGGAGTGAAGCCAGCATCGCCTGGCCCTGCTCGCTCCGTGGATCTTTCAGGGCTTCATTCGGTACCAGGACGACTTGTTGGCGGCGGAAAATCTCAATATCGACCGCACAGCTCATCCCCGCTTTCAACTTGCCGCTCAGATTCCGCACCAGGATCACCACACTGAACGTGGTGACATTTTGCTGGGATTTTCCGAGCGGGGATATCCGGATCACTTCGCCGTTAAAGCCGTCATCGGGATATGCGTCGGCCACGACCCGGGCGCGTTGTCCTTCCCGGACTTTCCCGATATCGACCTCATCCACGTTCGTCTCCACATGCACCTGTTCCATATCGGCGATCGTTGCAAGGACGGTTCCGCCCCCGACATTCGAAACGCCGGAGGAAATAATCTGGCCTACTTCGACATTCTTGGAAAGCACGATCCCGGAGCTTGGCGCAATAATCCGGGTATCCTGAAGTCGCTCCTGCATGGTTGCAAGGGCCGCCCGGCCTTTCAACAACTGGGATTTGGCCCGGACGTTCTCCACGTTGATTTGATCACGCTCCTGCTGTGAGATCAGGGCCTTCTCGAAGAGTTCGATGGCACGCTTGTAGTTATTCTCCTGCTGCAGCGCGTTCGCCTCGGCCAGTGCGAGGTCGGCGTGCGCCTGTTCGTAATCATTCTGCGCCGTTTTTTGGTCAAGGGCAATCAAGAGTGCCCCCTTGGAGACATACTCCCCCTCCTCAACGTTGAGCTGCTCGATCTGTCCGCTTGCCTTGGACTTGACCTCGATGCGATTGATCGGCTGTACCACGCCATTGGCCGAGACGGTGAGGTTCAAATCGCCTCGTTCGATTTTCACGATGCGTGTCACCTGCCCGGCCGGGGCCGCTTCAATATTTTCGTTGCTGCCAAGGAAGAAGTAACCGAAGGCTCCCGCAGCAACGATGAGAACTCCAACGACGATAACGATTTTCTTCATCTCTACAAACTCCTTGCGCTAAGATACATGTGACAAAGTTCCGATTTCAAGGACACGATCCTACTTATGGTTTTCCCGCTTCTTGTCCCGGTCTTCCTGCTCTTTGATGTAACTATCGTAGAACGCATTCTGTTCCGGCGTCAACAGTTTTCGAATTTCCATTCGAAGCGTGTCGCGCTTCTGCCGAAAGATCTCCGAATACGTCTTCTTCACCTCGCTGAACCGCACGCGATGCGCATCGAAAATCGTATCAACTCTCGCTGCCTGCACCGGGTCCAGACGCAACCGTTCGGCGAATTGCCTCTGATATTCAACCCGAGGCACACGAGATCCGCCATTGGAGGAAACGAAAAACGTCTTTGCGGCATACCCGCCGCCGACGACCCCCAGGAGAAAACTCGCAATAATAAACAAGAAGGTTTTTGTCTTCAGTCCCATGCGACCACCTATTTTGAAATTGCAGCAAAAATGATATCATCCTTTGAAA
>DKJQ01000071.1 GCA_002454845.1 Ignavibacteria bacterium UBA6688
ATTAAAAACTAAAAATTAAAAAGGAAAAAGGACAAAACTAAAAAAAAGATGCGGTTTTCTCATTTTGTCATTTCTAATCTTTATTTTTGTAGTTTTTAATTTCTAATTTTTAGTTTTTAATTGTCTCGAGGCGCCGGGCGGATTCGAACCGCCGCATAAAGGTTTTGCAGACCTCTCCCTTACCACTTGGGTACGGCGCCGGGATTGTCTTTGAAGGATGCTGTCCGTGGCTAC
Organism: Ignavibacteria bacterium UBA6688; assembly: GCA_002454845.1. GTDB lineage: Bacteria > Bacteroidota > Ignavibacteria > UBA10030 > UBA10030 > UBA6688. The sequence continues at coordinate 235 of DKJQ01000071.1, forward strand.
TCCTGCCCCACTCCTCTTCTTTTCCTTCCCCTCCAGACAATAAAAACCCCGTTGCCTGGTGGGAGTTTGTGGCAACGGGGTAAGTTCATAGAGGAAGTGAGTCCGTCAATCCTATTGCTTGGAAGATTGTCGGATGTCCCTTTCCCCTGACGGGGTTGGGGACAGAGCGGGAAACGGGACTCGAACCCGCGACATCAACCTTGGCAAGGTTGCGCTCTACCAACTGAGCTATTCCCGCAATGGGTGAGGAAATATAAGAAAAACCCCTTGCGGAGGCAAGAACTTTTTCCATCACCCTGCGGTCTCCCAGATCAATCGCTTGCGTGAAAAATATAGACCGCTCAAACCACAAAGTCAAGCACTTCTCAAAGATTTTTCTTGCCGCTGTCCCGTTGAATGAAATCGCTGTAGGAACCTGCGACGACGGCTTCCTTCTGAATATCGAACGCTTTCCATAATTCCTTCATAAGGGCCCGCGCTTGGCGTTTCCCGTTCGTGACAAGTACTTCAAACTCAAGGAATGCACCCAACCCTCGCACCGCGTCCAGGTGAATTCGTGCGTTTTTGTACAAAAACAAGGTCCTGCGTTTTTGCACCACGCACAGGATCCCCAGCATATCCTCGAGAAACTTCTTGACGTCAACCGGCTTTTGGACAGGGATGACGCGGTACTCGGAAAAACGATTTCCCTGGATGTTCCGACGATGATAATAAATGATCTCGTACTGTCTCCGGTTGATCTCCCGGAGTTTGAGCCTGCCGCGGGGAGAGGAATAGTAGGTGTCTTTTTGAATGAGCACTTCCCGGCGCCGCGCCCCCAGGGTGAGAGCGTTCCGCGTCGCTCGCCGGATGGAAGGGATACGCGCTTTCAGTTCAAGATTCGAGGGCATTCTTCAAATCGAAAGGGTGAAAACAAAAGCGAGAGTCTTTCGGACTCTCGCTCGGGAACCAGGTTCCGCAATGGAATCATCGGTTAATGTCGACAATCTTGTACTCGAGGAATCCCGCCGGCACCTTGATCTTTACAACTTCTCCCTGCACTTTCCCCATCAGCCCTTTACCGAACGGGGAGGTGATGGAGATCTTGTTTTTTTCGAAATCGGCCTCCTCGGGAGAAACCAGGCGATATTCAATCACTTCCCCTGTTTTCAGATCCTTGAGCTTCACGAGGGAGAGAATATAGACTTTGTCGTTCGGAAGGTCGGAGCTATCAATGATGCGGGCCCGTGAAAGAGTCTCTTCCAGCTTTGCGATACGAATTTCAAGATGTCCCTGCGCTTCCTTGGCGGCATCGTACTCCGCGTTCTCACTGAGATCACCGTAGCTCCGCGCCTCGGCAATCTTTTGTGCCATTTCCGAACGACCATGGATCTTCAGCTCCCGTAACTCGGCCTCAAGTTCCACCACCCTCTCTCGGGTCAGGTAGACCTGCTGGCCATTGGTATTCTCTCCCATAAATCCTCCATAACCCGGCAATGCAACGAAGCAAAAAGAAAAGCCAACATCCCGTGAGCAACGAGATGGTGGCTGCGATGAACTCGTTTGCAAAGTAGATGAAAATACTGTGAGACGCAAGCAAAAAAGGAGCGGCGGCTCATACCCCCTCAAGTGTCAACGGGGCTGAACCAGGATGAGATGACCGAGCTTGTCCCGTTTCACTTTCAGGTACCGTTCATTGAAGGAATTCGGATCGACCTCGAGGGGGACACGCTCGACGATTTCCAGGCCATACCCATGGAGACCGACCACCTTCTTAGGGTTGTTGGTCATCAACCTCATCTTCCCAACACCCAGGTCCCTTAGAATTTGCGCGCCAATCCCGTAGTCCCTCAAATCAGGACGGAAGCCGAGTTTCTCGTTCGCCTCGACCGTGTCCATTCCCTCATCCTGCAACTTATATGCTTTCAGCTTGTTCAGTAATCCGATCCCGCGCCCTTCCTGGCGCATATACAGGACGATCCCCTTCCCCTCTTTCTCCACGAGTTGCATGGCGGCAACCAACTGCTCGTTACAGTCGCACCGCAGGGAACCAAACACGTCACCGGTAAGACATTCGGAGTGCACGCGAACAAGCGTCGGTGTCTCGGGGTGAATGTCCCCTTTCACCAGCGCCACGTGCTCCTTTGCATCGGTTTCACTCTTGTACAGATGGACTGCGAACGTTCCGAAGCGGGAGGGGAGATTCGTCGATACGACGCGCTGCACCAATTTCTCCCGCTGCATGCGGTATTCGATCAGGTTCCGGACAGAAATAAGCTTCATCCCGAATTTTCGCGCCAGGTGTTGGAGCTCGGGGACCCGGGCCATCGATCCGTCGTCATTGAGAATCTCGCACAGAACCCCGGCCGGACTCAGCCCTGCGAGCCGGCACAAGTCAACGACCGCTTCGGTATGTCCTGCCCTCCGAAGCACTCCTCCTTCCGCCGCTTTCAAGGGGAAAATGTGTCCGGGCCGTGCAAGGTCGCTCGGTTTTGTCGAGGGATCGACCAAGGCACGGATCGTTGCCGCCCTGTCTGCTGCCGACACTCCCGTTGTCGTGCCGTGGATGTAGTCCACGGAAATAGTAAACGGGGTTTCATGCAACGATGTATTGGCTTCGACCATGGAGTCCAATCCCAACTCAGTCGCCCGAGCATCCGTGATCGGAGCACAGACAACGCCACGCCCCTCCCGCGTCAGGAAGTTGACGATGTCCGGCGTGATCTTCTCCGCTGCAACAACAAAATCCCCTTCGTTCTCACGGTCTTCATCATCAACGACGATGAGAATCTTCCCCGCTTCGAAATCCTCGATCGCCTCATCAATCGTATTGAGCTTTGTCATCCTTCGTCCATCCTCTGGGTTGCAACCGCTTCCGGATTGTCAGAAATCATTTTATTGGTTCGGGCTCTGCTTCTTTTGCCACGGCGGAAATGGAACCGCGGTCGACTTTGACTTTCACGGAATCCGCGATCTGAACCAACGCCGTTTTCTCTTCGATCCCCACGATGGTCCCGTGAATCCCTCCCGATGTGACGACCTTATCCCCCTTCTTCAGCGCATCGAGCATTTTTTGCCGATCCTTTTGCCTCTTTTGCTGGGGACGAATGATCATGAAGTAGAAAATCAGAAAGATCAGTCCAAACAATACGATGGATTGCATAAATCCACCGCTAGCATCCCCTTGACCCTGGGGGGACATCAGCAAAACGTAGTATCCGATCAAGTGAACCTCCTGGATTCTTATGGGTGAACAGTGTATCTCTTGTTGCTAGGGTTGAAACAATTTTGTGTCCGCCTGCATCCCTTGAAGCATGCTGATCTTCCACGAAGCATATCGCCGCTCGAGAATGGCCTTCCGGGCTTCCCGCATAAGCCAGAGATAGTAGGTCAGGTTATGAATCGTCGCCAGCTGCAGGGCAAGGATTTCCTTGACCAGGAAAAGATGCCGCAGGTAGGCCCGTGTAAAGTGTGTGCAGAGGTAACAAGGACATTCCGGATCGACAGGTGTGAAATCGGTCTTGAAAACTGAATTCCTGAGGTTGAAGGTTCCCGCTCTTGTGAACAGATTTCCGTTGCGGGCATTGCGTGTCGGCAAAACACAATCGAACATATCCATTCCCCGTTCAACGGCCTCGAGGATGTTCCCCGGAGTACCCACCCCCATGAGATACCGGGGATATTCCCGCGGAAGGATCGCTTCACACGTCTCCGTCATCTCATACAACAGCTCAACAGGCTCCCCCACCGCCAATCCTCCTATCGCATACCCGTCGAAACCAATGTCCACCAGCGCACGGGCACTCTGTTTCCGGATCTCGCGAAACACGCTCCCCTGAACGATGCCGAAGAGCGCCTGCGTGTGTCCATAGAGCGGGGGGCTCGAGGTCAATGCCGCCTTGGAGCGTTCGGCCCACCTGATGGTTCTTTCGTTGGACTGCCCCGCATACCCTTCCTCACATGGAAATGGTGTGCACTCGTCAAGGACCATCATAATATCAGAGCCCAGGCAGCGTTGGATGTCAATAACCGATTCCGGTGTAAAGACATGTTCCGAGCCGTCCAGGTGGGAGCGGAATGTCACTCCCTCATCTTCGATCTCCCGCAGGTCTGCGAGGCTGAACACCTGGTAACCCCCGCTATCAGTGAGGATCGGATGTTGCCAGCCCATAAAGCTATGCAGCCCGCCGCCGGCGTGCAACACTGGTGTACCGGGTCGAAGATACAGGTGATACGTATTCCCGAGAATAATCTGCGCACCGAGATCAAGAAGCTCGCGTTGCTCTATCGCCTTCACCGTGCCCTGGGTCCCGACAGGCATGAAGATTGGTGTTTCAATCAGTCCATGGTCCGTCTCAAGAATCCCGGCCCGGGCGTTGCCATCCTGCGCAACCAAAGAGAACTTCAAGAGTGCCTTGCAAAAGTTGAGAAAGGGAAACAGCTATCAACAAAAATCCGCCGTGAGATTCCTCACACGGCGGATCAGGACAACCCGTATGTTCCGTAGCATTACTTTTGAAGGCGAAACCGGACTGGAATGGACATGCGAACTTTCACAGCTTTTCCCCGCTGCTTGCCCGGCTTGAATTTTGCTTTCAGGACCGCCGACGCTGCGGCTTCATCGCAACCGGCGCCGATTCCCTTTTTAATCTCTGTGCGCGTCACCGTTCCCGACTCATCGACAAATGCTTCCACATACACAGTCCCTTCGACACCGGCGCGCCTGGCAATTTCCGGATACACCACAAGGCTCTGAATCGCACCGATCCCTCCAATGGGCTCCGGAAGATCTTCCACGGCGATAAAATACGTCTCCTCATCCTCTTCCTGCTTCGGGGGCGGCGGTGCAACTTCCTTGGCTATAACCATTTCGGTGCTCTCGATTGTCACATCATCCAGGGCTTCATCACTGGGAGCCTCGATCGGAATCAAGGGCTTTGGGGGAGGCGGTGGACGGTTTTCCTGCTTGGTGACATCGATATCCTCCACATCGACAACCTCCTGGGACGCCTGCAGGATCATCTTCGGCCCTTTGATATCGGGGAAGAATTTGAACGCGAAAATCATCAGAGCAAGCGCAATAATGAGGCCGACCTCGAATGTTTTGAAATACTTCAGCCTCAGATCGACATCAGGATTCTTCCGAACCATGGAACCCCTCCTTTATGTTAATCAAATTACCTGTGGTGAATATAAAGAGAAAAAGAGCCCAAGTCAAACCCCTCCCGGTTTTTCCCCGCCTCTTCGGAGCCGTTCCTTCAGGAGGAACAGCAGAACGAAGAGAAGCGCCCCCGCGAAATCGGCCGCCACATCCGCTATATCGGACGTCCGGGCCGGCACAAATGTCTGATAATACTCATCCAGGGCGGCATAGAGCGTGGTTGCCAGCAGGGCCCCCCATAGATTATGACGCCGCAACCAACGAAAACGTTGCTGATGAAAGAAAGCCCTCCTGGTCAGTAAGCACAGGACGAACCACATAATGGCGTGGATGACCTTGTCAAAACCCTCGGGGCTCTGGAGCGTGGCTAACATGCTCCATGAGGAGAGGAAAAAAATAAAAGCGAGCCAGAGAAGAGGTGGGAGTTGGTATTTGAGAATGTGCCTCAGACGCCGGCTCCCTGCTCTGTCATAAGGATGGCCGCAGGCAGGAAGTCCAGGATATCCCGGGCTACAAGACTTCGAACCCCCAGTTTCGTTGCGGCGAGATCTCCTGCCAAGCCATGTAAGTAGACCCCCGTAAAGGCGGCAGAATGCTGGTCCATTCCCTGCGCCCACATTCCGGCAATGAGACCGCACAGGACATCTCCCGTACCAACAGTCGCCATCCCCGGGTTCCCGGTCGAATTGATATAGGTCATGCCGTCGGGACTTCCCGTCACGGTCGGCGCACCTTTGAGAACAAAGGTCACTCCCCCCTCCCGCGCGCCCCTCCTCGCAACTTCAACGCGGTCACGTTCAATCTGCTTTGGGGAAATGCCCAAGAGGCGTGAAGCTTCTCCGGCGTGAGGCGTAACAATTATTGCTGCCTTGAGTTTCCTGATCTTTGCCCAACCCAAAGAGACCAGAGTAGATAACGCGTCGGCATCAACGACCAGTTTACCGCCGGTGCGACTTATAATTTCTTTCAACAGGGTTTGGGTCTCCGCGTTCAACGAGAGGCCGGGGCCAAGGGCCACAACATCAGCCCAGGCAATTTTCCCGAGGATCTTGTCCAACGCCGAAAGCGACAAGGTCCCATCGGTGGTCGAAGGAAGGGGAAGCACAATCTGTTCTGTCAGCTTTCGTGCAAGAATCGGGTAGACGGATTCGGGGGTTCCGAGGAGCACGGCCCCGGCTCCGGAGCGCAATGCGGCAGACGCGGCAAGCGCAGGGGCTCCCGTATATCCCCTCGACCCGGCAAGCAGCAAGACCTTTCCTGCGGAATACTTGTGGAGGGTCGAGGACCTTCGAGGAAGGAGGCGTTGCACATCCTCTGCAACGACCATCTTCTTGCGCAACGCGTGCGCGTGAACAACGACGGGAGGCAAACCGATATCGATGAGAACGACATCGCCGGCCCTGTCATGGCCTTCATTGCAGAGCAATCCAGTTTTTATCAGTCCGAACGTCGTGGTGAGCGTTGCGGATACCGCGATGTTTTCGACCACCCCGGTGGTTCCATGGACCCCGGAAGGAATGTCCAGAGCAATAACGGGAAACCTCCGGTCGTTCAACCAGGCAATCCCTTTTCCGGCAATCCCTTTCACCTTTCCGGAGAATCCCGTCCCAAATATCGCATCGACTGCACAATGGATCGGGGGAAGGCGTCGAAGGACTCTTTGGCTGAACGGCTTGATCCAAAGTTGTTCGGGGTGAGACTTCTGTAATCTTTGCAGGATGAGCAAATTTGTTTTCGCATCACCCTTGATGTCACGCGGAGAAGCGAGCAGGAGAACGATCACCTTTGCCCCCTTGTTCAGAAGATGCCGGGCGACGACGAAGCCATCTCCCCCATTGTTCCCCTTCCCGCACAGGATGAGGATGGTCTTTTCCCTTGTGGGACCGAATCGTTCTTCAAGACACTCGGCACTCCCACGACCGGCGTTCTCCATGAGCAACAAACCGGGAATCCCATAGGTCCGGATGGCGGCCTTGTCGCACCATTGCATCTCTTCCGTGGAAACAACCGTGAGCATAGGGATGGGGGCTAAATCTTAAAGAAACCTTTTGTGAGGTCGACAATGAGAGAGGGATAGAGGCCCAGCAGAATCACCAGCACGGCAGCCGCACCGATGACCGCAAGGGCAAATCCAGGAATCCTTTCTTCAACCGTCGCCTTGCCATCACGGAAATACATCATCATAACGAGGCGGAGATAGTAGTAGACGGAGACAACGCTGGTCAGCACTCCGATCACCGCGAGCCAGAGCAGATCAGCCTTCACGGCAGCGAGGAAAACATAATATTTTCCGAAGAAGCCGGCGAAGGGAGGAATACCGGCCAGCGAGAACAGGAACACGGAGAGCAGGGCCGCTAGCACCGGACGCTGCGCGCTGAATCCTGCATAGTCCTCGAATGTGAGTTTGGTGTCGTCCCTTTGCTCGACCCAGGAAATGATCCCAAACGCTCCGATATTCATAACGGTGTAGGCTGCGAGATAGAAAAGAACACCGGTCTCCCCCTCAGCATTCCCCGCGGCAATGCCGCTCAACATGTAGCCGGCATGCGCGATGCTGGAATAGGCAAGCATTCTCTTGAGGTTTGACTGTGCGATGGCGGTCACGTTACCGAGGATCATTGAAGCAGCAGCGATCAGGGCCAGCACCTCGCTGATGGGCGTCCCGCCAATAGTGAAGGTTCTGATGAACACCGTTACAAAGACGGCAAATGCGGCAGCCTTGGCTCCCGTGGACATGAAGCCTGTAATGGTGGTTGGAGCTCCCTCGTAGACATCAGGGGCCCACATGTGAAATGGCACGGCGGCCACTTTAAATCCGAACGCAATTACCAGAAACCCTGTTCCGAGGACAAAAAGGGAGTTCTCAGAAAGCTGTGGATACGATTCGCTGATGAGTTTGAGATTGGTGGTTCCTGAAACCCCGTACACCAGGGCTATCCCGTAGAGGAGAAACCCCGTGGCAAAAGCACCAAGCAGAAAGTATTTGAGGGCCGATTCGTTTGCGGTCGCCTTCGTACGCATGAACCCCGTCAGGACGTAGAGGCAGACCGACATGAGTTCAATCCCAAGAAACACGATGATCAGATCCATCGCCGATGCCATCAGCATCATACCGAGTGTCGCAAAGAGAATCAAAATATACAGCGAACCCTTTTCCCGATAGAGGCGCTGCATGTACGGCCTGCAAAGAACGACCGTGAGAAAAGCAGAAACGGTAAACACCATGCTGAAATAGCTCGCGTAGCCCCCCTGGAGGATCATCCCGTTGAAGAGAATGACCTCCGTGCTCAGCGAGTTGGAGGAAAAGCCGAACGCCAATGCAATTCCCGCAAGGGACAACCAGTAGACCGCTGTCGACCTCTCTCCTTTCGTGCTGTCAACAAGAAGTGCGACAAGCCCGGTGATCGCGATGCTCACCATTGGGGCGCTCTTCCAAAGATCAGTCAGGGTAT